>QKCN01000098.1 GCA_003245675.1 Bacteriovoracaceae bacterium | reverse complement strand
TTTAACTTTAGTGCATTGTGAATGAATCTCCAACTGCATTCCTGGGAAAATAGGCTTACGAAATTTAGCCCGACTAACAACCCCTAAGGCGAGCTCAAGCTCGACATCCTTAAAATTGGGAAAAAGAGGGGCAATAATAAAGCAAGATGCTTGGGCCATAGCCTCAATTTGCAAAACTCCGGGAAAAATAGGATTCCCAGGAAAATGTCCTGCCAATAATGGCAAATCCTCTTTCACCAAAAAAGATCCACGCACCATAAACCCGCGCAAATTCTCAAGGCAAAATTCACGTGGGTCCAAATCTTGTAAATGTTCGGGAATAATTAGCTCAGTAATAGAATCAAGGAACAAAAAAGGATCACGCTGTGGAAGGAAATCTATAATATCCTTTTTATCATAAAGCACGGACTAGTCCTTTTTGCCCCGCTGTAAAGCCATTTTACGCAAATAAGCATTAGATCGCATCCACTCGCCCACAGAGCGAGCAGGATGTCCTGCAACCTTAGAACCTGCTGGCCAATCCTGACTAACAAGTGCTCCTGCTGCAATTTGGCAGCCCATCCCCATTTTTATATCGGGTCCAACGCCGGCCCGCCCGGCCAAAACACAGAAGTCGCCCAAAACGACACTTCCGGCCAAAGCAGATTGCCCGCACATAATCACTCCACGCCCAAGACGACAGTTGTGACCAATTTGTACCTGATTATCAATTTTGCATCCATCGCCGATAACCGTGAAATCAAAAGTTGCCCGGTCAACAGAAACATTGGCGCCGATTTCAACATCGCTGCCGATAATAACAGATCCAAAATGCCAAATTTTTTTGTGAACCCCTGCTTCAAACTGATAGCCAAAGCCATCTGCTCCAATAGTCGTTCCAGCATGAATACGGCAGCGCTCACCGACCCGAACGTCTTCATATATTGTGACATTAGGGTAAATTTTTGTTCCAGCACCAATGCTCGCACGATTCATAACAACGCAACCAGGCAATATTTCAACCTGCGCTCCAATCTTTACATTTTGCCCAATAAAAACACCTGCAGCAATGCGGGCAGTTGAATCAATCTCAGCCGTTCCAGTAACTCGCCCATCAGCTTGATGCTCATCGCCGGCATAGCGATCATCAAAAAAGACTTTGGACAAACGTGGAAGCTCTTTTTCTAAAGAATCGATACATAACACTGAGGAAAAAGAGCTCAAATCAACTTCATTCTCAAGAGAGCGATCCAAAAGAAGGATAAAAGAACTTTTTCCCTGCTGAGCCATTTCTTCCAAGAGACGCTTGTAAAATTTTTGATTTTTTACGAGACACAAGTGATCCTGCTGCAAATTATAAAGAGAGCAAATCCCTTTAATCTCAGAGAACTCGCCCTTTAAAAGTTTGAGTGTCGTGAATTTTTGCTGAAGATCTCCTAGTGTCACCATCGCTTACTTCTTCTTTTCTGGATATTTTTTATTATAAGCATTTACCACATCAGTAGTAAGATCCAATCGTTTTTTAGCATAAAGAATTGGTGCTGATGCCATTTCGAAAGTTAAATCGACCTTGGATTGCTTAGAAATCTCAAGAACAATTTCTTGAATTTTGCCAATCAAAGGCTTTTTCAAATCTTGCTCTAGACCATTGATCTCTTTTTGATACTCCATTGTCTTATTTTGAAGCTCAAAAACCATCTTTTGTAATTCTTTTTCTTTTTTGCGTTGAGCAGCCTCAGAAAGAACAGTCCTCTGTTTCTGATACTCTTCTTGTGCTTTTTTGATTTCTTCTTCTGACTTTTTCAATTCTTTTTTGCGAATATTAAACTTTCCTTCTAATTGCTTCATGATTGCTTTCCCATCAGTAATTGATGTTAAAACAGTCTGCATATCAACAACTCCGACAGAAATTTCGGCCAAAGCCAAAGCAGGAACAAGCACCATAAAAAGAACAAGAATCTTCATCATAAAATCCTCCCGGATATTAAAATAGCTGTCCAATATCAAAATAGAACTGGTTCGGCTGTTGGCCTTCTCGACGATCAAGTGGGAAGCCGAATTCAAAACGAAGCACCCCAATAGGAGAGAACCAACGGAAACCAAAACCATAATCGGTATAAAGAGTATACTTTCCAGTATCTCCGTAATATTTGTCGTAAACATTACCTGCATCGAAAAAGAGAACCCATTTCAAACCAGCTTCTCTGACCAAAGGATGCTCTAGCTCAAGGGTACTAACCAAAGAGAAAAGCCCCCCACGATTAAAAGTATAAATCTTTGAATCTGTAGGATCAGTACTTTCTCGAGTTTCCTTGGGTCCAATATCTTCATAACCATATCCTCTCAAATTACGAGAACCACCCAAAGTGTACTTCTCGGTACGAGGAATAGAATGATCTTGAACCTTGAAAAGCTTATTAATGGAAAGTCGACTTCTAAAAACTAAATCACCATATACACTTTTATAATAACGCCCCTCGAGTTCAGACTGAACCCAGCGGTGATCGCCACCCAAACCAGTCCACTCGACTGCCGCACGAACATAATGCCCATCACTTGGCTCAAATTTATTATTGCGCTTGTCATAAACAACAGATCCCTGAACTGAAGATGCAAGACCATTTTCATCATCTTCATCAATGGTTGGATCTTTAACATTGGTAAGTTCTGTGTCTTGTAATTTGTAAGTCACATAGGCCCTTGTGTATTCAAAAATGGGATATCCCACGCGAACATCGGCACCACGTCTTAAATAATCGTATGACTTGGAACTTTCGTTCTTCGTTTGAAAAACATCAGCTCCAGCGGTCCACTTCGAATCAAAAAGATAAGGCTCAGTAAAACCGACATTATAAGTTTGATTGGTTCCAGAAAGTTGCAAACTAAAAGATAAAACCTGCCCATAACCCAAAAAGTTATTTTGAGAAACAGATGCCTGCAAAAACCCTTTCGAAGCAGTCGAATACCCCGCTCCCAAAGTGATTTGTCCAGTATTTCTTTCCTTAACTGCAATCTCAACATCGAGGATGTCATCACGCCCTCTGCGCGCAACAGTGTTAAAGACCACACTATTAGGCTCAAAAAAGCCAAGGCGATTAACATTCTCTTTCGATTCGCGCAAATTAGAACCAGAATACCGCATCCCTTCACTGATTTTTAACTCACGGCGAACAACTTTATCTCTGGTTTTGGTATTACCCTTAACGACGATATTTCCAAAATAAGCAATTTTTCCTTTTTCAAAAGAAAAATCCACATCAACTTTATTCTCCCCGGGAACGATGGAAAGTGTGCGCAAGACGTTGGCAAAGGCGTACCCTTCGTCTTGATACATTTCAGTCAATAGCTGAATGTCCTTGCGCAAATTATCTTCAGAATAGATGTCTTCTGGTTTTAGCATTACCTTTTTGCGCAGTTCACTATCGGTAAAAAGAAGCTCTCCAGTAAAACTAATTTGATTAATTTTAAAGCGAGGACCTTCCGTCAATTTGATGGTAATGAAAACCCATTTTTTATCTTCAGAAATCGTTACGACGGGATTAGAAACGTTGATTTGCAAATGCCCTTTGGATTTATAAAAGTACTTCAAGCGCTCAATATCTGTTTGAAAATTGAACTCTTTAAAGCTTCCTGTACCAGACATAAAAGAGAGAAGACTCTCTTCACGCGTCTCCATAATGGATTGTAGCTCAATATCAGAAAAAGCTTCATTACCTAAAAAGCTGATCTTCTTAACTTTCACTTTATCAAATTCTTTTACGCGAAAGTTTAGCTCCATGCCTTCATTCTCTTCACTCTTTTTCACTTCGTAATCAACTGTCGCGAGGTAGAATCCCTTTTCCTCATAGAACTTCTGCAGTTTCTTAACATCTGCCTTAACAGAATTGATGTCCAAGATGCTAAAAACTTTTGTCTCAATTTGCTCTTTGAGATCATCATCAGTCAGTTCGTCATTACCTAAAAAGTTTAAGCTCGAAACGATAGGACGTTCTGTAAGCTTGAAGACGAGAATATTTTTCTTATTTTCTTCTCTAACGAAAGCTTGAACTTGATCAAAATGCTTCATGTTATAAAGCGAACGGATTGAATCACGAAGAGTATAGTTATCGATTGTTATCCCTGCTTCAATTTTGAGCTTGGACAAAATCGCTTCTGACTCAACCTTGCGGTTGCCTTCAATGACAATTTGATCAACATGAAATAAATCTTTTAGCGGACCCAAGTCATCCTGCGCGAAAACTTGAGTTAGGCCCAGAACCATTATCAATAGGCCCAAATATATCTGAGACATTTACTCTCCTAACTATTAATTAGGGGATAAAAGTATCAATAAGAAAACATTCTTACAAGCCAGTTTTTTTTAGAAATTCTCTTTGGATTCCAATAGCTTAACTAAGCTTTCCGTCTTCCATTTTCATTATCTTTTGGAAGCGCTGAGCCATTTTCTCGTCATGGGTCACAACGATCAAAGAGCTATTATTTTCTTGGGCCAATTTGAATATTAAATCCGTAACCAAAGATGAATTTTTTGAATCCAAATTACCCGTTGGCTCATCACATAAGAGAAGTTGAGGCTTCATTGAAAGGGCCCGAATTAAACTCATGCGTTGCTGTTCTCCTCCAGAAACCTGGAAAGGATATTTATGAAAAAGATGATCAACACCAATTTCTTTACCAAGATCTAGTACGTGGTCACGCACTGACTTCCGCTCCTTGCTGCTCAAACGACTGAGCTCCGACGGCAGCAAAATATTATCAAGACAACTCATTGAAGAGAGTAAAAAGTGAAACTGAAAAACAAGACCCACACTGCGGTTGCGATACTCGGCCAAAGCTTTGTCATCCAAACGAGCGATATCCTGCCCTCCAAAATGGATTGAGCCAGTTAAGGGGCGATCTAAAGCGGCCAACAAGTGCAAAAAAGTGGATTTACCTGAACCAGAAGCTCCTTGAATCGCGCAACGTTCCCCTCGCCCCAATTGAAAATCAACACCTTGCAAAACTCGTGTGCCACCAAAATCTTTACATAAGCCTTTTACTTCCAGCATAAAAAACCTTCTAAATTAAGAAAACTCTCTTCGCAAATTCTGCAGAATAGAAACCTTCTTCAAGCGATAAAAAATCACGCCGACAATTACAAAAACCCAAGCCAATGACAGTAAATAGACGAGAAGATAATCTCCCCCATCCAGCATGAGCTTTAAGCGACTCAAGACATAAATATTGCCGGGTAATTTAAACAAGTCCCAATTTTTAAGGGCCCAATCGAGTATCTGTAGGCCGGCCAAAGAAAAGAAAATGGCCATAAACCAAAGCAATGATACAAGACTCAGCCAAAAGCGCACGAGTTGTTTTTTGGTTGCCCCCAAAGCTTCCAGCAAAAACAATTCCCGTGCATGCTGTGAATTTAAAAAGATAATAAAACCTGCAATATTAAATACAGAGACAATAACTATTAATTGCAAAATAATAGCAATAGTCAGCTTTTCGACCTTGACCGCCTGAATTAAAGACTCAAACTCACTCCAATAGGGACGCACAGAGAATGCCCACCCCAAATGCTGTTCTAGAGTTCTGCCCCGACTCTCCAACAGCTCAGAAGAAATTGCAGAGGGAAAGCGCAACAGCAGCATATTAATGCGCTCTGGAGCATAGGCAAGCATCTGCTCGAGTTTTTTCCTTTCGATATAGACAAGTCGTTCATCTTTTTCATAAATGCCGTGACTAAGCTGACAATCGACCAACAGAGGGTGAAAAGATGGTAGCCCCTTTAACTGAGAATTTCCCGAAGACATGACTAAAGTAACTTGGTCTTTTACTTGTGCTTTAAAAAAATCAGCAAGCTCTTTTCCCAAGCACAATCCTTCACTTAGATTCCCCAATGGCAAATCTGTGACATGAGTAAAAGAATCGTTGTCGATACCACGCAAGAGAACGCCCTTGCTCTTTCCATCTTTTACCAAAAATCCTTGAGTCTGAATGAGTGGAGAAACTTTAGCTTGCGGGAAAAGATCGTGCAACTGATCGCGAAGTCCTTGTTCCCAGTTAAAAAAGCCATTGCGACTGAGAATAACAAGATCTCCACTTGATCGATGCAAAGTGGATTTTAAGGTATTTTCAAAGCCATCCATAATTCCAAGAGTTGCTAAAATAACAGTCATAGAAAAAGAAAAGCTCAAAATCACCGCCCATAAAAAGCGGCGCGAGGTTTTACCCTGAAACATAAATTTCAATAATGACGCGTAAAACCTCACAAGCTTTGCCTATTCAGAGAACTCTAATCCAAAGCTCTCTTTTTTAAGAAGTGGGAAAAGAATAACATCGCGAATACTTTGACTATTGGTCAAAATCATACAAAGGCGATCAATACCAATCCCTTCTCCACCTGTCGGGGCCATGCCGTATTCCAAAGCACGCACAAAGTCGTAATCCACATCGGTCGCTTCATCATCGCCATCAGCTTTTTTAACAGCTTGTTCGGCAAAGCGATCTAATTGATCTGTCGGATTGTTTAACTCTGAAAAAGCATTGGCAATCTCCCAGCCATTGATGAAAAACTCAAAACGATCAACAATCTCAGGATTTTCATTATTACGACGGGCCAATGGAGAAATTTCGGTAGGATATTCTGTAATAAAAGTTGGCTGAATGAGATGTCCTTCCGCAAATTCAGCAAAGCAATTTTCCAAAAGAACACCAGGACCCATTTTTGCCACATCTTCTTTATCAAAATCAGTTTTCTTCAAAAGAAGAGCTTCTAGCACTTCTCGTTGCTCAACTTCATCGGCTGAAATATTGGCATATTTACAAACTGCTTCTTTCATTGTCATGCGAGCAAAAGGAGCCTTAAAACTAATTTCTTTATCACCATATTTGACCATGTCAGTATTGAATAGCTTTTGCACAAGACTAGAAAGTAGTTCTTCTGTAAAGTTCATCAATTCTTTATAAGTGGCATAGGCTTGGTAAAATTCAATTGTGGTAAATTCAGGATTGTGCTTAATGGAAATCCCTTCATTTCTAAAACAGCGATTCATTTCAAAAACGCGCGGATAACCACCGACGATCAAGCGCTTTAAGTGAAGCTCTGGGGCAATGCGCATAAAAAGCTCCATGTCCAAAGTATTGTGATGAGTCACAAAAGGACGGGCCGCTGCACCACCGGCAATCGAATGCATCATTGGTGTTTCAACTTCGATATAATCATTTTTGTAGAAAAATTCGCGAATAAAACGCACGATATCAGATCTTGTTTTAAGAGTATCGCGCACCTCGGGATTCATGATCATATCCACATAACGCATACGATAGCGAAGCTCTGGATCTGTTAGTCCATGAAATTTTTCAGGAAGAGGTCGAATTGATTTGGTAAGCAGCTTAAACTCTCTTGCCTTAAGAGAAAGCTCACCCTTATTTGTTCTAAAAACTTGCCCCTTCACATAGACGATATCGCCATAATCAATATATTCAAATTCTTTATAATCAGCAGGCTCTACCGTATCTTGTCTTACATAGACCTGAAAACGTTCACTGCCATCATCTAAAGAAATAAAAGAGGCTTTACCGAAGCTACGCACGAGAACGGCACGACCAGCTAAAGAAAATTCCTCAGTCTCTCCGATCTCTTCTTTAGAAAGTTCACCATATTTTTTGACGAGATCACAGGCTTTATGAGAAGGAACATATCCATTCTTATAAGGGCTAATTCCTTCATCCAACATCTTCTGACGCTTATCCAAACGAACATTGATCTGCTCATTAAAATTGTCTGTCCAAGGTTTAGTAAAACGTTCTTTCATTTTTGTTCCTTTCTTTAGTCTTTTTCTACTTTTTCGCCAGTTAAAAACCATTGTAGATATGCCCGGGTAAATCCGTTCAAATCGCCATCCAAAACTTTTTCAGCAGTAGAAACTTCAAAGCCTGTACGATGATCTTTTACCAACTTATAAGGGTGTAACACATAAGATCTAATTTGCGATCCCCATTCTATTTTCTTTTTTCCTGCTTCAACGGCATCCTGTGCATCCTGTCGTTTTTGTATCTCTAAATCAAAAAGACGTGATTTCAAAATTTTCATGGCCATTGCGCGGTTTTGAATCTGGGAACGCTCATTGCGGCACACAATTTGGATTCCTGTCGGAAAGTGAGTCAAACGCACGGCCGAATCGGTGGTATTAACATGTTGTCCACCAGCGCCACTAGAGCGAAATACATCGATTTTGTAGTCTTTTTCGTCTACTTGAATATCAATTTCATCATCCACCTCTGCCGAAACAAAGACAGAAGCAAAAGAAGTATGGCGACGCGCATTGGAATCAAAAGGGGAAATACGTACCAAGCGATGAATTCCTACTTCCGATTTTAAAAGCCCATAGGCAAAAGGCCCTTGCACTAGAATAGTAGACGACTTAATTCCCGCAGCATCCCCATCCTGAAAATCAATAAGCTCTACCTTAAATTTAAGATCTTCGGCATAACGAACGAGCATGCGATGAAGCATCATCGCCCAATCGCAAGACTCAGTCCCCCCGGCTCCCGCATTTATAGAAATAATCGCATTGTTGGGATCAGTCTCCCCTGAAAGCAAAGCTTGTTGTTCTGTCTTTTCAAGCGATTCCCTGATATCTCCAAATAGAGCAACAGCCTCTTCTCCAGAAGCAGAATCTTCGTCTGACTCAGCAAATTCGCGTAGAATATCAAATTCATCGAGCTTTTCTTGTAAACTCATATAGGCATTTACAGACGTTTCTAAGATCGACTTCTCTTTTTGTATTTTGGCAGCATGATCGGTGTCTTCCCAAAAACCTGGTAAAGACTCAAGTTCAGAAATTTCGGTTAAACGAGCACTCTTTTTTTCAACGTCAAAGTGACCTCCGAATGTTGGTCATACGACGGCGCATATCACGAATCTCTTCACCCAATTGCCCTAACTGTAATAAAATATTTTGGTCCATGACAATCCTTAAAAACAACTACACAACAAACAATTTGGAAATATCCACATGCTTATAACGCATCCAACGCACTTTTAGAAATTCCAGACGCTGTAAAAAACGATATTCCACATTGAAATCTCTAAACACATGAATTTTGCGAGTATATGCTCGCAAAATTTTCTTCGTCTCAGGAGGCAAAACGCAAACTCCACCAAGTAGGAACATTTCCCCATGGTGCTCAATCACTCTGCCCACCAATATGTCTTTGGAAACACAGCCAACATTGCGCTGACCTAGTTTAATTTTCAATTTTTTGCGGTGTAATAAATCATGAAGAATTAACTGACTACATCCCGCCTTCAACACTTCAAATAGAGAATAGTTAATCATCTGAAAAGACTTTCGCACAGAAGAGTCATACTCTTTATGCTTTTCTAAAAAATCCCAGATAATGGTACTGCGCAAATCTTTGCTCAAATGATGAAAGAGATACCAATCGTTAAAACAGTTCATACGATTTTCGTACTCATCATCATCTTCGTAGACAATACCTGTTCGTTCAGAATAAATCTTCTTAGCCTCTAACAATCGCTGATAATGGTCTCCTGCCGAATAAATGGAAAGAACCTTATCAAAAATTTGTTGTAACTCGGTTTTCACTATTCATCCACCTTTAAGACGGCAAGAAATGCTTCCTGAGGAACTTCCACATTGCCCACCATTTTCATTCTCTTTTTACCCTCTTTTTGCTTCTCTAATAGTTTTCTTTTACGAGTGATGTCGCCACCATAACATTTGGCAAGCACGTTTTTACGCAACGCTTTCACCGACTCGCGCGCAATAACCTTGCTGCCAATTGCCGCTTGAATGGCAATTTCAAACTGCTGTCGCTCAATAACTTTACGCAATTTTTGAGTTAGATCTCGCCCTCGATAGAACGAATTTGTGCGGTGACAGATAATGGAAAGTGCATCAACTTTCTCACCATTAAGCATGACATCCATTTTTACAAGGTCAGCTTGTTTATATTCTTTAAAAGCATAATCCATGCTGGCATAGCCCTTGGTATAACTTTTAAGGCGATCATAAAAATCAAACATCATTTCACTCAAAGGCAAAAGATAAGTGAGTTGCACGCGATCAGTAGTGAGATATTTCAAATCAGTTTGAGAGCCACGCTTCTCTTCACAGAGAGTAATAATCTTGCCCACATATTCATTGGGTAAGTGAATATTAACCTCAACAGTTGGCTCGCTAATTGACTCTATTCTTCCAGCATCAGGCATTAAGGAAGGATTTTCTACGAAAATTTCCTCTCCCTTGGTTGTCTGCACCAAGTATTTACAAGAAGGTGCTGTAGAAATAAGAAAAAGACCAAATTCACGCTCCAAACGCTCTTGCACAATATTCATATGCAACAGCCCCAAAAAACCACAACGAAAACCAAAACCAAGAGCGGCCGATGTTTCTGGCTCATAGGTAAAGGAAGAATCATTTAGTGCAAGCTTTTCTAAAGCTTCTTTGACATTTTCGTACTCACTACTCTCTACGGGAAAAATTCCGCAAAAGACCATGGGCTTTACATCTTGAAATCCAGATAGCATCGGAGTTGTCTCTTTCTGCGAATCGAGCACAATTGTATCTCCAATTTTGACGTCGTGAATGGTCTTCATTCCGCAAATCAGAATTCCCACCTCGCCAGCGCCCAACTCTTTAACATCTTGATAATGAGGTGCACGCACCCAAAGCTTAATCACTTCATAACTTTCATCAGAGTGCTTAAAATAAACTGTATCTTTAACTCGAATTTTCCCCTCAAAAACCCTAACCAAAATCATTACACCCTGATAAGAGTCAAACCAAGAGTCGAAGATCAATGCTTGAAGCGGATTAGAAGACTTGCCCTTCGGAGGAGGAATCTTGGCCACAATTGTTTCCAAGAGCTCATCAATACCTAAGCCTGTTTTGGCAGAAACCATATTGGCATCAGCCGCTTCAATTCCGATAATATCCTCAATCATCTCCTTGACCTTGGCCGGATCGGCATGAGGTAAATCTACTTTGTTTAACACGGGAACAATTTCCAAATCGTTTTCCAAGGCAAGGTAAACATTGGCCAAAGTTTGAGCTTCTACTCCCTGAGAAGCATCAACCACCAGCAAAGCTCCTTCACAAGAAGCAAGAGAACGACTCACCTCATAGGAAAAGTCCACATGGCCGGGAGTGTCAATTAGATTGAGATAATAGGTTTGCCCATCTTTAGCCTTATAAGAGACACGAACCGTTTGAGCTTTAATCGTAATGCCACGCTCACGCTCCAGCTCCATACTGTCTAAAAACTGATTCGTCATCTCGCGAGAAGAAAGGGCATTTGTTTTTTCCAACAAACGATCAGCTAAAGTCGATTTACCATGATCAATATGAGCAATAATTGAAAAATTTCGGATAAGAGACGTGTCCATTCCTGATAACCACCACTAAAGATTATAAATTAGAGGTAATGTATCGAAATTTATCGACTTTGTCAGCGCTTATAATTATGAAAAAAGTCCTTCCAATTGTCTAAAACGGAAAGAAGACGGTCTAAAACCAAATAAATAGACTGAGGCGTAAGAGGCTTGAGAATGTAGTCATAAGCTCCTCCCGCATAACTGCGCATCAGAGCTGAATAAGTATTGTCTCCAGTAAGCATAATCACGAAAAGATTAGGCTTCTCTTCCTTGATAATTTCGAGGAGCTCATCTCCTCCCATAGAAGGCATGTGTAAATCGACAATGGCCAGATGAAAGTCAACCTGATTTAAAATACGCGGAACATCTGCAGAGTTCTTGGTCGTCATTAAATTGAAAATCCCACCATAACGAACTTTTATAATTTCTTCTAAAAAGTTAATAATGTGCTCGTCATCGTCTACAAGAAGTAAATTATAAGGTCTTTCTACAGATAACATAAACCCTCCAGAGAACTCTTTTTTAGCGCAAGCGTTCTCCGACGTCCAATTAATATTTTTTACACAATTACATCTTCCGATATGACCATTAGATAGTAGTCCAAAGAACTCGACTTGCCTCTAATAGGAATCACATTGGCAAAACCGACAAATTGTTCTTCTTCCTTAGGCTCCTCTCCTTCTACTTGCTCGCCTGAAATCCTCTGCAAAGGGATAATGACCTCTTGATTTTCCAGCTTTGCCCGACGCTTGATTGCCAAATTGAGAGTCTCTTTAATGGCCGTAGGAACTAGTGACTCTCCGACTTCTTTACCGATAACATCATCCGACTGTAGCTGCAAAAAAGAATAAAGACTGCTATTCATATAAATCAACTCGCCTTTGGCATTGCCCAATAAAACATACTTATGCAACATATTAGCAAGTGCATCAAATTTTCGAGTTTCCACAGCAATACGATCTGTTCGCAATTCCTCAAACTTCTTCAAATTGTAGATCATCTTATTAATTTCTTGGGCAATTTCTCCAATTTCATCTTCCTGATTATAGTAAATAGACACGTCAAAATTACATTCCTGTAGTTCGCGAATGGCGTCATTGATTTTTTTGAAGGGCAGAGCTATTTTTCCAGGAATGATAAGCCCCAAAAGAATTGTGCCCAAAAAAGTAATAATCAAGGTAATCAGCATGTTGCGTTTCGTCTCACCAATAACCTTTTTAATGCGTTTATCTTTTTCTTCGTTTTGCATGTACTGAATGTCTTGCAGCTCACTAAAGGCATCCATAATTTTATCGGCCAACTCTCCAATACTTGAATTACCAACCTGCTCTCGACCCGAAACAGAAATCTTACTCAATGTCAGTTTTAAAGAATCCACATAACTAATAATGCGAGAAATAACCTCTCGAATTTCCACATCACTGTAATGAGAACGTAATTTGTCTAACTGATCCTCAAAACTCACACAAAGATTCATAAAATTATCGACATCCTCTGTTTTCGTTTTTTTGGTCAAAATTTTTCTTTGATATTTAAGAATAGAAACTGCAGAAATTCGAATCTCGTCCATATTAGATGAAATTCGATTACTCTCTTCTGTAATACGTTCAATCCCTTTATTAAGAGAATCCAAGTAAAAGAAAACGGTAAATCCCAATACTAAGACCACGAGATTTGCAATCAAAAAACTGGTCACAATTCTGTTCTTTAACGATAAATTCATTTTATGCTTCCTCTAAATCGGCAAAGAGACGATTAAAATTGTGGTTACTACCAACCAACACAATCACATCATCTGCCTCTACAACATCCATCGGCATGGGAGTATCATTGATTTCAATTTTGAAGGCCGATTTTCCTTCTTCCGTAATATAAGGAACCTTTTTTTGCAAAGCCACAACATTGAGGTTGTATT
The DNA here is from genome assembly GCA_003245675.1 of Bacteriovoracaceae bacterium. Lineage (GTDB taxonomy): Bacteria > Bdellovibrionota > Bacteriovoracia > Bacteriovoracales > Bacteriovoracaceae > SZUA-425. The sequence goes on along the minus strand of QKCN01000098.1, from coordinate 26,968 downwards.
GCTGTTTGATCTGAGTTTCCACCAAGGTTTTGCCTTCATACTTTTTGCCCAATTTTAATTCCACCAAAGAATATCCTGCTGCAAAATTATAGCGCTGCAAAACGTGGGGTGCTACGATTTTACTGGCAACAATTTCGCCCATTTCTTCTTCTACTTTAATAATTTCACTGGCTCCAATTTCTTTTAGCACATGCTCATGCAACTGACTGGTCGCGCGGGCGATAATTTTCCCAACCCCTAGTTTTCGCAACATGGCCACGGCCAAAATACTCATTTGCATATTGTCGCCAATGGCCACAATCGCCACATCCACATCGGAGATATTAATTGAGCGCAATGATTTTTCGACAGTGACATCTAAGCAAGCTGCATGAGTTACTCTATCTTTAATACGTTCCACAAGTTCGGGAGCACTATCAATTGCAATGACCTCAGCCCCTCTTTCATAGAGACTGATCGCCGTTTTCGCACCAAAAGTACCCAAACCAATTACTGAAACAATCATGAGTTCTCCTTAACTTATCTCAACCAATCATCAAGCGACCATCAGGATAATCAACCCTTGCACTCGAAACGGATTTTTGCCCAACAGCAAAAACCAAGGTCATTGGCCCCACTCGACCAATAAACATAATGATAATAATTAAAAATTTTCCCCAAAAAGTGAGATAGGCCGTTAGCCCCAAACTCAGCCCCACTGTTCCAAAAGCACTCACCGTCTCAAAAAAGACAGGCAAAAAGCTTTGATCCGGCTCCATTTTTAAAAGCAAAAATAAAAAGCCAGAAACGGTCATCAAAGAGACAATGGTCAAGGCGGTGGCCCGTACAACGAGATCGTTGGGAATAGTTCGATCAAAAAATTCCACTTTATTAGACCCTCGCAAAGTGGAACGCACCGAGTGAATCAAAATAGCAAATGTTGTCGTTTTAATCCCACCAGCAGTCGAACCGGGACTTGCACCAATAAACATAAATAAGGTCATTAGATAGATGGTGTAACTGTGCATCCCGGAAATGGGGACAGTATTAAAGCCGGCAGTACGCAGTGTCACAGATTGAAAAAAAGATATTTGCAACTTCTCCCAAAAGGAATAGCTGTCTAACGAATTTAGATATTCGGATACAAAAATAGTTCCCATCCCGACTAAAATAAGAATAGCCGTGGTAGACAGCACGATCTTGGAATGCAGCCCAAAGCTGGAAAGCCTTCTTTTCTCCAAAATATTCATTTTCAATTCTCGAAGGACAATAAAACCCAAACCACCCAAAATAATGAGAATCGCAATAGTTACGTGAATTAAAGGAGTCGTTGAAAAATTTTCGAGAGAGTTATTAAACAGAGAAAAACCAGCATTACAAAAGGCAGAAATACTATGAAAAAAACCAAAATATACGGCCTTACCAAAATCAAAACCTTCCATGGTGAAGCCGATCGTTAAAAAGATCCCACCCCATAACTCAATGAGCAAAGTATATTTTACAATTTTGATAATCATATCAACGAGATCTTCCATATTGGAAATTTCGAGCACATCTTGCATAATCAGGCGCTCTTTGACCCCCATAGAACGTCCCAAGAAAAGGGCCATGGAAGATTGCAGCGTCATAATTCCCAACCCCCCAACTTGAATCAAAACTAGAATCACAATTTGCCCAAACAAACTCAGATTATCGGCCAAAGAAAGCGGCGATAGCCCAGTCACACAAGTGGCAGAAGTCGATAAGAAAAAAGCATCAATCATAGAGATTGACTCTTCTGCCGCAGAAGAAACTGGAAGCTTTAATAAGAATGCACCAAAAAAGATGACGCCGAGGAAAGAAATAACAACAAATTGCGCAGGCTTTAATTTTAGCCGCTCAACGAGAGTTAATTGCGGAGCAATATAGCCCCTCTTGCGTGCAGAATTCGAGTCATAGAGACTCAAAAGAGATGAAAGCAGATGCACTGATGCCAACCAATAAGAAAATTCCATATCGCCCATAGTTATAACCATGGGTATAAATATAATTAGCGAAAACACATGACGCCGTATAAAGTCATCAAAAGTGCGCACCGTCATGTAATTCATTAAAATAATAAATAGAAGCACGATAGGAACAAACCAAACCATAATAGATAAAACAAGTTCAGCATGTCCTAAGGGAATGAAATTTGGTATTTTCTGATTAGTAACAAGCGAATATAACAGTATATATAAACCGTTAAAAATCAGTTCGATGAGAAATGGTAATTTTTGAATCAATGCATTCATCTTATGATTAATGATAACATTGCTTGGCAATTTTTAAATTTTTATAAAACTAGGTAATTATGGACACATGCTCATTTGAAATTTTACATCTTGATCCTCTAGCACAAGGAGTAGCGAAATCAGAAAATCAAATCTATTTCATCTGCAAAACCTTACCTGGAGAGCAAGGAAAAGCTTCTATCTATCGAAAATCAAAAGGGGTAAATAAAGCAGTGCTGCTCTCCCCCAATGATTTAACAGTGTCTTCCCCAAATCGCCTTGGCGCAAACTGCCCCCATTACAACGAGTGCTCCGCTTGTCATTTCCTCCATACAGATTACGAAAGTGAATTGCTCTTTAAGAAAAACGCACTGGAATGGATACTCAAAAAATTATCTAGTCCCGACAAAATTCAAGTTCATGCAAACTCGGCCCGCTCAGCCTATCGCAATCGCATCCAGTTACATTACCGAAAATCTCAATCAAAAATAGGATACATTTCTACATTTACGGATGAAATTTTGCCCGTTCCTCACTGCCAACTACCCATCCCCCAAGTTCAAGAAAAAATGCGTGAACTTTTTCAGAATAATAAATGGCAAAAACTTCTTCCGAGCGATGCACCCGATGAAGGCCACCTTGAAATCTACCAAAAGGGCGATAAACTTCTCGTTTCGATTAATGCCCCCTATGCCGCAACTGGATTTACCCAAGTCAATGCTCCCATGAATAGAAAAATCCAAAATCTTATCGCGGATTTTGGACAAGGCTGCACTCAAGTTCTGGACCTCTTTGGGGGCAATGGCAACTTGAGTACTCAACTATCTGCGCAGCAAATACAAATTGTAGACCAATACCATCAAACCCCTGCAGCAACAGGGACCATCAACTACTTCAACCTAAATCTTTACGGTAAAAATTCTTTTTCAACATGGAAGAATAAAACTTTTCCTCAATTTTCTCCTGATTTTCTTATTATTGATCCCCCCAGAAGTGGATTTAAGAATGCAGAAGAATGGATCAAAGCCTATCCTTATAAAAAAATCGTTTATGTCAGTTGCAACCCTCATACTCTATCGCGAGACCTTCCCCAGTTTTTAGATCATTTCAAAATTTCCCAAATTCATCTGGCAGACCTTTTTCCCGGGACTCATCATTTTGAAACGATCATTTTTATGGAAAGAAACGAGGGAAATTAACTAGTCAGGCCGTTTTTCATCCTCTAAAATAATACTGGATTGATTTTCTGTAATATTTGGGAGGAAGCCCTCATGAAAAAATTATTTCTCTTTTTTAGCATTACATCTTTGCTCTATTCATGTGCAAGTGGACCAAGCGAACAGCTAAAAAAAGCAGAACTTTTCTACACAATGGGCACTAACCACATGATGAAAAAAGAATATACTCATGCGCTGGCCAATCTCAAAAAGGCAGCAGAGTTAAGTCCTGACGACTCGCGCATCCTCAACAATCTAGCGATGGCCTACTATTTTCGCGATAGCAAGGCTAATGCCTATAAATTCCTAACGAAAGCAATCAAACTAGATCCCAAAAACTCTGATGCTCGCAACAATTTAGCCTCACTCTACTTAGAAGATAAAAACTATGAGTTGGCAGAATTCTATTATCGACAAAGCTTAGACGATCTTACCTATCTCAATCAGTTTAGAACTTACTACAACTTGGGAGTCATTGAACTCAATAGAGGGAATAAAGGTAAAGCAAAAGAAATGTTTTTGCGCTCTTCGCAAGAAAATGTAAATTACTGTCCAGCGTTCCTGCAATTAGGTGAACTAGCCTATGATGCAGGCAGCTATCAAGAATCCTATAAACACTACAGAGATGCCTCTATGGGCGTCTGTCACAATAACCCACTGCCCATTTTTAAACAAGGACTCGCACTAATAAAATTGCAGCAGTTTAGCCTCGCTCAAGAAAAATTTGAGCAAGTGGCAAGTCGCTTTAGTACAACAAGTTTTGCAACTCAAGCCTTAAAAAAGATAAGCGAGATCAAAGAGGCTTCTCGCTATCCCGAAGCTGCAAAAGATATTTTTGCTGATTACCAATCAAAATCTGATGACCAAGACAAAGTCAGCACGAGTACTCAAAATAACAACAGTACACTTTTTTCCCCCCACTTCTAGATAAAAACTCTTTTGCTATAATTAAGCAAAGGAGATTTTTTTCTAATGGAAAACAAGAAAGAAGTAGTTTCAATTGGCGAGCTTTTAAAAACAACGAGAGAAGAAAAGGGTATTGAACTCTTATTCATTTCGCAAAAGACTCGTATTAACTTTCGTGTCCTCCAGCATTTGGAAAACAATCAAATTAACAAATTGCCTAATAAGACTTATGTAAAAGGGTTTGTGCAAACTTTTGCCAAAGAACTGCGAATTGATAATGACTATGCACTTGCTTGCCTTGAAAAAACATATATGGATTTCCATGGCATTGAGATGGAGTCTCCTCAACCAATTCCAGAAAGAGAAGAAATAATAGAAGAACCCATTATAGAAGAAATTGTTGAACGGCCAAACCATACCGCCTCTCAAGCTCCTAAAAAAATTTCACTCGTCATTCCTGCAATTGTTCTTGCGCTATTTATTTCCATCATTGTTTGGAAAAATTATTCCAACAAAAATACAGCAACATATGAGACGGCTCAAATAGAAAAATCAGCGCCAGAAATCGATTCAATAAAAGAAGAAAAAGACACTGAGCCACTTGAAGTAACAAAACCAGTAGAAACCAAAATTGAGAGCAAAGAAAAAAAAGAAGAAAAAGTTGTTGTTATAGCAACACCTGCTCCAACTCCCATCGCAACACCAATCCCAACAATCGCGCCTAAAACCGTTCCCAAAGTTGTAAAAACAGATTCTAATTCTAAAAAGAAAAATGAAAGTACATCTTTATTTCCTAAAATTGATTTTTATAAAATCAAATCGCCTCTTTATGAACTCGACAGCAAAAGCCTCTTGCTAAAAAACAAAGAAGTGTTTCCTGATGTCATTAAAAATAGATTTAATGGCAAAGGAGTCAATTTATACATTAAAGCAACAGCTGGTAGTTCTTGGATTAGTTATCAAAAAGACTCTGACCCTATTAAAAAGTTCACACTCGCAGAAGGACGCTATATCTTCATCAAAGCCGAAGAGGAAATTTTACTCTTTGTCGGCAATCTAAACGCCCTAGAACTTTTTTATGATGGGCAGCATGTGGATGCCAGTAGCTCAAGTGGTGTTAAAAGCTTTATCTTCCCTCCTGAAAACCAAACAGATCACTACCTTCCTCTTTTTCCAAGAGATAAAAAAGGTGGAATTCACAATTGGGAAGAATATCAGCAGAATATGGAAGAGTAGCTACGCTTCCCACTCCAATCTTCTATAAAAGAATAAGGCTGCACCGAGCGTAAGAACACTTGGCATAAAAACAGCTATGTAACTCGGTATGACATCCTTGTGGGCCATACCCACAGCCGTAAAATAAATAGTATAATAGACGGCCAACACAATAAAAGAAACAGCAATGGCATTTAAAGACGCACCTCGTGTCCTCTGAATTCCCAAGCCAAGCCCCAAAAAGACAAATAAAACACAAAGAAGAGGAGTATTAAAACGCTCACAAATTTCGATTTCTGTCTTTAATACAGAATCGCGAACATCCAACCATTTAGCACTCTTTCGCTTCTGCCTAGACAACTTATTATTTTCTTCGACTAATTGCTTGAATAACTCATCATTAGTCTTCATGCTTCTCTTGGTAACTAAGCCAGAACTAATTTCCCCCTCAGAAAGAGGAAATTCATACTTTTCAAATAGAATCTTTTCCATCTTGCCGTCTGCCCCTGTCTTTTTGAGAATATTTCCATCAAAAAGTCTTAAGCGCAAAGATGCATGACCCCATTTATTAGGATTAATTTTTAATAATTCTCCAGATTTTGCGACAACAATATTTTCTTCCTCACGTTTCTCATTACGCAAATTAATAAAAACATTGTGAAGCTCTGTTCCTTTATTCTCCACCTGATCGGCATAAATAGTGAGTCCGGGAATAGATGTAAAAAACTCTCCGCCTTTAATATCAGCTAAGAAGCCACTAGAAGTCAGGAGAATCAAAGCCTTTTTAAATTCCCGCTTAGAATGAGGAATAATGCTGTAATTAAGAGAATAAGTTAATAGAGCGACAAAACATGAAATTAAAAAGAATGGAATATAAAGCCGCAAACGCGTAAAGCCTACCGAACGCATGACAATAATTTCGGAATCACCGCTTAATTTATTCATGGCAAAAATCATGGCAAAAAGTGAAGCCAAGGGCATGGCCATAGGAATAAAAGAAATTGCAATATGTCCCCATAATTCAACAATCATTGTAATAGGAACACCCTTATTGATCACCAAAGACGTGAGACGAAAAATTTGAAAGGTAAGCAAAAAGGAAATAAAAAAGAGCAGCCCCACTAAAAAGGGAAGAATAAAGCTGGAAGCGAGATATCTACTAATTATCTTGATCATTTTTCGAACTTGTCCTATCAATAAAGAGTCATTTATTTTAGACTCTGCATATTCAAAATACCAGTCCTTAAGGAGGAAGAAAATGTTGGATTTCAAAATTGCGCAGCAAGTTAAAGCAAATACGGACTTTTGTCACATTTTAGGTGTTCAGGCAAAAGATAAGAAGGTCCTCCACAAAAACTGGCCCAAAGAAATTCAAAATATTGCGCAAAAATACCCTATTCTTAAAGAATTCAAGGGCGAAGAAGGTGAAATCTATACAGTTTTTGACAAAGAGCAAAATCCCATCATCATTATGGGATTGGGTGAAAAAATAAAAAAAGAACAATTGAAGCGTAATATTGCGACAGCCTTTAAAAATTTTGAAGGACAGAAAGTCGATTCTGCCCTCATTTATCTCGACACTTTTGCAGCAGAAGAAATAAAAAAAGTGGATGAGATGGCAGAACTATTTGTCGAAGCCTTTGCTCTAACTGATTACAAATTTAATCTTTATAAATCGAAGCAAACTAAAGAAAAGAAAAAAACAATCGTCTTAAATTCTTCTCAAAAAATTGCAACTGCCTCTATTAAAGCAGCACAGCAAACAGCTGAATGCATTAATTTGTCCAGAGACCTCAGCAACAAAGCCCCTAATGAACTCGATTCTGTCAGCTATGCCAAATTGTTAGAACAAGACGCCAAAAAACTGAAAAACGTAAAAATTAAGATCCTTAAAAAATCAGAAATAGTTAAAGAAAAGATGGGACTACTACTGTCCGTCAATGCCGGTTCATCTAAAGAGCCACGCTTTGTTCACTTAACCTATATTCCTAAAAAGAAAGCAAAAAACTCCAAGCACATTGCCCTTGTGGGTAAAGGCATTACCTTTGATACTGGTGGATACAACCTCAAGCCATCGACCTCTATTGCGGGAATGAAGTTTGATATGGCCGGATCATCAACTGTTTATGGTGCTTTTCGTGCCGCAGTTCTTTTAGAATCTCCTCACACAATAAGCTGTATCATTCCCCTTACAGACAATGCGATTGGTCCAACGGCCACAACTCCCGACTCAATCATTAAAGGAAGAAATGGCAAAACGGTGGAAATTCTCAATACAGATGCAGAGGGAAGACTCATTTTGGCCGACGCCCTAGACTATACCTGCGACCTAAAGCCAAATTACATCATTGATGCGGCAACACTAACTGGAGCCTGTCTTGTTGCTCTTGGCACAGAAGTTTGTGCGATTATGTCCAACAATAATGATCTCACTCAAAAGCTCAAAGAATCAGCACAAAATGCTGGAGAATACCTCTGGGAACTACCTATTATTGAAGAATGGAAAAAAGATATAAAATCTAAAGTTGCTGATATTAAGAATATTGGTGGAAATCGCAATGCTGGGACCCCGAAAGCCGCAGCATTTTTACAAGAATTTATTAAAAATGATATCGCGTGGGCTCATTTAGATATTGCAGGCGTTGCTGATAATCAATCGCACCTGCCTTATTGTCCTGCCAATGGTGCTTCTGGTGTAATGATCAAAAGTTTAATTAACTTTTTGATGAAGTAGGATTAATCGTGAACCGACGCCCTAAAGTTGTTCTTGTTCATCCTGAAATCCCCGGCAACACAGGTAGCATTGGGCGCACCTGTGTTGCACTTGATTTTGAACTTATTCTCATCAAACCACTTGCCTTTGATCTCGATGAAAAGGCGGTAAGAAGGGCCGGATTAGACTACTGGAAATATGTCAAACTTAAGATCTATGAAAATTGGGAAGAGTTTTTAGCGACAGAAAATCCAGAAAAGTCACAGATGTTCTTTTTCAGCAAAGGAGGCAGCAAAAGATATTTTGACTGTCACTTTAGTTTACAATCGTATCTCGTTTTCGGGGCAGAAACCAAAGGTCTTCCTGCAGAAATCTTAAAGGAAAACCAAGAACAAATCTGTACGCTACCAATGTTCTCGGACAAAATTCGCTCACTCAATTTGGCCAATACGGCAACCGCCGCTTGCTATGAAGTTGTTCGTCAGCTTTTTCTTTAAATAATTTGAAAGAATTCTAAGTTCAAGGAAACGAGAGCTTTTAGGAGACTTTAAACTCAGGTGCTGAGGCTTACGTTTTGTAAGCCGCAAACAAATGAGTTTAAAAAGCGACGACGAAAATCGAAGTTTATTTGAATTTAGAACCAGTAGGTCATGGATACACGACTAAGCAACTCATCAGTCTTAAAGTGACCAGTATGTGACTCATTACCTGCTGAATCCCTTTCTGTGCCAATCATGCCATCCACTTGCATTCTATTAAAGGAAAATGTCAATCCTGCAGAGACCTGAGTAGAATTGGCCACTGAAGCGCTCTTGCCGTTTTCATCTTCAAAAGAAGACATAACCATTTGAGTAACAGATCCACGCAAAGTTAACCAATCTTTGACCTCTGATTCAATTGAAAAAGTCAGAGGAATCATGCGTCTTTCAAAATCACCGTCATCCAAATCTAGACTTTCATTTTGAAACTGCAAGGACCAAGAAAAGACAGCTTTTTCAGTAAGTTTTTGGACTTGAGAAAGCCCACATAAAATTTTTGAAACTTTGCCATCACGACTTGTTCCGTCATACTCTCCAGAAAAGCTTTGGCTTTCATACTCCAAAAAGAGTTTATAATTGGCCCATTTATAGCCTGTGCCCAAAAGAAAAGAACCATCATCGTCATAAAAATCAGCGGAGGTTTTCGCTCCTTCAGCTTTGTCTCTCAACACATAATGTCCATAAACATCAATGCTACTCGTTGCAAATCCCATCTTGATACCCAACGATGATTGCTCTTTATCCACACCGTTATTTTGCTCATCAGTATTAGCGGAATAAGAAAAATTTAATCCCCAAAGAGTTCCAGCATTCCCTCCAAAAAAGAAATCCAAGCGATTATCTTCTTCTAAAAAAGATTCTGTTTCTGTCGTTGAAGAACTCACTGTATTTAATTTTTGATCAACACGGGCCCTGTTCAAAAAGGCTGATTCATCTTCATTACCAAGATAAACACCCCAAACAAAATGGCCTACGGAACGAATGACTCCGCCTTCTGCTTTAGCACTGGCCGAAGAATCTGCCTCATCATGAGAGCCAGCAACCCCTTTGCCTAAAATCTCTTCAGCCGCTGCGCCCCCCCGGCTTCCCCACTCAAGTGAAATATAGTCCTTGAACAAGTTGATACTCGCAGGATTGATAAAAATATTTCTCGTATCATCAATATAATATGATCCCTGCAAATGCTGACCTAAAGCTTCCAAGCGAGCCTTAGATGCCCACACAGAGGTCGAAAGAACAAAACAAATCAAAGACAAAAAAATACGGATCATGTACCCTCCGAAATATTGGAAGCTTCCCAAGAAGCAATTGCTTGATTAACAGTTAAAAGGATTCGACTCAAAAAACAAATTTGCTTCAGCCGAGGATCCGCAAGTCCCAGAGACACCAAATAATCATGCCCCAAAGGTGCATTGGCACCAATTAAATGCAAATTTTTCATCTCGCCAGTTTCATCTCTTCTCTGATTGCAAACTTGAAAAGCGGAATCATCATAATTATCCATAGGGTAATCATTGCGCAGAAAAATAGACTCCTGCAAATCACTCTTAGATAGTTTATCAAAAATACGAGTGAGAACCCTTTTCAACAAGCGAATCTTTTCTCCTGCTTCATCAGCAATAAGGGCTTCATCCCCTCGCAAAAAGGTAAGGAAGTTCGCCGCATAAGACCCCACAGATTCTTCTCTAATGAAATTGCCAACAAAATGCCCCCATTCATGGGTCATACTTTGCGGCACATAAACAGTCCCTTTTGGAAAATCAATGTTACTTGCAATTTTTAGTTTTAAGACAACGGCATTACGTCCACGCGCATTGCTGCACATTTGATGAAACTCATCTGTAAATTTGTCTTTTGCTTCAAGCAATTCCAAAAATCGAAATCCCGTATTGCTACAAAATAAGTGCTCACACTGGTAGACACAATCATCTCCGCACTCAACTTCCCAATAGGTTTTTTGCAAAAACTCCTTAGGGATCGTTTTACGGATCTTTTTAATAAAATGTCGACTCTGGCAGCTTTGCATTTGGGCCAAGATTTCAGCTCCAGGCACAATTTTGCCAAGATCATAGGAATACGAAGCATTAGAAAAGTATTCTTCTCCCTCTAACAGCGTCATTGGCTTACTACGCCCACTAAAAAGTTTGAAGTCATTATCTTTATAGAAACAAGATTCTGGCTCTGGAATAAAATCACAATCACGCATCACAGTTTGCATCGCATGCAAATTTTCCTCACCTCTCAGATCAGATGCTCCAGGAAGATATAAGCTCTCCGTATCTAAATCGTGATAATGAATGACTTTGATTTCTTCTTTTTTAATTCCCTTTTGGATTAATTGATCAAACAGCAAAACAGCAGCGAGATCTCCTCCTAAAATCAGGTAAGGTGTAAAAAGATATTTACGATTTTCTTCTTCGCTTTTTCTCAACTTGCGAATTTCATTGAATCCCATTTTTTCTCTCTCTAGCAACTAACGAATAACTAAACGATCACCTGCACGAATCATGCGACGGTTAAGAATGTCTAGATTACTCTTGATCAAAGTATGAATTGATATTCCCTTCTTTTGAGCAACTGTCCACAAAGAGTCTCCTCTTTGAACGGTATAAAATTCAGAAGGATTGGTAATTTCTTTTCCTTTGCGTTTGGCCGTGCTCACGAGCTGACGATAACGCAAATAGCGCATTTGGCTTTTGCGAGGACGCTCATACAAATCGCCATACATGACATCCTTGCGATTCTGCCCCTCTCTAAAAGGTAAATTCACGACAAAACCTTTATCAAGTCTTTTTAGAGCATCGATATCATTATTGAGCTTCCGTAAAACTTCAACGTCCTTTATTTTGTGCATGCTCGCTAACTGGCGTAAAGTTCCATGCTGCTTAATTGTATAAGTTTGAAAAAGTGTTGCTTTAAAATAGTCCTTATTGCCTTGCCAATTGACCCATTCTTTCTGAGTTCCCACAGGGACGCGCAAATCATAACTTGCATCCAAGGGAGTCATCCAACGCAAAATTTCAGGATTGAGACGCTGCAACTCTTCTAAATCAATTTGAAGTGATTCCGCAAGGAGATAGAGGTCCGTTGCTGGTGCAACTTTGATTTCTTCAAAATCAAGAGGATCATGAAAATCAATATCTTTAAAACCAAAAGACTCTAAGTTCTTACCAATAATGGCCAAGGCCATAATTTTGGGAACATAGTTTTTAGTTTCACGCTTAAGATAACGTCCCTTTTTAATTTTCCAAAAATTTTCAGTGCGGTAACGCCGAATAGCACGTCCCACTTTACCTTCACCCGCATTATAAGCTGCCGCAGCGAGTTCCCAAGATTCAAAGCGCTCATAAAGTTCTTTAAGATATTTACAAGCTGCAATTGTCGCCTTGATGGGATCACGTCTTTCATCAACAAACCAGTCGATATGTAGACCAAACTTTTTCCCCGTATAGGGCATAAACTGCCAAGGACCAACGGCCCTCGCCCAAGATTTAGCACTCGTAATAAAACCAGACTCGGCCATGGCCAAAAAGATAAGATCACGAGGCAATCCATATTCTTCTAAAATTTTTCCCATCATAGGGGCATAACGTCCCGCTCGCATACTATAGCGTATGAAGTACTGCTTGCCCTTGTTTAGAAAATAACTGATCCAACGTTTGACATCGTCGTTATAAACAACGGGAATATCGAAATAATAATTTTTGAGATGAAGATGCTCAGCTCCATAAAGGAAATAGGCTCCCTCATGAGTTTTTGTTTCTATCTCATCAAAATGAGAAGCTCCTTGAATTGCATGGCGCTGTTGCACGCGCATCATTTCTTCCTCGACAGAGGCGGGGGTTTCATTCGTTTTAGCAGCTTCAACTGTGCTATCTTTTTTGCCCAAAAATTGGGCACAAGAAACCAAGGCAAAAGCAAGAATGACAAAATGAATTTTCTGCCACATCATAGAATCCTTATGAAAAATAAAAAGTTTGCATCAAATACGTCCACAGATCATAGCAAAAAGAGCAAGGCCCTGAAAAGCCTTATCCTCATAAAAGCACTATTTTTACTAATACTTAGCTATTCTGCACTCGCCAAAGTTGAACCTAAAAATTACGATTTTAAACTTGAAACTCTGCTCGCCCTCAACCCGGGCAGTGATTTTGATCCAAAACAAAATCAATTTAAAAACACCGAACTCATCGAGCAAAAAGAAAAGATTAGTAAATATCGCCTAGAAGTAGACTACTTACGCTACAGATTTCCCGTCTTCATTCAAGTCAGAGAGGGGAAAATTTTAGACTTCTATGCCGTTCTCCCCAGCTACTTTTTGCATGACATTTTTCACCAATCAATCATCAACCGCTTTGGAAAACAAGATCGCTTTCAAAAGAAAAATGGACATGCCCTTTATATTTGGAAAAACAAAGCGGGAGTCGATTACTATTACGCTGGAACTTGTACGATCACTTGTTTTCCGATTTTCTTTTCGGCCCAAAAATCACAAGCAATAGATGCAAGTATCAGAGAAGAACTTAAGAACAGTTCGCCGCAATAGGTATTCGAATTTTATTAACCCAAACCCACAACGCAATCCCCGCAATAATCATCAAACTGCAGAGAATTTGTCCCATTGTCATAAAGCCAAAATAGTATCCCATTTGCGCATCGGCTTCGCGATAAAACTCGACGACAAAGCGGCCAACGCCGTAGCCTAAAAGAAAAAGAGAAGAAAGAACTCCATGGTGTTTAACTTTCTTGCGCAAGAAAAACAAAAGCAAGAACAACACAATCCCTTCTGCAAAAGCCTCATATAGCTGAGAAGGATGACGAGGATAAGGTCCGCCATGAGCAAAGCGCATTCCCATAAAAGAATCTGTCACACGCCCGTACAACTCACCATTTATAAAGTTACCTAAGCGTCCAAAGAAAAGCCCTTGTGGTCCGGCCATGGCCAAAGCGTCCCATACTTCCAAAAAATGCAACTTCTGTTTGCGCGCAAAGATAATGCTAGCACCCAACAAACCAATAAGGGCACCATGAAAACTCAAACCACCGCGCCAAACAGCAAAAATGCCCAATGGATCGCGTATTGTTTCTTCCCAATTATAAATAAATGCATAAGTGAGCCGCGCGCCAAGCAACATCCCGATGATCAAATAAGTAATAAATGTATCCACTTTCTTTTCGGGAATTTTAAAAAGACCTTCGCGACAAATCTTTTTCAAAAGATAAGAGCCAATGACAAACCCCACAACGTACATCAAACCGTACCAACGAATTTGAATGGGGCCCAAACCAAAAATAACAGGATCTATGTTCACTAATATATCATTCATGTGAACATCATAAGAGTTTCAAGCTTGAGAGGCAATTAATTTTACTGCTGCGCTGCTCGCGTCTCTTGAGATCGCGCAGAAATGAATTTCTCTTCAGGGTAGACAATGCCAATTAAGACTCGCGACATTTGTTGCAATATCTGTCGAACAGCCACACTCAATCCCTGAAAATCAAAATAAGTTGTTTTGCTGCAAAGGAAAGAGAAAAGTTCTTCGGCCCTCATGGTAATCATGCGATCCTTTAAAGTGCGATCAGGACGCACAAAATTAAAAGAAGACTTGATAGGCGACTCGCCTTGAGCATGAATAATCATCATTCGCCTCAAATCAACAAAACAAGCTTCGCCGTGAGCTTCACGCGCATTGCGAATAACCAGTCCATCCTTAATAACTTCTCCCCAAAACCCCACAATACCCATAGGAGCTAAGGCCCAACTCAAGATGCGATTAATGACCACGCGCGCAATCGCCGCATTGGATTCAGCAAAAAAATGCGGCATCGCAGCTAGCTCCCACTCCTTAGAAGTTGAAGCGTAAATAAGCATACTCATACCGGCATAACGATATATTTTAAAAGAACCACGAGGCGAAATACTTTCTGCTCCATATTGATCCACAGAGCTTGTACTACCAATTTGCGCCGCTATTTTAAAGCTAGCCGCTTTTAATTTTATGTACTTACAACTCTCCTTGGGATTATCGAGTAATTTTTGAAGATCTTCCTCTTTGCCCTGGAACGGAATAAAGCCACATGAAAACAAAATATCCTTCGCAAGTTTTTCGTCTTCAAAATCCTCTAATTTTAGATAGATAGGATATTTTTCCGATTGTGTGAATTTATAAACTGACCCCATAAAGTCTCCTCGAAATACTTGTCCCCAATCACTTATCGGCAATAGAATAAAGAACTTTAAAGGCCTAAAATGACTTATTTCCCGGCTTGACATTATTCCAGAAAAAACATAATAATATCGGGCTTGATTTATTTACTTGTCCACGGGGACCTAAGAAGGTGAATACCTCCCCTTTGGATTCTTTATTTTAAGGAGTTAAAGATGTACGGCGTAGTTGAAGTGAAAGGCCATCAATATCGCGTTACTCCAGGCGATGTGATCAATGTTCAAAAAATGGATGCTGAAGAAGGCGCAATGGTTGATTTGAACGATGTTCTTTTCATCGGTGGAGAAAAACCAGTTATTGGAGCCCCTGTTGTAAATGGTGCAAAAGTTGTTGCAAAAGTTGTTAAACATGGACGTGATAGAAAGATCAGAATCCTGAAACGTTTTCCTGGTCGTTATATGAAACAAAAAGGTCATCGTCAGTCTTATACATCTCTTTTCATCACTGAAGTTGCAGATGGACAAGGGAATACTGATAAAGTTGCAAGCGACAACAAGTTTGCTCAAAAGTATCTAAAGTAAAAAAGAGAAGTTGAAATAGGAGTCAGTTATGGCACACAAGAAATCTGGTGGTTCGACAAGCAACGGTCGCGATTCTAATCCTAAAATGAGAGGCATCAAAGCTTACGGCGGAGAAAGCGTTATCTGTGGAAATATCATCGTTCGTCAAAAAGGAACAAAAGTTCTTCCTGGCAATGGCGTAAACATGGGTAGAGATTATACTATCTATGCAGCAACTGATGGTGTTGTAAAATTCGCAAACTACTCAAAATCTAAAAAGATTGTACACGTAGTTACTGCTTAATTACTTTTAAAAATTAAAGTAAAAAATAAAAGCCTCTAGCTCGACTAGAGGCTTTTGTTTATCCCAAAGAGAGTCCCTAATGAAATTTATCGATGAAGTGAAAATTACAGTGAGAAGTGGTAGAGGTGGAGACGGCTGTATTGGCTTTCGTCGAGAGAAGCACGTTCCACGTGGTGGACCAGATGGTGGCAATGGCGGCAATGGTGGTTCTGTCATTTTTGAAGCTGACGAAAACATCAATACCTTGCTTCACTTTCGCGGAAAGAAAGTTTTTGCAGCAGACAATGGCCAAGCTGGATCCGGCATGCAATGCGATGGGCACTATGGAGCAGATCTCATTCTCAAAGTTCCTGTTGGAACTCTCGTACGTGAACAAGACACCGACTATATCCTTTGCGACTTGGCCGAGCATGGCCAGCAATCAATAGTCGCTCAAGGCGGAATTGGCGGTTTTGGTAATGCTCACTTTAAAAACTCAGTAAACCAAACACCTCGTTTTGCTCAAAAAGGTTTTGAAGGCGAGGAATTGGCCATATCGCTAGAGTTAAAATTGCTCGCTGATATTGCCCTTGTTGGACTTCCCAATGCAGGGAAATCAACACTCATTTCATGTATCTCTGCGGCACGCCCAAAGATTGCAGACTACCCTTTCACAACATTAGAACCAAACCTTGGAGTCGTCGAAATTGACGAAGTTACTCACATTGTCGTCGCCGATATTCCAGGATTAATTGAGCATGCTTCTGAAGGCAGAGGCTTAGGAACCAAATTTTTAAAACATATTGAACGAACATCTGCACTTGTTCATCTCGTTGATATTTCAGAATGTACCGAGCCCTTTGAAGCTTTTGAAGCCTACACGACTATTCGCGCAGAATTAGAAAAGTATGGACGCGATCTAAGCACCAAAAAAGAAATCGTCTGTCTTACCAAAATTGATTCTATGCTCTATGAAGATTTAGAAGAGTTTGTAGATCTTTTTGAAAAACAATTAGATAAAAAAGTTCTTCCTATCTCCGCAGTATCAGGAAAAAATTTGGATGTTTTAAAGCGCATTATGCTAAAAACAAAAGAAACGGCAACGAAATAGAAGCTATCCCCCTGAAAATGCTAAATTTTCAGCAAGAATAAGCCGATAAGAGAGCATGAGAAGTGTATTCATTTTCACATGCTTTCTTTGCTACTTTGCTTTTACGGCAATAAGCTCTTCTGCCCAAGAAGGAGATGCTTCTAAAATTGCCAAAATTCTTAAACAAATTCTGCCAACCAAATTTCATACTTTTAAAATTGAAAAAACAAATCAAGACGAAGTGCTCAAGACTTTAGGCAAACCAGATCTTCAAGAAAAGAATCAATTCTATTATCAAAACCAAAAGATCAAATATCCCATTCAAATTTCTTTTGGACCGGAGAAAAAAATCGCCAAAATATATTACCGATTTATTGGCACAGAATCCCTACAAGGATTCAAAGATTTTGAAAATATTTTCAAGCGCAGTGATAAGCAAGAAATTAAAACTAAAAATCCCAATGAATACGGATTGTTTTTTAAGATCCAAGTACAAGAAGAAAATAGAACACTCTCTTTAACATTTCGCACCAATGCCAAAGAGTCCCTCTACTCCATGGAGCTAAAGTGAAAAGACTAATTATAATTATTCTATCACTACTCTTTTCGTGGATCGCTTCGGCACAGACTCAAGATCAGCTGGGAGGACAATGTTCACCAAGCGAACTGACAGAGCTACCGGCCATAGACTGGTGGAGTGCGGTAGATGACCAAATTGAAAAAGCCTTTTGCCTCGGTACATCTTTCTCCATCACAGACATTGGAGACTATCTAGAAGAGCAAAGCAATAATTCCAGCAAATCTAGCGACAATTTTTTGGGAATTGACCTGCAAGACGAATCACCAGAACTCATTCAAGCGCTGAAAAAACTCACGGTCATTCCACCAGATGCAAGCCAATTTATCTATACGCAATATCGAGAAGAACAAATCCCCTATAATATCCCGGCAGACTGCCATAAAGCGGTTTGCGCAGCAGAAGCAATCTTTGGAAGCGGCAATGGCAAACGCATGCTCTATCTCATGGACCGCTACGGACTCAATACTTCCCATAAAATATACCGGGATGCCGATGCTTGGGGAGGATACGATCTCAACAATATTGTACAAGCAATGAATGCCTTTCCCTCTTTTATGATGCCACTCAAAGACAACCAAAAATTTATTCGATTTACGATGGGAGTCACCCCGTATTACGCAGATGAAAGAACAGTTGCCAATGCCAGTATGGAATTTTTTGATCCCTTTGTTTTTGAAAGCAATGCCCAAAAACGCTACACAATTTTTCATGAATTTGGACATAAACTAGGATCTGAATTAAAACTCGATGAAAGGCAAGACTGGCTAGACATTAGCGGTTGGGAAGAAAAGGAAGAAGGCTGGAGCGCAACTAAACCAGAAAAATGCGTCAGTAAATATGGCAAAACAAATCCCGCAGAAGATTTTGCAGAAAGTGTCGCCGCCTACCGCTACAATCCCCAACTTCTCAAAATAATTTCACCCGAAAAATACACTTTTATTAAAGACAATATTTTTCTAGGAATGGAATACACGAGTGAAGCAGCTTGCCAGGAAGAAAACTCCTATTATCATACAAAGGTCTTGCCCTTATTGCAGAAAGAATTCCCTTATTCTGAAAACCTCTTTTCCTACAAAAACTGCAAAAAACAATTTATGAAAAGCTTCGTGGGTGAGGCCAATCAATTCACAACATGCATTCAAAACATCATGCAGCAAGAGAAATACCAAAAAACACTTCAAGAATCAGGACTCACGAAACTTTCACAAGAAGCGATCAAGCGCTTTCACTGGAAAGAGAAACCTGAAGAAACGCCTGAAAAAGTTGCAGAAGTAACCCGCAAGTTACAAAAACAATTTGCAGATGAAATGGCCAAAGGCTTTGATGATCTTTGTCAATCGCACCTTCGGCTTTTTAATCCAGAAGACCCTCAAGAAGAAATCTGTACGCGATTTAAAACATCTTGTGGAATCCGGCTCTATCGCCCATTGGATGATGCTTTTAAGGAATTTAATGTTATTGAATCGATGCAAGAAGATGCTGAAACACTTTTTTACGAAACCTGCCAAGAACTACAACTCAAAGGGAAATCCCCTTGCCCAAAAATAGAGCGAGTCAGCCTTCATTTTCAAAAGAGAATACCTACTTTAAAGGCTGAAGCGGAACAAACGCTACGAGCTTTTCCCTCTTATCCTCCGCCGCCAACAACGGCACCCGCTAACGGCGGCAAAAAGAAAAAGCGAAAAAACTAAAGTAAGAGATAGCCCGTCACGTCATTTAATATTTGAAATGAAGATCCCGCACTAAAAATAAAATCCTCATTAGTACCATCATTTGTCGTATCGATGGCAGAATCTCCTAGGTCAAAATCAATATAACTATCTCCCGAAGCAGTGAAAGATAAACCAGTCCGTTCCATAAAAATCGTTCCATCGGATTCATACACCACAAAATTTACTGAAAACGTCCCTGAAAAATTAATTATCTGCATTTTCCCATATCGACCATCAGATCTCTTAAATCCAATTACAACCGTTTCCTCTGATGTAGAGGGCAATGTACCAACTGAAGTTGTTGTCATCTTTGCTTGATCAAGGTTGCTACTCCCCCAAGATAGATACTCATCAATATCCATTTTTTTATACTGTGTTTTCATAGCTGGAGAACCATTTGTATGAGTCAAGGTGGCAAACAAAGTATCAGAATACGATAGATCTTTTGCGACAATACAAGAAAACTGAGAAGAATAAGTACTACCCGAAACAATTGATAGGCTCAAACTTGCCGTCGAAGAAGTGGGGGTTCCACAAGTTGCCCCAAGAATACAATCAACAAAGGACCCGTTAGCAGTTGTCATCGCCAAGTTAAGATCGAATTGGCTAGATAGAACGGCCAATTTCCCATCCATCGCTAAAGCTGCAACTTTCATCGTTATACACTGATCAAAATCATAGGAAAGTCCATCACTTTGAGAGGGAAAAACATGTTCAGGAGAAGTAGTACTACCAGCATAAACAAGGGCATACTTATAAGGGGATGTCGAATCCTGTTCCGCAAGATCAAATTTGACCATCCCTTGATGGGAGAAAAAAAACGGTTCCGAAATCATATAAAGGGTCCCCAAAGAAACCTCTGAAGTGTCTAACAGGTTTTCTAAATTCGGCGTTGATCCACTTGCAAAACCATCAAGAGTAGAAGTGGCACTACCAAAAGTCTCAAAGGAAAAATTCAGCTGGGCCCCTGTTGTTGCAGTGATCTGTAACTTGCCATACTTATTGTTTTGCGTGCGATAAATATAGATATCGTCAACAGCAACGGAAGCAAAATCAAAAATCTCACCAGTGAAATTTTGCATATAGTAAATAGCATGTTCTTCCGTAATCCCCGCATAATCAGCAGCCGCGGCAGGCTTGGAAACACTGCCATCATAATTATCATCAGAAATCATAGTCAGCATATAGCCACTATCGGCCTTGGTCAGTAAACGATAAGAGCCATCACTGTACTCATCATCCTTTTGCTGCTCATCAAAAAAGTATGCTTCATACTCTTCCGTTGTATCTGTTGCCAGACAATTGGCTTGTTCATACCCGATAATAAAAGGGAAAATCGCTCCATCACTGTCAAAACCACCAGGTGGTATATAATAATTAGTTGTCGCGACTCCAGAAGTATCTGTATTAATACAAGCTGATGAAAATGTGCGCGGTAGCTGCACATAATCTGTTGGCCAACTGGGTCCAGAAGCTTCGTGATCAATAGACTCATCCCAAGCATCAAGTTCATACTGATAGAAAAAATCAGCTCCCACTCCATATGTTATAGGGTGTCCGATTCTAAAAGATAAATATTTTCCTTGCGCAGTACAAGTCCCAGAAGAATCAATTTCTTTGCAAGATTGCAATTTCAACGGAAGAACAGAAGAACTTGTCGAATTATAAAGACCGTCTGGCGTATAAACAGTTTTTCCACAATTGGTTTTATTAATAACAAGTTCAACTGATTCTGGAGAGCCAATCAAAGTTTTAGCAATAACACCAGAACAGCGAACAGCTCCTGACATTAATCCACTTCCACCTTCCCAACCTACAGCAGAAAATTCCCAAGCATCATTGGGTAATTCCACAGTTAGAGTTTCATTTGCATTGGTTAAACTAAAGGCCATAATCGCTTCTTTAGCAACGGCTCGCCCCACAACAACCACGCCACCACTTTGTTCCAGACCCTTCGAGGACGCAAGCAAATCTCGCGCCCGTATTTGCAATTTTGTTTTGGAGGGAGTGCCTTTTTCAGCACAAGCAAATAAAGAAAATATGAACAAAAGAAATATAATCTTCATTCCCCCCCCTTAAACACCCCGATAAATAAAACTACGCGAAACAGTGATCGTATTTCCAGCAAGATCAGTATGTGTAGCCTCTATTGTAATCGAACTATCTACCGTAGGCTGAGTTGAAAAGACTGGAGTAAGATAAAAATATCCTCCAGTACAAGTACTACTTGTTGAACTAAGAACCCCATCTCCCGAAGTAACAGAAAAAGTCACTGTTTGCCCTTCATCACTACATAGACCAACGATATTGTCTACTGAACCATCATAAATATCGCCGTCTACCGCAGGAGAACTAAACTCTAAACTGATATAGGTATCGACGACGATTGAAAAATCACTTAAAGAGCCAGTTGTACCAGGAGTTGGCAAAGTAATTCCCGCATCCATGCCCGAAGTGGAACTTTTAATTGAACCGCCATTTAAATTTAAAGCGGTTGTACTTGTATAATCGAGAACAGATGCAGACTCCCCTGCTGAGACAATGTAATCAAAATAGAGATACATAGAGCCACTGCCTTCAGTATATGTCGCAACTCCACCTGTATTTAATGACAATGTCGGTGTCCCGACAACGTCAACCATATCTGAGAAATACACCATAAAACTAATAGTATCACCGGCTTTATAATTTCCAGAAGAAGCACTAAATGAGCTAAGGCTCGGTACTCCCATAAACTTCAGGTACATATACTGACTTTCAACATCCGTAACTGCCGAACGAGCATAAAAGAGAATATCCGAGGCTGAACTACTAGAGCAACCCGATGCTTTATAATAAAGAATTTCTGAACTTAAAGGACTACTCGTTGCAAACGAAAACGAGGGAGTACTTAAAGCACCCACTCCATTAATACAATCCGTTTCCTTGCCATAGAATTCTAAAGAACTACACCCAATATTTGCCACATGCATATAGGCACTAAAACCAACAAAAGTTCCCTGATACTTTTTGTTATTGGAATCAAGTACTGCCAACTGCAATGGTAAACAGCTCTCTGCCGCATGAGGAGTACTACCATCACTTTCATAACTAGAAAGAAGCTCTGGAAAATCATTGCTAGCTGTCGAACTATGAATCATTTTTAACTTCATCGGGCTAGACAACTTCATAATCCCTGCAATGCCAAATAGAAATCCCGTGGGGGATGTTCCCGGCGCAGGAACAAGACTAGATGAGAAACCAGATGTTCCAATAGAGTAATTAGTGCCAGAAATCGTAGCCACAGTAGGAGATGATGTCTCCAAAGAGGCTCCATAGTTATAACCACTCATAAAGGAATGACTCAATGATCCTGAATAAGTTGCGCCATTTAAATAAGTAACGTAATCATAATCCACAGAAGATGCACTCACCGAGTTAATCTTCATTTTGCCTACGCCACCAGTTTCTGTCACATAAACGAGAATATCGCCAACAGCGAGATCCCCGATATTTATGTAGGAAGCACCGAGCTTAGAAGTATAACAGCCCAAATCTGATTCGGTGATACTTGTATAGTCACTAAATACAGGACAAACGGTTCCCCCACTGTCATAACTGTCATCAGAAATACGGGTCAACATATACCCACCATCTGCCATCACTTTGATACGTGGAGTATAGTTAGCATCTGTTGTGTCACCACCATTATCATCATCAAAAAAGTAAGCTTGATATTCATCCGATGCAACTGTAATTGCACAATCAGCTTGCTCATAAGGGATGATAAACGGGAAGACCGCACCATCACTATCAAAACCACCTGTCGGGATATGAAAATCAGTCGTTGCAACCCCTGTAGAATCTAAGTTCACGCATTCAGAAGAAAATGCTCGTGGACCTCTCACGAAAGGAGGCCAAGTCGGCTCTTTCTCCTCTGTACAATAAGATGGATCAGTGGATGAACCTGTACAAACAGAATAATCGTAATTATCTTCGGAGTCCCAAGCATTCATTTCATATTCGTAGAAAAAATTATTGGCAGCCCCATAAGTGATAGGATGACCGACACGAAAAGATTTATAACGGCCAACTCCTCCAACACAATTTCCATCAATATCAAGCTGATAACAAGACTGTAATTTAAAAGGAAGAACTTCTTGAGTGGTAGAATCAAAAAGCCCTGTAGCGGTATACACTGTATTTGCGCAATTTGTTTTATTAATCGTTAGCTCTACTGACTCAGGAGAGCCGATCAAATTTTTTGTCACAATTCCAGAACAACGCACACTCCCCGACATGATGCCACTTCCACCTTCCCATCCGGCGGCCGAGAACTCCCAAACATCATTGGGTAATTCAACAGTCAGCACTTCTGTTGCACTAGTCAGATAAAAAGTAAGCATTGCCTTTTTCGCTTCGGAGCGCCCAACAACAACCACTCCCCCACTTTGCTCAAGCCCCCTAGAGGAAACAATCAAATCCCGTGCACGAATCTGTAGTTTTGTTTTCGAAGATGAGCCTTTTTCAGCACAAGCAAAAAGAAGAATAAGAGATGATAATAATACTAATTTCATTACATGCTCCATTCAACTTCTAAAAGAAAAACATTTTTGGAGTACTCATACGCCCCCCCGCCCTTACTCATCTTTTTAGAGTAATCATATTTAAAACTAGCAGTGGTTTTCTGATAGACTTCTTTTTCCAATTTAACACTCGGTGAAAATGTTTTTTCCATTCCGCGCGTATCACTTTGCTCTTTGGTATCGAGAAAAGTCGCCGACAAAGCGGCAGACCATTTGACATTCCAATAGATTGGCTCAGGAGCAATATAATCACCACGCAGCATATAAGAACGAGTACTATTGACATCCACTTCAGCGGTGGTCTCATCAAGATTAAATGTACCGACAACAAGATGCTTTTGCGGCAATTTAAATACCTGAGTTGCATTCAATGTCGTCGTCGTTGAATTGATCGCATCAATATAACCAGTATACTTTTTATACTTCAACTTAACGGTTGTATCTCCAATAGGAAAAAACACAAATTTTTCCCCAAGAGAAAATCCAAGCGTCTTAGAATACTCTTCTTTTTTTTCATCTTGATCATAATCTTTAGCATGATAGGTATAATCAATATCAAACTCTAGCGCAGTAGGAATCTCTCCCCAGCGATGCTCATAGGTCGTCTTTACAAAAGGATTAAGCTTGTAATTATCATTTTGGTAGATCTCTGGAACCCTATTGAAGTGATGCTCAAAATCGCCCTTCATGCCTGGGGCAACAGTAAAGCGTCTTTTTATGTCAAAACGGTATCTTCCCGAAACTGATGTTGTAGAAATACTTGAGGCTTGCTCTGTTTCTGTACTAGAACCCGTATCATCCGGAGTCAATGTGACATTGGAATCATAAGAAAAACCTTGTGAAACTTTAAGACGATAATGTTTTTTGAGAATTCTGCGCCCATTTTTATAATGGTCTAATTTATATTTTGCCATGAGACGACCTTTTTGCGAGTCAATCTCTTTGGCAATTGCAGTAAACTCATCCATATCCCTAGCCTCATCAAAAAGAGGCAACACCTCATTTTCAATGAATTCTACAGGAACTTCCCCCTTCGCTTCTTCTCTTCTCAAAACAGCTTTCGCTTTATACATAGCTGCAGCCTGTTTGAGCTTGACATTGGCATCTGCTGATTCCAAGACTTTGTTATAAGCAGGAATAGCATTATCAAAATCTTCCATAATGAAAGAAATATCGGCCATATAATAGTATGACTGACCTATTTTCACATTGCGCTTAGCTGCTTCCTTAAAGGATGCCTGAGCTTCATCCAGATCATTTAAGGCATAAAGAAGCTGCCCTTGATCATAGTGAAGAGTTTTAGGATAAGCGCGGTATTTTTTTGCCAGCTGAAAATATTTTTTGGATTCATCGAACTGATTAAGTTTCATCAAACAAGTCGCCTTCCAATAATAGGCTGTTCCCCATTTCGGAATGAACTTAATCAATTGATCAATTTCCTTAATCGCATCGTGGTAATTACCTGAACTATATGACTTAAATACTCTTAGAACCAGTGGTTCATCGCCCACTCGCGCCAAAGAGATTGAACTCATTAAAACTAAACACAGTACTAAAATTTTCATTTATTCAACCTTAATAGAAAACGTTGTTTGGGTACTTGCAGGAAGCTCAACTTCAAGATCATCTTGAACTTCTTCTGCCACCTCATCTGTAAGTACATCAATCGCTTCATCGACTGCAAAATCATCTGGGTTATATTCATCAACAACAATTTCATCGACTTCAACAGGCGCAACGTCAAAAACATCAACTCCAATATTTTCTGTGTCAAGCATCACAAGCGGAGGTGCTGACGAAATAGGTTCTTCTTTTGGTGCAGGAATTGCTTCGCCGACTGAACCAACAAGTGGCTCGGACATCTTCACCGAAGGTGCAGCAGTTGTCACTTCAGGTGTCGCTTCCACAAACTTCCCATCTGAAGTTAATTCCAAGCCTGCAGGTGGCTTATATTCACCTGAAGCCGTATCAAAGCCTCCTACGGTTGGAGGCGGAACGTATACTCCTGTATTGGCATCAAAAGTGCTTCCTGGTGGAGGTGGCACATACAGACCTGTATTCAAGTCCACAAATCCTCCCGCAGGGGGAGCAACAGTACCAGTTGCCTTATCAACAAATCCTTCCGGAGGTGGTCCTCCATTTCCATTAACATCAACTTGTGCTTTCATAGCATCCACTGCACTCGTACCAATTGCAGCATTAAGGCCATCATTGCCTGTAGTAAATTCTTTCGCTGCAACTCCTGGAGGGACCAAAGAGCGAACTGTTTTCACTGCAGGAGTATCGCTTGTCTTTTTAGAATCAGCGCTTTTAGCGTGATCAGCACTCTTTAAAGCTGAAAACTGAGCAGGACTCAATTTGGTTGGAACTGTCGCTTTATTGCCCAGCATGGGATTGATGGAAGAAAAACGCCCTTCTTTAACCTTCACTGCATTTTCTTTAAAGAACTTGTGAATGTCGGGAGCCTTCGCCACCTCTTCTTTTGTGGCCATCGCAACTTCACCAGTAAAAGTAATCAAATTCGTCACATTGTTTTCAGGATTATAAGTTGTCATCAGCTCTGTACCACGAATCCCCATGGATGCTGTCTTTGTCTGAATAATAAACTTTGTCTTTCCCTCTCCTTCGGCCAAAGGATCTTTTTGAACTGCAGAACGCAACTGTCCTTTAAGCAATGAAACCATCGAAGGATCGGCAGGCTTTGTCGCTTCTACTTTAAAACTACCTTTAGGTCCCAAAGAAAGTTGTGTTTTGTCTTCCATGATGATTTTCACAAAGCTCTTAGCGCCCGTTTTTAAAATCGTTCCTTGCGCGACTTTTTGATTGCGTGCGGCCTTCGCAAACTTTGCCCCATCAGTGGAAAATTCAACTTCTCCGTGGAGAATAATAATTTTGCCTGTAGATGCAAGTAAGGGGAAACTTAAAAGACTCAAGAGTGTCGAAATTATTAGTTTTTTCATCCGAAATTTATACTTAGAAAAGTGAAGTCCGTCTTGTTAATATTAATTAACAATTACTCAAATTTGAATTTGTTATGGGATCATAGAAAGACGATTTGAAGTAGAAACAAGGATGCTGATCATAGAATGGCCCATTTTTGAAAATATAGGATCCTCTCTTACTCCCATCCTGGTCGTTCGTCAGGGTTGTTCTGCATCAAAGGCCGTCGTAGCCTTTGCTGCATCCAAAA
>QKCN01000067.1 GCA_003245675.1 Bacteriovoracaceae bacterium | reverse complement strand
GGGCTGTAATAGCCATCTCTCAAAGCCCATAACTAAAAAAGAAATTTTTCAAAAAGTGATAGAAGCAACGACCATGATATCTAAAAACGACTAATCTCTTTTAATTTGACACAAAAGATGAGGCACATCCCACAAGCCGCCTGCCCCTACTGTTAATATAATATCTTGGTTTTGAATATTGTGTTGCTTTATGATATCTCGCAAAACTTTTCCTTCAATAGGAGAAGGAAGATAAAACACATTATGGTGGCCCTGTCGCTTAGCCTGTTCAATAATCAACTGAGAACTAATGTTCTCTGTATTTACTTCTCTTGAGGGATAAATATCCAGAACATAGGCATAGTCTGCTTTAGCTAAAATAGTCGCAAATTGTCGGCAAAAGAATTTTGTACGACTAAAAAGATGTGGCCCAAAAAAAACCATCAAGCGCCCTCCCTGAGGTAGATGCGCAAGAGCAGTATCGACAGCAGCTTCCACCTCGGTGGGATGATGTCCAAAATCATCCACAATACAAAATGGACTTTCCTGCAGTATTTCAAGGCGTCTTCTTGGGAAAAAGAAAGAAGGCAATGTTTTACTTTTTTCAAATTGCGCTAAAGCATTAGGCCATTTAGTAAAAAAGGCGGCAAGGGCCAATAGTAAATTGCTCAAGTTATGTCTTCCCCAATGATTAAAGACAAGGTCATGAATGGGGGCATGGTCTTGAATGTGCAAAGAAAAACTAGTCCCTATTGCTGTATTCAATATTTGATTGGCATAATAATGAGCTTGTTTGTCATGTAAACTCACCGTCACAACTTGAATTCCCAATGCATGCCAAACAGGCAAAAGCCTTTTCACTCCTGGATCATCAGAATTGGCGATGAGTAAAGGATATGGTGATTGGGAAACAACAAAAGTCATAAAGGCTTGCTGAATATCTTCTTGGGTGGGATAAACTTCTTTATGGTCATCATCAATGGAAGAAACAATCACAGTCTGCGCCTTAATCCCTAAAAAAGTACGAGCATACTCATCGGCTTCCAAAAATAAATGATCCTCTCCTGTTGAAAAATAGTTATTATCTTCCTGCGGCAATGTTACTTGGGCACCGATCAAACTGGTGCAAGGGATATCATAAGCATGCCCCAAAGACGCCAAATAGCTACTAATCGTCGTTTTACCATGACTGCCACAAACGGCCAATGTGTCATGCTTTCGAGTAATCAAAGACAAAAGTTCTGTTCTGCGCAAGATAGGGATACCATACTCTTTAGCCGTCACAAGCTCTATATTCTGCTCATTAATGGCACTAGAAGCGACCACCCATGTGATTTCACTGGTAATATATTCTGCGCTATGCCCTGAAGGATATAATTTAATCTGCTGATCAATCAATTTGCGGGACAGCTCTTTATTTTGAACCCCATGATCACTTCCACTAACGCTGGCACCTCTTGCTTGGAGATATTGCGCCAAGGCACTCATCCCACTCCCCAAAATCCCAATAATATGAATTTTTTTGTTGCGCCAAAACTCGAAGCCTCTTGGCATTAAATGGTAATCACCACAAAAATTTATTTTATGAGTTAGCATTAATTTATCTAGCCACCGCTTTATAGAAGCATCGGTCCCTGAGTGCAAAACTGATCGCCAGGCAGGTTCTCCAGAGAGGTTCTCAATTTGATGCTGCCCCAACAAACGTTTCGTCTGCCTCACAACTGCATCATTGGAGTCAATAACATTGAGGCGGGGAAACCTTCTCAGCCACGTTTCATAAATCAAAGTATAGTGAGTACACCCCAAGACGAGAGAATCGATTTTGCTTTCTTCGAGCAGAGGAGTAAGTACATCCATTTGTTCATCTATATCCTGTGCACAATAATCTTCGATTGCAGAGACCAGTCGTTGTGCAGGGATATAACAAACATCCTGAGTCGCAGCAAAAGACTTAGTCAACCAATCCACATAACTATCTTGCAAAGTTCTCTCTGTCCCCAAAACGCCAATACGTCCATTTTTTGTAATTTGATTTGCCACTTTGATGGCAGGAACAACGCCAACAAAAGGAACATCAAAACTCGCTCTTAAATACTCGATGGAAGAAATCGTGGCAGTATTACAGGCAACAACAATGAGCTTACAATCCATCATGATCAACTTCTTGACGACGGCGATTGTCAGAGACCTAATTTCGCTTAAACTTTTATTCCCATAAGGCGAATTGCCATTATCTGCATAATAAATAATATTCTCTTGAGGCAAGTCTTCGACAAGGCGCTGAAAAATGCCTAAGCCTCCGACTCCGGAATCAAACACACCAATTGGTCGACGGCAATTCACTTGCACCAAATATCCTTTATTATTTTTTTAAAAACCTCTCCCCGTTCTTCAAAATTTCTAAACTCATCAAAACTGGGCAACCCGGGTGACAGTAGAATAATATCCCCAGCAAGAGCTTCCGCGCTGGCCATACGGCAAATATCCACTAAATGATCGGCACAAGCATAAGGAATTTTAGCTTGTCTCAGCAGGGGTTCAATAAATGAAACGGCTCCCCCTGACAAAAATACTTTTTTAGCCTTGTTTTTTATTTCTAAAATAACATGACTAAAATCTTCATTTTTATTTTTCCCTGAGATCAATAGCAGTAGTTCCTGATTGCCTTGAAAAAACGACAAAGCATTACTCAAAGAATGAAGATTGGTGCTCTTGGAATCATTATAAATCGAAATACCATCTTGAGAGATAACTAACTCCATACGATGGACCGGTGGGGTAAAATCTATTAATTTTTGGCAATCAAGACCGAGTTCCTGGCATAAATACAATACCGCAATAGTATTTTGTAAATTTATAAATTTTTGCTGATGCCTTGCAAACAAAACTTTCCACCGTTCAGGCATCTTTTGCTCTTCATTTCCCCAATCGAGTAGCAAGCCATTAATAACCTTGGTCGCGGCATGCGTCCGGGAAAAAACAGTTTTCTTCGCAAGGTAGTACTCTTCTGCGCAAGCATAGCTGTCCAAGTGATCTGGGGCTAAATTTAGAAAAATCAAAGAATCACAAGTGAAGTATTTTAAAGTTTCAATTTGAAAACTGGATAATTCAACAACATAATTCATCTCCACATCAGCATTGTTCTCCAAAACTGCCAAGGTCAGAGGATACCCAATATTACCTGCGGCAACTGCAGAAATGCCATTTTGCAGCAAAAGAAAATTCAACATAGAAGTTGTTGTTGTTTTCCCATTCGTCCCCGTCACAAC
>QKCN01000007.1 GCA_003245675.1 Bacteriovoracaceae bacterium | reverse complement strand
ACAAGCTTTGCGAATTGGAAAACTAAAAGACCATAAATTTGTCAAGCGCGTGAGTTATGAAGAAGGGGTGCTTAGGGTTGAAACCAAAGAATTTAAACATCATATTTTGGGGATCAATCTTCCTATCAAAGTGAAGCATTCAGAAGAGCTTTACTATAGTGTTGATAATCACTTGTATTATGATCTCTTGATTGGAAAAAAGAAAAAAGATAGAAAAACGCAGTTGCACTGCGAATATGATGTCAAAGCAATGCCTACTCCTCAAGAGCCTGTTGTGAACCCAAATCCTCCGGTTGTCGAACCAGATGATCCAGATCCACAAGGGATTGATTATGGGAAAAGTGAGAATATTTTTACTGCCCAAGGAGATTATCAACTTATTTTGGCAATGCAGAAAATGAATGCTGCTTGGCCTAAGGATGATTCCATTGCTCAGAAAGCAGACGGTGTGTTGTCACAGATTTTAAGTGAAGGGTTGGTCCGTTGTGGAGTCAAATATCCTTATGGGATTCGCTGTCTAGAATTTGAATCCCTCTCGGGAGCTTGGCAAAATCATGTGATGAAATTTGAAAAAGGAATTCGTCATGTCTTTTCTATTTTTCAAATTGATTTTGGAGTGAAAGACAAAAAAGCAAATATTTTGCATGTGATCAAGCTTTATGCTGAAACAGATAGTCAGTTTCCAGTCATTGAACATTCTTTTTGGGAAACGGATAAAGTTAGTGTTGATGAAGCTTCCGCTCTTTATCATGATGAAAAATTAAAAGAGCTAATTATGTTCAGTGGGCACCCTGTAAAAGAGAAGGCTGACATTGTTGCGGCGATGGAAGAGGCTAGCTCGGCCAAGACTCTTTATCACCTCATGTTAGATGCCCAAGCACTCAATGTCCCTGTAGAAGATATTTCTAAAATTTTGGGAGAAAAAAAGGAGTTGCTGACCTCTGAAAGTGATGAAAATTATCTTTATGCGTTCTTAAAAGCTTTTCGTGAAAGTATAAAAATTGATATGGCCGTATTGAAAGATATCTCCGAAAAAATGCTTTCTTCGGATAATGCGCAGATTGCGCAGTTAGCGGCCATCACTTTGGCCGAATATGGTGAGAAGAGCTCTTTTATTAAAGAGTTAGTGGTTGCATCTTTGAAGAATAGTTCATGGCAAATTCGTTTATGGGGGCTTAAAGCATTCTATAAAACTCTGATGGAAACGGATTTAGATGCCGATATTGTGTTAGCAATGGTTTTGGACAAAGATTCTGATGTGGTCAAAGAGGCAAAGGCTCTTTCTTTAAAACTTAAGTTGACTCCTGCAAACTTTGAACAAATTGCACAATTAGCGCAAAGTAAAAGTTGGGAAATTCGCCATTTCTCTATTGATCTTCTCAAAACGCTCTCTGGAAAGAATGTTCAAAATCTTATGTTCAAACTAGGTCTTGATTCTGATGGAGATGTTCGCAAAAAGGCTCAGGGCGTTTTAATGAGCTATCAGCTCGACGAGTCTGATTTTGCTCAAATTGAGAAGTATACAGCGCATAGTTCTTGGGAGCTGCGTGTATTTGGGGTCAAACTGTTGAATAAGGTTGCAACTCTATTAGCTCAAAAGAAAATTATTGCAATGGCCTTGGATTCTGATTCTGATGCTCGCAAGTTTGCCCTTGATCTTGTGAAGAAGATGAAGCTTACTGAGGAATTTCAAAATGATTTTGATCCTTATTTGGTGGATAAACGTTGGGATGTGAGGCGAGAAGGTATTTATCAAGTTGATCGCCTGAAGACAGATGAGTCGACTAAAAAAATAATTTTGATGTTAAAAGATGGTGATTCTGATGTGCGTGTTGCTGCTTGGGCAGCTTTGGAACGCAGAGAAATAAAAGCTCCGCACTTAGTACAATTGGTAGGTGTTTGGACCGTTACCAGAGTTGAAGATGTTCAGAAAAAAGTGCTGACACTTATGAGTAAAATAAAAACTCAAGAGGCATTGGATGCTATTTATAGTGGCGCTCAAACTTCTGGGAATTGGGACGTGAGGAGGGCTGCTGTTCAGAAAATGGCCTTGTATGAAGGGGATATTGCAACTAAATATCTTATTACTCGACTTGTTGACTCTGACTCGGATGTGCGCAAGTCTGTAACTGATATTTTGGATAAAAGAGTTTTTGTTCCTTCTCATGCTGCTGACTTGATCGCTGTTTATGTAAAAATGAACAGCAATATGGAAGCAGCTAAGCAGAAGCTTATGGGCTACATGCTTAAGAGTGGAAGCCCTGATACTGCGGCAAATCTTTATCGCATCAGTGCTCAAGATGGTAATTGGAGCTCTCGACGAGAAGCGATTCGGGCTTTGGCCAAGATTAATACGGCAGAATCGACGAATTATCTTATTAAACGCTTAGTCGATAGCGATGACGATGTTTTAAGTGATGTAATTAGTACTTTGAATTCCCGCCCTATGACTGATCAGGAGCTAAAAACACTTTCTTCTGTCGTTGGAGTTGTAAAAAAAGAAAATGTAGTTGTGGCCATTACTAATTATGTTGCGAAGGCTGGAACAGAGGATGCGGTTTCTCAACTCATTCAGTTGATGAATTATTCTAATTGGAGCATCCGTCGTTTGGCCGTACAAAAGCTAAGTGCAGAGCCTTATAAGGCAAATTCACGCGTAACAGGTGCTCTATTGAAGAAAGTTCTCGATAGTGATTCAGATGTTGTTGCGGCCGTGAAAACGGCACTTGGCTCTAGAGTAATTGGGGCAGAACATGTTGGTTATATTGCAGATACTTTATTGGCCCATTCTAATTGGTCACAACGCGCTTATGCTGCTTCTCTTTTGGGAAGAATCGATAGTTCTGCTGCAACAAGTGCTTTGAAAGATCGTTTAACGGTTGAAAAGGATAGTGATGTTATCCGTGCCATTCAAGCGGCTTTGAAATAGTCTTTTGAGAAAGTGAGCTCTTGTTGTGAGAGCTCACTTTTTCTTTCTCCTGCATCCTTCGTTTCATTTCTAATTTTCTTTATTACTCTGATTTGGCGTCTTTTTTGGGTGTTTTTGTTGGATGCCGTAAAAGATTTTTGAAAAGTGTTGATGTTTTTGGTATTTTATCTTGTTTTTTAGAGCAAGGAGGTGAGAAGTGAACAAGAGTTTACTGACAAATATTAGTGCGGCCCTTTTGGTAGGGGTAGGATTTATTGTTCCCGTTTATGCACATGAGATTAAGACAATGGGTCTTTATGCTTTATCTGGAGCGCTGACAAATTGGTTGGCCGTCCATATGCTTTTTGAAAAAATCCCTTTTT
>QKCN01000076.1 GCA_003245675.1 Bacteriovoracaceae bacterium | reverse complement strand
TAATTTTTCAGCCTCTGAAATTGAAGATGCCTGGAATAATTTGCAAGCAAAGATTAATCAAGAGCAGAAACGAAATAATGCCGAATTGATTTTTGTTCATCCAGGAATGACAGGGCATACCCTGAATTGGCCATCACGAAATTATGCTCGTTTTATTAGTCGTATGGAGCGGCGGCATCCTGGGCGTTTTCTTTTTGTGGTTTCTCATACTCCTTCTGATGCTCGTTTTTTAGTTGCTATTCAAGAAGAATTGAGCAAAAAGAAAAATGAAGATATGGCCAATGCTGTTTTGTTTTTTGATGGTTCAGAACAGGGATTGCGCAATTATATGGCCTTACTTAATCGGGCCAAGCTTTTTATTGGTCCCAGTACTGGCACCTTGCATATTGCGAATGTTGTCGGCGTTAAATCCATTGGTGTTTTTTCTCCGATCAAAGTGCAATCATCTTTTCGCTGGGCACCTTTTTATGAAAAGAACAAATATACGGAACTGGTCATTCCTGATGTGGTCTGCGGAGAACAGTTTAAGTGCGCAGAGCATGCTTGTCCCTACTTTGAATGTATGGCAAAAATTGAAGTTGACTGGGTTGTTGATAAAGCGGAGGAGCTTTTAGCTCGCTAGGAGAAGTAAAGTCATGACAAAAGTATTATCAAAAGAACGTTTTGAGGAAATCACTTGTGGTTTTGAAAAAATAGATCCCATTATGGTCGTGGGAGACGTGGGGTTAGATAAGTACACTTACGGAACAGTCGAACGTATTTCACCTGAAGCACCAGTTCCCGTTTTGAATGTCACCAAGAGTTGGTTCAAATTGGGAATGGCCGCCAATGTTTCTGAAAATTTGAAGAGCTTAGGGGCCCGTTCGACTTTGTGTGGAATCGTCGGCGACGATGTTCATGCTGATGTGTTTGAAAACTTTTTGGCCAAGGCTGATCTTTCAACTGATGGTCTAGTTCGCGATGCTGACCGACCAACGATCGTCAAAGAAAGGATTGTTACTGGCGTACAGCAAATTTGTCGCGTGGATTATGAAGACAATTCTCCTTTGAGTGAAAAGGCTCGTTTAGACCTTTTTGATTGCATCCAAAAGCTTCTGCCTGAGCATTCCGCTATTATTTTGGAAGACTATGCCAAAGGTGTTTTTTCGGGAGAACTTTGCCAAGAAATCATCAAGGCGGCACGGCGTGAAAACAAGATGGTTTTAGTTGACCCAGGTCGCCATGCTCATCCTATTTGGTACAAAGGGGCCAGTTTAATTAAGCCCAACCAGGTCGAGTGTCGCACGATTGTCGATGTTCTGGGTTACCATAATGAAAAAGAATTGCCGCAGCTTGTGCGCATTATTTCTCAAGAATTGGAAATTGAAAATGTCATCGTAACTTTAGGTCCTGGAGGAATGGGGATTTATCATGCGGGTCGCAATGATTTGACCGTTATTCCCACAGTCGCAACAGAAGTTTTTGATGTTTCTGGTGCAGGGGATACGGCCATTAGTGCTGTTGCTGCTAGCTTGTTAACTGGGGCAACATTGGAGGAAGCCGCCTGGATTGGTAACTCTGCATCAGGAGTGGCAGTTTCCAAAAAAGGAACGGCCAATGTCAGTCTAGACGAGCTTCGCTCCTTTTTCAAAAGACTGTACAAATCTGTACAATGAAAATGCAAGACTCTCTCTTATTAGCTGGATTTTTATTTGATCAGAGAAGAGTTGGGATTGAGGAGCTGTGTGCGCTTTGGGAAAAAGAGTTTGGCGAATCCTTAGCTTTATTTTCTTCAAAACTCTGTCCCATGAAAAAATATTATAGCAAAGAGATGTTGCAAGCAGATGAAGATCTCAGTCATTTACAGCGCTTTTGGATTGTAGGGAAGAAGAAAGTGCAGCGCGAGGCTCTGATTGCATCTAAAAAATGGGCCTTACAAAAAGAAGAAGTGCTTGGAGGCGGCAGAGGTCAGCGCTTTTTAAATATTGATACTGGATTAATCACACCGGAAAATCTTATTTTAGCCACCATCAAAAACTTCACTCATCGAATTTATCTAGGCGAGCAGATTTTTGCTGATCTAACACTCGTTTTTGAAAAGAAATCATATCGTGCACTTGAATGGACTTATCCCGATTATCAAGCCCCTGAGGCCGTTGAGTTTTTCAATTGGTGTCGCCAATACCTCCTAACTTGCTCACAGAGCTGATACTCTTTCCATTTTTCAAAAAATTCACCGCACGCATGTAAACTATTTTTGTTTTACTGTAAGGATTACAGAGAGATGAGATGGTTCTTGTATTTAAAGCTGCGTGGCGTTAAAAGTAGGGCACTTAAAAATCGTAAAAAGTATTACTGATATTTGGAGTATTTATGAAAAGACTTATTGTTGGGCTCATGTTTTTTACTATCTCTTTTTCTTCTTTTGCTGATTCCTCTTCGTTATGCGAGATGTTCAAAAAGCAGATTGATGAAAGAGCTGCGGCCGTTATTCAAACGGAAAAAATTATTGATGACACACAGGCTGAAACACAGAAAGTTTCGGAAGATCTTATCTTACTTGAGAAAAAATATAAAAGACGGAAGGCCATTTGGATTCCTGTTGCTACTGTTGCGGGGATTGGGACAATCGCTTTAGGCTTTACTTCATTGAAAGCTCTTTTTTCAAATCCTAATACAGGCAGCTTAGGTGGGAATATTGCCATTGGCTTGCTTGATAGACTCGGAGGGCTTTTGGGCATAAGCGGAACTATTCTTTTAGGGACTGGAACCTATGTCGCACTTAAACCAATTAGTATGACTAAGCAGCAAATGGCAGCAACTCAAGAAGCTCTTGAAATGCTGATCGGAGCCTTGAGTGAGTACAAAGGAGCTCTTGGTCAATTGGAAGAACAAGTGGCAGAACTCAAAGCTTCTTATGTAGAAAACTGTGAGTAAAGAACTTTTACAGATGTCGCGATATGAAAAAAGCCAGATGAATGATCTGGCTTTTTTATTTTAAAATTAGCGATTACTAAAATTTAATTTTCAAAAGTTCTATTTCTTCCGGCATATGCTCTGCCAAGATGATAAGTGCTATCACCATCAAATTCTGTATCAAACTCTTTGGCAATTTCATCTGCACAAAGAAGAGTTTCTACATTGTCTGTATACAATTTAAAAACTTTTAGAAATTCCATTTTGACGTTGGAGAGGTGGATGCGATCTTGATATCTCTTATTCAATCTTTGTAGAGTATCTACAAAGTTTCCAATTCCAGAAGACCCCACAAAATCCATTCCCATCATATCAAGCGTAATATTTGAGATTGGGTTTTTTTCAGCAATATTTTTGAGTTCATCGCGCAAGCTACTGCTGAACTCATAATCAAGGCTTCCCTTCA
>QKCN01000068.1 GCA_003245675.1 Bacteriovoracaceae bacterium | reverse complement strand
AAGCGGTGCGCTAGCGCACCGCTTAGCAAAAGTGTGGACGTACCTATTTTTCCAAAGTGTGGACGTACCTATTTTTTCTTTAGCAAAGAACGAATATCAGAAATATTAATAGTAACACTGCCACCGATTCCCCCTAAGCCTGTTGCCCAAGCATCGTTGAGATCAGGAGTGCCCTTGCCTGAAACTTTGTCGTAAAGCTCTTTACCCATACCTACAACAAGTGAACTTCCAATGCCCACAAGAATGGACTTGAGCACTGGATGCTTAACATCTTTATCGCGAATATAAAGGCTATAAACACCACTAGCTGAAGCACCCACAAGGTAACCCGCAAAAAAATGACGATACTTATCTTTATATTGTGGGATTTCTTTTACAGCAAGCAAAGATGCTGGAACAGTGGAAAGAGTCACAACACTGATGAAAGGATCAACTTTATCATTAAATTGGATCAAAGAGCGATCGTAATGAGAAGCACGCGGACACATAAAAGAAGACTCTTCTTCTTTGGGAATCTCCAAAGTCAATTGCACACTTGTCTCTCCATCAAGCTCAATTTGCTTGATACCTTTTACGATAAAAGCCTGCTCTTGAGCCATTGCCAAATTAGTGCTTAAAAGAAAAGCTATGGCAAAAAAAAGATGGGTAAATATATGACTCATAAATAGTCTCTCTTTTATCCTTTCTTATCGGTATAATTCCCCAAAACTTCACTTGGAAGTGGCCTTTGCCGAGCCTGCAAAGGTATAAATAGTTGGAATCAATATCAAAGTGATAAAGGTTCCAAAGGCTAAGCCCCAGCCCATCGTAATCATCATCTCGGCCAACATTGAATCATAACCTGCAAGTCCATAGGCCGTGGGCAAAATCCCAATAACCGTAGTTAAAGTCGTCAATAGCACCGGACGCAGCCTCGTTGCGGCCACCCGAGCAATTGTTTCCCAAGGGTGATCGTCATTCTGCTCAATACAACGATCAATTTTATCAATCATTACAATGGCATCATTGACGACCACGCCCACCATTCCCAAAGCCCCAACGGCTGCAAAAAAACCATAAACACTCATGCCGTGCAAGAAAAGAACGTAAACGGCACCAGCTACTCCAAAGGGAACAATGGATAGAACAAAGAAGGGACGAGACAATGAATTAAACATAATGGCCAAAATCAGATAAATTGAAATAATCACAATGATAATTGAGTTACTAAACTCACCCTGTCCCTCACGCGTATCCTTCACCTCTCCCGTAAACGATAAAATAGAGGATGGATAATGTGCATAAACCTGAGGAAAAAGCACTTGTTCTATTTTGTCCGCGGCCAATAGCGGTGTTGAGTCAGCAGTGGGGCTCATATTCGCATAAACCATACTGGTACGCTTATAGTTCGTCCGCCCAATATTTATGGGGCGAACTATTTCTTTAATCTTCACGACCTTGCGCAAGTAAATAAGACTGCCCGAAGAATTATCCACTCGCAAATTCAAAAGTTCATCTAAATTATTTTTAGCCTCTTCGGGAACACTTAAGCGAACATCAACTTCTTCTTCTCCCTTATTGAGAGAGTACAAAATACTTCCCTCCACAAAGGTTCTTAAGACATTGGTAATTCGCGCCGCTGAAACATCATGTCGCACTAGGCTTTCTTGATCCAACTGCAGCAAAAACTCTTTTTTCATCAAAGGCTCTTCAACTTCGACATCAATGAGTTC
The DNA here is from genome assembly GCA_003245675.1 of Bacteriovoracaceae bacterium. Classification (GTDB taxonomy): domain Bacteria; phylum Bdellovibrionota; class Bacteriovoracia; order Bacteriovoracales; family Bacteriovoracaceae; genus SZUA-425. Next base: position 10,919 of record QKCN01000068.1, on the reverse strand, counting down.
CTTCATCTCAGACATTTTACTGCGCAAAAATTCGGCGATTTCCTTTCGTTTTTGGTCATCATTCTCTTGTATTTGAACTTCAATCGCATTACCCGAATCATGTCCCCATCGTCCTGTTTGAAATTTAATCGAAGCAAAACCAGACAAGGTATTACTATAGTCTTCCCAACGTTTAATCAATTTCTTCAAAGAAAGATCGCGCTCATCTGCGGGGTAGACTTCGACGAGAATCGACGCTTCATTTTCGTGAACCTCACCACCTCTCCTGGAAAGCCCAATACTAGAGCGCACCCCCACGATATTCGCCTGATCGGAGGCGAGATAATTTTCTAAAGGCTCTACAATTTTTGCCGTTTCCTCCCGAGTCATTCCTTTTTCGGTTGTAACTTTAATGAAAGCCTCAGTACTCTCCTCGCGTGGAAACATGACAAACTTCATTTGGTATTTAAAAAGAAGCATGGCCCCCAATAATAATGCGAGGAAGAAAAAAATCACAGACCAGCGAAACTTGAAAATGGTTCCTAAGAAGCGACGATAGGATGCTTCCACGCGATGAAACCAATGCTCTTTTTCCTGCACACTTTCTAGCAGCAAAGTCCGTCCGGCCATATGAGAAGGCAAAATAAAGATAGATTCAAAGAGAGATCCCAACAACATTAAAATAACAATAAAAGGAATGTAATAAACAAGCTTACCAAAAAAACCTTCAAAGAAAATTAGAGGAACAAATGCCACACAGGTTGTAACAACACTTGCAACAATTGGTTTTACCACTTCACTTGTGCCAAACACAGAAGCGCGTTGCCGGTTCATACCCTCTTCTCGATGGCGCGAAATATTCTCCGCGATGATAATAGCGTCATCCACAACAATCCCTAGTACAATGATAATACCAGCAAGAGTCATATTATTAACTGTGTATCCCAATAGTGACGCAGAAATCAAAGTAAAGCCCACGCTAAAGGGAATCCCCATCGCCACCCAAAATCCAGCCTTTGCCTCTAAAAATAAAAAGAGCACAAGCGCAATAAGAACAAAACCAATTAGCGCATTATAGGTGATTAAGCTAATTCGGTTGCGTACTGCATAGGACTCATCATCCATCATAACAATACTAATAGGAGCTTCTTTGTTCGCTGCTTTAAATTTTTTTATAAAGTCGACGACCGTTTTGTGGGCCGTCAAAATATCTGTCGATACCGTCTTTTTCACTTCAAGAAACACACCCTCATGCCCATTAATCTTCATAATAGAGTTCGTGCGCTCAAATCCATTTCGAATATCTGCTGTAATATCGGAGAGCTTCACTCCATAACCATCATAGTTCCCACGCAGCACTAAATCATTAAAGGTCGCAACTGTCTCTAACTCATTCAATGCCGTAATTCGACTTTCTCCTCGGTCCAGTAATGAACCAACCGGAGTGCGCACATGATTTTCTTCAATTTGTGATTTAATCTGCGACAGAGAAATTTGCTTCGCCAGAATTTTTTTAGGATCAACCAAAATCTGAAGTTCTGGTTTACGATAGTGGGAGCGACTCACACTCGAAATTTCTTTCAAGGCCATAAGCTGATTTTCAAGACTTAAAACAAACTGCTGCAATTGCGTACGCATCTTGGTGTCTAAGCGGCTCACATCTTTATGGTAAATGCCAATATCCAAAATTGCTTTTTCTGCACTTTTAAAATGTCTGATTGTAGGCAAATCCCTCACTTCGGAGGGAAGCTTGGCCCGCAAAACAGCATCCTGAATATTTTGAACAACTTCTTTTTTATCGGGATAGTTTTCGTCGAGAATAATATTTAAGGTACAGCTCCCCAAACTTGATGAACTAATCACATCCTCGATTCCCACGACACCTTTGAGTTCATCCTCAATCGGCTTAGTGACAAAAAGCTCAACATCTTCTGCCGGTGCCCCTGGATATGATGCCGACACTCTGACCCTACTGCTTTCAAACTCAGGAAGTTCTTCTTTACCAATGGTTTGCCAAATAAAGGCGCCCAGCAAAATAACACCAATAAAAATCATATTGGCCAATAAGTGTCGACCCGCAAAAAACGATATTAAAAAATTCATACAATCCCTTCGCAATATTCTGTACGCTGGCATTGGTCACAAAATTGCCCCATCCACAATTCATCAAACTGCATGGCAATTTGTCCCACTAATTTTGCATCCGTCGTGATAATTCCCGCCTCAAAATTTCTGCGCTTTTCACTCTTGGCACCAAGTCCAGCCCCTGTTAAGTTGGCACTTCCCGTATAAGCAAATTTTCCATCAATAATAATCGATTTGAAATGTGAGCGAGGGCATAACACTCTTTCCAATCCTCCAAATAAATCGGGATAACGATCAAAGTCTTCTCTAAAGTTTTTTCCCGGCTCTTTGGCATGAATAAGACGAACCTGAACACCTTCACGAATAAGTTCAGACACGACTTGCAAAAAAGGAACCATTCCCCTTGCCTGCTCCACATACATATCTTTGATGTCTGCCGTAGCAATCCAGACATAAGATTTAGCTGCGGGAATACGCGCAAGGATAATTTCAGAATACAGTTCTCTATCTGTTATAAACTCAATCATTATTAATAACCTTATAATCACAGAAAAAGGGACCACCAAAGCGCCCAACACCATCAAACTTGCAATATTCAACTGTAAGGGTGCCATCAAGCGTTTGTCAAAAAAAGCCTAATCAGAATGAGGCTAATAATTGAATAAACTTCAAGAGTTACCCTCAAATTAAGGAGCCTTTAGTTCATGTCTTATTGTTTGATTTTGGGGATTACGCTCTGGGCAAAAAAATTCTCAGCTCTTTCAATTTTGGTATCCAATTCCTTAACCATAGTCAGGGTGAAAACTGACTTAAGATCGACCTCATACTACGCCTCTCTTAAAACAAACATTTTCTTACCGATAGATTGGCCAATGAAAATTTCGTATCTTAAAAAACTATTTCCAACGATAATCTCCCTAACCTTTTTGCCAAATGGTTTGGCAATCTACCGGAGGAATTTTATGAAATACCTTGTTCTTCTTGCTCTACTTCTTGTAGCGGTAAGTAGTCCTGTCACCTCTCGCGCTCAAAGCGACTCTGATACAATGGAAGAAAGCCTTCCAATGGATGATTCAGCAGCGATGCCAACAGACGACGAGCCAATGCCAAGTGATGACGAAGTCGGAACAGAAGACTAGATTCTTAATAGCCCCGCCAAATAAGCGGGGCTTTTATTTACAGGGTGTACGGCCAATTTACATATCCAGAACGTAAGCAAATAGCAAAGGTGCGACGATTGTAGCATCTGACTCAATAATGAAACGAGGTGTATCAATGCTTAGTTTACCCCAAGTGATTTTTTCATTGGGAACAGCACCCGAATAAGAGCCATAGCTTGTCGTCGAATCTGAAATCTGACAAAAATATGACCACAATGGAACATCATCCATCTCCAAATCTTGATACAACATAGGAACAACACAAATAGGAAAATCGCCAGCAATTCCGCCACCAATTTGGAAAAAACCAATTCCCTTATCCTCTGCATTTTGAATGTACCAATCGGCCAAATACATCATGTACTCCACACCAGTTCTCATGGTTGAAGCGGAAAGCTCCTTTTTAAAACAATAAGATGCAAAAATATTTCCAATAGTAGAATCTTCCCAGCCAGGAACGATAATAGGAATATTCTTTTCTGCCGCAGCTAGCATCCAAGAATTTTTAGGATCAATTTGATAATACTGCTCTAACTCTCCACTCAACAAAATTTTATACATAAACTCATGAGGGAAATAGCGTTTGCCGTCTTTCTCTGCTTGTTGCCAGTGGGCCAATAAATGCTTTTGCAAACGTCTAAAGGCTTCTTCCTCAGGAATACAAGTATCAGTAACTCGATTATAGCCTTGCTCTAAAAGTTTTTCTTCATCTGCTGGTGATAAATCACGATAATTAGGAACACGCACATAATGATCATGGGCCACCAAATTCATGATATCTTCTTCTAAATTTGCTCCGGTACAAGAAATAATTTGCACCTTGTCTTGTCTAATCATCTCGGCAAATATTTTTCCCAATTCAGCAGAACTCATCGCTCCGGCCATGGTCACCATCATTTTTTTGCCATCGGCCAAGTGAGCTTTATAAGCCTTAGCTGCGTCAACGAGTGAAGCTGCATTAAAATGCAAAAAATACTTCTCCATAAAGTTTGAGATCTCTTTCATTTTTTTACCCTAACCTTTTTATTAAAGATGATAAGAACAAGCAAAATGCCTTAGTATAAAGTTATAAGCTTTGGATTTCTTGCCAGCTAAATTAGTCAGAAAAACAGGAAAGTCAAAGCAAATGTTAGACGACCATATAAAAAAGAAATAGCTGTTCCCGTTTCAGTAAAATGCCCAAATTTCCGATAAAATAGAGGTGAAGAACTTTACTCTTTTCAACCTTCTTTTTTGGCTTCTCATAAGCACCGCTTTTCCCTGGGGAGGAACAGGACATACGATAATAGTACAAATTGCCGAACAAGAATTAACCCCTCAAACCAAAGAAGAAATTGCCAAAATACTGGGAAAACACAGCCTATCTGAATATGCTCGTTGGGCCGACGAGGTCAAAAGAGAAGAAAGGATCTTTGAGCATACTCGCTTTTGGCATTACTCCAACTTAGGAGGCAAAAATTATTTTACGGTTGCAACTCCCCAAGAAGGAGATGCAGTTCAAGCATTTGTTAAAATGTACGAAATTCTCTCCACTCCTCAAAGCACTCCCTATGAAAAAGAGATGGCCCTAAAATTCATCATCCACATCACTGGTGACCTACATAACCCTTTTCACCTAGGGGACGCCTCAGACCGAGGCGGTAATGATGTTAGGCTCATATGGAACAATAAAAAGACAAATCTCCATAGCGTCTGGGATAGCCTGATTATTGAGCAAGAACACCCTAATTGGAAAACATATGGAGAAGAACTCTATCAGGGCCTTAAAAACTCGCAGCGTCAAAAATATGTGAACTCGTCCGTACTCAACTGGATCAACGAGACCAATGCCGTTTTTTCGCAAAACAATAAGGCCCCCTATTTATTTCACCAAGTAAATAGCCTCGCAAAAGACTATTCTAGCCTCTATGCTAAAGATATCGATAATTTACTTTTGAAATCGGGAATCCGTTTGGGCTCCTTACTCAACCAATTTTTTGACCCTCAATCTGTCTCCTCCCAACTTATTGAAAAAAGGAATGAGGCTCATTTACGGCTAAAATCATATTGGGGAAAAACTCCCCTTAAGGCCATTAGACTTCCTGAGGCTAAAACTCATTGTAACTCTCTCTTACTTTCTCCTTGATAAGCACCAAAAAAGAAGTAAGAATTGGGGTGTTTTTGACACATATTAAATATGCCCCCCTTTTCAAGGAGCTTAATCATGATTAACGCCGGCTCTTTAATTATTATTGCTTTGACCTTCGCTTTATTTCTCACTGCACTCTTTTTTACAGGATTTACTCATGACATCTTACTAGAAGCAGGTGTTTTTCTCGTTTCCGTAAAACTGATTCTCATGAATTATAAACAAAATAAATTGGCTGACGAGCTTCATAAAGATTTGCATGAAATCAAAGAACTTTTGAGCAACTGCAAAGGGCGACATTTATGAGGGCCGAAATACAAACTAAGTTTGAACATAATTTAAAAATAACAATCTTTTTGACTTACTTTTATAGTGTGTTGAAGCTGACCATCGTCTTGAACATGATGCATATGGGGATGATTCCTCCAACCATCCTCAATTTCAGTTTACTGGTAATCCCATTTATTTTGAGCTTTCTTTTTCACAAAAGTAAGAATCCTTATGTGCTCATCACATTTTTGCTTTTCCTCATTATCACCAAGCTCATTTATTCTCTTGTCTGGGGATTTCCAATTTATGGATTAGCTTCCAAATTAGTCTTTGCTTACTTTTTTATTAAAACCATTTACTTCCTGCTACGCAAGAAAAAGCTAGGGCTTACACTGTAGGCCCTACAAAAGTCCAATGGATTTTGATTTCGATTTAGATAGTTGCTTGAGTAATCTCAAGTCCTGTGCAGAGGTGCTTTTTCCGTTTTTCAGAAAAATAATTTTTGAACGAAATATTAAAACCACGAAGATTAAGGGCCGTTACAATGTCATCAAGCCCAGCATGAGTCAGTGAAGTAAAATGATCTTTTTTGATCTCAAAATCAGGCACGAGAATTTCCATAAAATTTTCATTGGAGCGACAAGTGACTGCCATTTTGGCATCCGTTTTCTTGGCGCCATGACGGAATCCAATCATAGTATCAAAGAGGTCTTCAAAAAGCCCAATCTCTTCGCGATCAAATTTGGCAATGAACTCTTTAAGATCGGCTTGAGAATGAACAAGCGAAATGCCCTTAATAAAATTCAATAGTCCCTTCCGCCACACAGAAAGCTCTACCTCTTCAGATAATTCGGGAACGACAATTGCGAGTTCGGTTGACTTTGTCTTCGTTGTAGGACGAGGTCGTGCCGCCTGAATAATGGCCAAGAAAGAAAAGGCAAGTACTGCAAATTCAGCGGTCCAAACCCAGATCGCAGAAACAGCAAATCGACTTTGGGCCCAAGAAAGTAGTAAATCTTGAACTGCAAAAATAAAATTAAGACAAAAATGAAAAAACTGATTAAAGATTTCCATTCTATACCTCTGGCAAAGGTGGCAACTTGCTTAGTTTCTGTATCTTACGTTGCTCAATGGCCGTAGCAGAACTCTTGCGATGCATTCCCATCTTCTTCCACAAAATATCTTCAGCATGAGAACTTAAGTGCAGGCGCTCAATTTGAACAGAAATGACTTCGTCAGCGCCAAAATCTTGATCGAGTTCTAGCCCATCAAATTTGGTCAATAAAGCAGCAACCTCTTCCATCTGAGAGAGAACTTCTTTTTTCTTTTTCTTTCCAAATAATTTCTTAAAAATCAACATAAGTTGCCTCTAAAATAAGAGTACGCCCACAAAAATGATAGCTCAGAAATATAAAAAAAGAAATAAACGGAAAAAATTACTCTGGTATTTTTAAGTTCTCTTTGATCTCAAAAAGAACGTTTTGCTCAACCGTAGTAAACTCTTTTGATGCAATAAGGGCCTTCTTGGCAGGGTCATGCCACTCAAAGGTAACTTTAAGCTTCTGTTTTCCTAAAATTTTAACCCTAAGCTCCAATACGCGACCATTCCCCTCAGGGATTAAATATCCTCCCGGGGGGGCCAACATTAACTTTATGCCAGGTACTTTCAATAAATAATGCATGAAATCCTTGGTTACACGTCGCACGAACTGCTTTTCACCTTCTGGCCAGTCAATTTTATAAAAGGAAACCAAAACAGGTGTTGCCTTAACTTCTGCCGGCAAAACCGGCTCTTCCCCTGCTCCTTCCGTGATTTGGGAAGCAGCTGTTCCTGCCCAAGAAAAGACAGGAACAGTTAAGAATAAGAAGCAAAAAAATAATCGCATCACTTTTTAGGCTGCCTCTTTAGCAGCAGTATTACTACTGCGATTAAAATGTTTGGCAATGAGATCCTTCGCCCACTCACCTACAAGCTCTTCGAGATCAGATCTAAATTGAGTTTCAGTCTTAAGGACTTTGCGAGTGTAGTCTACAAAATCTTTCCAGATAAGATCGCCTTCCTCTTTCAATTTTTTGCGCAATTGAAAATCGGTTTCCACTTTTTCAAATTCTAGATCCAACATATCGCGCGCGGGACTCCCCACTGGTGCATAAATCTCAATCATGCGCTCACGCAATTGGGCATCTGCCTCTTTTAGATGGGCCAAAAGTTCGACTTTGCGACTCATTGGGTATTTTTGTAGTAAATACTTTGTCACATTATCGGAAAGCTGCGGTATCAAATCAGAGGGAATTGCTGCGACTGCCAAATCAAACATGATCGTCTCTTCTCCACCTTTGGCCAAAGCAAGATACAGAGCTCCTTCTTTTACTGGAGTGGCCATTGGAATAAGTTCCACAACCTTCTCCAAGAAAGGATTCTTAGCTTTAGACTCTGCATATTGTTTTAGTTTTTCCTTAAAACTCGCCAAATTTTCAACAATTGATTTTTTATCAAAATTTAAGCTGCTATCAATAACCTTATTCACCAATTCTACGGGCATAGAGTCTAATATGCGCGAAACAAACTTGGTACTCATGATGTTCAAGAATAAAGCGCCCTCTCCTTCATTTTCACTGATAAACTTAACCGCTTGTTCAGGCTTAATCTTCAACATTAAATCACAGAACTCATCATCATCAATCTCACGAGGTAGAATAATATCTTCGACGATTTGACTGGAAATAAAAGAGTTTACTGCGGCAAGCTCTTCTTTACTCAACACTTTATTAATGAGCTTCTTCCAATTATTTCTCTCTTCTAAAGAAAGGTGATCAAAAATTTTCTTTAACTCATCATTTTCCATTTGCTGAACAAGTGCAATCAGCGCTTCTTGCTCACTTTTTCCATCTGTCGTAATCCATTTCTTTACCAAAAGAGAAGCTTCTACAGGGGAATTACTCAAAAAGGTTTTAAAACGCTCAATACCACTGTAAAGAGAACTTTCTTCGTCAGAAAGAGGACCTCCAGCCCCTGCCCCCAAATGGTCTTCTTCATCTTCTTCTTTCTCATCTTTTTCTTCACTGCCTTGCTGTGCACCAGCTGCGGCAGCAGCCTGTTGCATCTCTTGCTCTTTGAGTTTTTCATAACGTTTGAAGAGCATAAGAGCGACAAGTGCGAGTAATAAAGTCGCCATAATCAAGCCAATCAAGTTACTAAACTTCGATACCCACCCTAAAATATCAACAAGGGAGAATTCTCGTGTCGGAATAGTACTTTGATCGTGCAAAGCAATTTGAGATGTTACAAACTCTGGTGTCACATCACCTAAAGGAAGCTTTAAAGAACCTAATAATTTTTTTACTGATTCAACAGTTTCAGGAAGAAGAGTGTTATCCAAATAAACGTAGATCGTCGCACTCTCCAAGTTGTTGAAGATATTCATGCTTTCATTGTATTTCCAAAGGTATTCATACTCAGACATTTCTTTTTTATTTTTCTCATCTTTGTCTTTTCCTTCAGCAAAAAGATTTTCAACAAGTGGAGCCTCTAGGCCAACTTTGGCAAAAACAAGATAATCCTGTGGCGCATCTTTGGGATTAATATCAGAAGCACGAACCCTATATTTATTCTTTTTTGCTTCTTCTGCCGCTTTAGCCTCGTCGTCTCCTGCACCATCATCTCCATTCTTATTAAAACTAGGCTTCGAAGGCTTATTGACAAAAATATCAACCTCAACCACAAACTGTTCCGGAGTCAAAATAGAAGAAACGGCCCGCGACACTTTCCCCTGAATCTGATCCTGCAGATTTACCTTTTGCCATTCCAAAGAAGGAAGCGTCCCTCCAGAAGGTCCCGCCCCTGTTGCCAGTGGAACTAGCAAGAAAGAGAAAAGAAGAAGAGTGATAACAAATCCTTTCATAAATAACCTCACATTCTTCAGCATGAAGAACTACTTTTTTATATCGCTTTTAATCCCCAGCGATTTTTCCAAATACACTTTCATTTTATATGAATCAACATTTTCAGGATTCAAAGTAAATGCTCTCCTATAAAAAGAAAGAGCCTTATCCACCTGTTTATCCAAATAATAGGCTGTCCCCTTAAGTTCCGGAATGATCGAGAACTCTGGAAACTTTTTTTCCAACTCATCAAGGCTTGTTATTGCACTTGCATTATTTTTGGAACGAATCAAACGCTGAACCTCAAATAAATCAGAAATAAGCCGGTCATATTCCTTGATGCGGGAAAGATCCACTGCAGGATCGAGATTGGCAACGAGATCAATATCGACAGTTGCAGTCTTGGCAAGCAAAACTCGATAAGGAGTAAAGCTATCTTTTTTCAATTCCAGCACAAAAGTATTAGTCTTAACATAGTTATTGATAAGTTCCCCCAGTGGCATTTTAAAAGGTGTCTTACCTATTTTGACCCCTTCTTTTTCAGAGCTTGAGCGAACATAAATATCAGCTCCCGAGGGATTACTTGTAATACTTACCTCTTGTCCCCAAGAAATAGCTGCAAAACTAATCAACAAGATAAATGAAAATAAAATTCTTAATAGCACTTAAACTCCTCCAATTAAGAAAGTGCAAAACTCCACTTAGCCAATCGGAGAAAAAATAAAGTTGTTTAAAATTTGCGTTGAAAAGAATAAAAACGGAAAAATTTTCCCTTAATCACCAAAGTAATAGGTTCCGCCCACAAAGATTTTGATTCCAATAGTTGACACAACTGCTCCAGTTCCTCGACTTGCCGTGAGATCACCAGAAAGACCCCACTTGGGGTTGAAATTATAAGAAGCTCCTACATGGGCCCCTAAATCAAAGATAACATCACTTTTTTTGGCATACTCAGTCGTATAAATTAAATATCCTATGCCAAGCTCAAAGCCCCAAAAGTAACGCCATTTGGGAGTTAACTTCAAAGAAGAGCCATCATCATTATGATGTATTTTAGAGCTCAGTGATTTGAAATAGAAATTGGCTCCACTGGAAACCATAAAGAAGCTTCCCCCTCCAGTACTCATTAATGGAACGATTCCTCGCAAATAAAAAGCTTTTTCAGGATAAGAAAGAAACTGATACTGCATATCTAAGCTCATACTAGAAACAGCTCCCGCTCCAGGTGCCGCCGCCGCCGCTTCTTCTTCGGTCAAACTTTGAGTATCTAACTGGCTTGCACTTTCTGTATAGGAGATGTTAACCATCCCTGCCCTAAAAGAAACCTCATCATAAAAACTTCCCGCCCAAAGCGGAGAAGACAAGGTAAATGCAATAAAAACCAAAAATAATTTCATAATTCTATTATGCCTAAA
>QKCN01000041.1 GCA_003245675.1 Bacteriovoracaceae bacterium | reverse complement strand
TGACACTTTCCTGCAGACTATGCAGTAACTTGTAAGCATTTTGCACTTGAGTATAGATCTCTTTTTTAAAATTTTCTAAATGCTCCTGTCTTTTGATCTTTATTTGCGCTTCGAGCAGCTTTAATTTGTTTTTAACTGACTTCTTTCTTTGCTCAATCATCTGCGTTCTTATGTTTCCCAAATCGCGTGAATAAGTTTGATGCGATTGATAGATATAAACCGTCTGTAAGCACAGAATGAAAAACACGCTTAACCCAAAAAAACGGCTAAACAAGAAATGGGCAATAGATGAACTTGCTTTTGATTTAAGTAACATAACATTTGATTGTCGGCGCATATAATAAGTTTCTATAGATAAGAAAATATAATTTTGAGGAAACAAAGGAAGACTTCCCATCGCTAGATCTTGTTGCTAGAATGTAAAAGTTCATGGTTTATTCTGATGGATTGCGAATGATTATGAGTAATACAACTGAGAATACAACAACCCCACACCTACTAGTTGTCGATGACAGCATCGATAATCTAACTTTAATGTCTTTTTACCTCAAATCCCTACGCGCAGAGCTTGAAACAGCGAGTAATGGAAAAGATGCTGTTGAACGATGCAAACAAATAAAATTTGATTTAATTCTCATGGACATACAAATGCCTGAAATGAATGGCTATGAGGCAACACAGCTCATTCGACAGTGCTCATGCAATATGCAGACTCCTATTCTCGCGCTTACGGCCCATTCTGATCAAGAAAATATCGACCGTGCCATCTCTGCGGGATGCAATGAACACATAAGTAAACCCATTCAGCAGCTGGAGCTGCTAGATAAAATCCATAGCTATCTATCCCATCCTAGGGATTAATTTTTTTTTACCCCAAAAAACTCATCATTTTTTCCTTCATTATGTCGAAGAACAGGATGGATTCCATGATCCAAAATGAAAATAAGGGAGAAGTGGCACTATGAAAATTAAAGATGTTTTAGAAAAGCATATACTCACAGTCAAAGCTGATGACTCTTTAAAAAAAGTTATGCAGCTTCTCTGTTGGAATAAAATTAGTGGTCTTCCTGTCGTCGATGATGACAATAAGCTCATTGGTGTCGTCTCCGAAAAAGACGTACTACGAGCAATGTATCTGAGCCCTGAAGAGTACAATGAGTATGGTTGTTCTGCCTACAATGAAGAACGCTACAAAGACATCATGGATGACAAAGTGGAAACAATTATGTCTACCACCCTTATTACGGCCAGCTTGAATGATAGAATCTTAAAAATTGCATCTTTAATGATGCTCAAAAAAATTCGACGCGTTCCCGTGATAGACAGCGAAGGAAAATTAATTGGGATCATCAGTCAAGGTGATATCCACTTGGCCATTTTTAGAAAATATTTAGAAGATTGATAAATTAGGAGCGAACAAAACGCAGTAAGCGCCCCATCTTTTTCTGATCAGCTTCTCTTAAGGCGGCAATGTACTCAGTCCGGGCCATACTCTCTTCATCTTCATCAAGAGAGTTCTTATGCAAATTCCATCCCCAAGAAAATGGCCCTAATCCATTTGCTTCTAGCAAAATGTCTGTCATCAAGCGCGCATGACGTCCATTTCCGTTAGGGAATGGATGAATCAAAACAAGGCGATGATGAAATCGTGCCCCTATTTCATCCCAAGAATAGCTTTGATGTTCAATCCAAAAAAGAACATCGTCTAAAAGCTTTTTCAGTTCCATGGGAATTTGAGTCCAAGAAACACCAATTGATTTTTCGCTCAAACGAAAAACCCCTGCCCATTTCCATACATTTTGAAACATATGCAAATGCAACTTTTTTACAAAAGTGTCACAAAGAATTTCTTCATTACTTCGTTTTTTGTTTTGGGCCCATAGTTTTGCTTCGATAATATTTTCTTGTTCGAGGGCATGAAGCTCTCCTTGACTTGATATATACAAAGTGATCAAACCTTCCAACTCATTGGGATCAAGGGTAGTTGCCCCAAAAGGATAATCAATTTTTAGCAAACGCTTGACCACTAAAGATCCTTCCATAAGCGAGCATCGAGCTTTTCTTTTAACTCGAACGCAAGACGCTTTAGCTGCACATAATTTTCCTGATCACTAATACTCTGCTTTTCAAGACGCATACTGTGATCAACCTCTTCTATAATCTTTTCTGCCACCCTAAGAGAACGACGCTCTAAAATATCATCCAGAGATTCTTCATCATTGACAGGGACAATGGCATAAACCAGACGACAATCCATGGCGCGCGCAGCACGCTCCAAAGTTTCAAGGCTGACCTTTTTCTGTTTCTCGCGCTCTTCCAATCGTAGAACTGCAGACATATCGATTCCCAGCCTTTTGGCCAAAAGACGAGAGCTAATGCCTAAAGCTTCACGAATAGAGCGCAACCAGCCTGCGCGCGGAGGTGCAAGAGACAAGGTTCCTGCACGAAAAGCATTACTTAGCTTTGTATCTAAAAAACGCCTTTGAGTTTTTCTTTGTTCTTTTGAATTTGCCATAAATAAATGATGCCATACAAGACATCGTTTTCAATGAAAAAGATGTCTTCTGAGTCATCAATTATTCTTAACATTCCGTCACATTGACTGCCAAGCCACCCTTGGCCGTTTCTTTATATTTGTCTTTCATATCAAGACCAGTCTCTTTCATCGTTTTCATGACTTCATCTAAAGAGACAAAATGCTTTCCATTGCCTCGCAAAGCAATACGGGCAGCATTAATAGCTTTAACGGCCCCCATGGCATTGCGTTCAATGCAGGGAAGCTGGACTTGTCCATCAACGGGATCACAAGTTAATCCCAGATTGTGTTCCATGGCCACCTCAGCGGCATTTTCCACTTGTTCGGGTGTTCCACCTAAGACCTCGGTAAGACCTGCTGCGGCCATGGAGCAAGCGACTCCCACTTCCCCCTGGCACCCGACTTCCGCACCAGAAATGGAAGCATTTCTTTTATAAAGTAATCCAATGGCCCCAGCGGTGAGCAGAAAGCGCTTAATGTCCTCAAAGCCACGGTTGCTGCAAAATTTTTCATGGTAACGAGCAACTGCAGGAACAATTCCTGCGGCGCCATTGGTGGGCGCTGTCACAACACGTCCTCCATCAGCATTTTCTTCATTGACGGCTAAAGCATAGAGGTTCACCCAATCAATAATCGTCAAAGGATCACGTAAGGAAGCTTCGGGATGTGATTTAAGTTTGCGATAAATACCTTTTGCCCTGCGTTTGACGGCATAGCGTCCCGGAAGAGTTCCTTCCGCTTTAATCCCTCGCTTTATACAGGCACGCATGACTTGCCAAATCTCATCAAGTTTTTCATCAATACGTTTTTCGGGACGCAATATCTTTTCGTTTTCCAATGTAATCTGCCAAATACTCATCTTGTGCTTTCTACAGAGCTTTAAAAGCTGATCCATGTTTTCAAACACAAAAGGAGGCTTTACTTCCACTCCTGTATGCAGCATATCCTCTTGGGCCGATTTATGCCCCACGATGAATCCTCCACCAACAGAGTAAAACACTTTCTCATATAGTAAATTTCCTTTTTGATATGCATAAAAAATCATGCCGTTGGGATGGAAAGGAAGACTCTCATCTTGAAAGATAAGATCGCGATCAATATCAAATTGAATTTCTTTTTCCCCATTAAGGCTTAGGCTTTGCGATGCTCTGACCAGCCCTATAGCCTCTTTGACTTCTTCAGGCAAAGCGGTCTCAGGTTTTTTTCCCGAAAGACCAGCTAAAACCGCACGATTAGTTCCGTGACCTTCGCCAGTTAAAGAGAGAGAACCACAAAGACGTACCTGGACTTGATCAAGCTCATCAAAATGCCTATGCAATTTAAGCTTTTCAATGAAAAAATTTGCGGCCCGCATAGGTCCTACGGTGTGAGAGCTAGAAGGGCCAATTCCAATATTAAATAAATTAAAAACAGATAAAAACATAAAATCCTCAGTCTTGGTTTAGGGCCATTGTGTTGCTTTCCTTGACAATAGTCAATTCCAAGACAATCAAAATTGTATAAATCGCTAAAAACACTTGAAAAACATGGCATAAATTTTGCTTAGTTATTAAGGATGAAAAATTTAATAATACTCCTTTTCATTTGGACATCTTTTGCCTTTGCACAAGAAAATTACACCAGCAGAGTCAAAAAATTTGAATATTATCTACAAGAGCAAGGGATTACTTTTGAAAATCCAACTCTACAAAATACTCAAATAGAGTCCCTTCTTTTGAAGGCAGAGCAAGAGCACTTTGGAGATGAAGAAAAGAAAAGCAAATTCATCGATAAGGCAATGATGATTCTCAATGATTCTGACTTTAGTCCGCTGCAACAATTTTATCTTCCTTTACGCATCCTATATTCCATTTATGCCGACGATTTTGCACCATCAGAATACGACCTTCAGCTATTTATTGATATCGCCAAAGGCAAAAGAATTAAAATCAAAAAATCAGGAAAAGAATCATCTTTCAATATCAATCAGGTGCACCCTGCTTGGACTGCCACGATTAATAAAAATCGTTGGCAAGAACTAGAATCCTTTTTTGAAGCAGGTCTATCTCATACGCTAGAAACAAAATACAAGCTGCAAGATGCTCAACGAGTGCTCTTCTTTTCTAAAATAAAAGACACTGCAACCAATCCCAAAATCACAGCCAAAGATGCTTTCGGAGTAAAATGGAAGCTAAAATGGGGGCGAGAAGTATTCACGGAGCCAGTTGCCAATAGGCTCTATCTCAATATGGGAGGAAAATTTACCGACCTAGTCTATGCTCATCCTGCCGGAAACAAAGGAGTGACTCTTATTTTAGAAGACAACTCCCAAAAAGGAAGTTGTGAGCACGTCAACACTATTGCTCTTTTTAAAAGTTGCCTTTTGAAATCTAAATACAAATTCCGCATCGATGAATTTATAGAAGATAGCGGAATTATCACAGAGGAAAATGCTCAAAGTATCCTAAGCAGCCTTCCACATGGGAAAAAGAAATATCGCACAAAAAACCTCTATGGACGCACTTATGTCACTTTTAAAAGTTCGATTACAGAATTCCAAGGAGAAGATGTTCTCATAAGAGGAGGTCCTGTCCCCTTTTCTCTCTTGGGTACAGAATACGATGATGTGGCTAAATCCCTGATCGTTTTTAATCTACTCATTGCTAATATGGACAACAAAGATCAAAACAATAGAAATGCGTTGCTCTACAACCCAATTGATGAGCAATATGAATATGTAGAATATCAGCACGACAATGGGGCATCTTTTGGTCAGATGAGACGCCCAAGAGATCTCAATGCTTTCACCGTAGGGAATAATTTCTTTAAAAAGAAAAAAAATAAACTCATCTTTAAAGTATTTCGCTACTACAAGCCCAAACTATGGAATAGCACCAGCGCGGAAGAGGCTAAAAATATGGCACGCTCTCTTTTACAACTTAGTGATCAAGATATTGATATGGCAGTGAGCAGCATTCCTTGGCCAAATTTTATGCAAGCAACTTTTGCTTATAAACTCAAGCAAAGACGCAATGATTTACTCTTTGCCTTTGAACTCTCTGAAGAGGACATTCAAATTCCCGTTCCCAATATCTCTTTTGATCTTTCAAGCCCCGAAGCAATTACCAAAATTTCAAAAGAGTTTCAAATTCCTCAACGAGAACTACAAATGGCTGCTCAGCAAGGACATATTGAGGATTCAGTGATTAAGAAGGGAGAAATTGTCTCGTGCGAAAAGTCGATTATCATTAATCTTTTAGAAAAACATCGTTTCCCATCAGGACTAGAGCGCAACTTGAGAGGCAAATGGGATTTCAAGCCTCTATCCAATTGTAAATTTAAACCTTAAACAAACAAAAAAGCCCCCAGAAGAAGGGGGCTTTTTTATTTTAATTATCTTGTTTTGTAACAATCAATCCAACGTTTTTCGCCTGTTTTAAAATAAACTAATGCTGCATCACCATCACTAATCTCACCAACAAGTTTCAAAGTTCCGGGAACATAGAGAGGGCCGAACTCGGTGTCTCCGGCATAGGACATGATATAATCATAGGTTTTACCATTTTCACATTTTACTTTCCAAACCTTAATCCAATCCTCATCCAAAGCATTTAGTGGATTATCACCATACTCAATATAATCAGCAATCACTAAGTATTTATAAAGCTGTTTTTTAACAAGGGGGCTTGCTTTACTCCACGTTGTCTCATCTCGTGACCAAGCTGCGATTGAAAATAAGCACAAAGCCACAACTAATAATTTTTTCATAATCCCTCCAAATTCTAATTTATATATCTGTATCAATAAGTTTCAGATGAGAGTCTTCATAACTCTATTCTTCTCCACAGAGAACCTTCAACTACGAGAAATGAATTTTTTACACGCCGGAGCAGACTTTTTGCCCTTAATAAGATAGCTAGGATGCAAATATTTAAACCAAGGAAACATAAAATGATTAAATTCATGATTTTTGGACTTTTACTAATGAATTCAGTATTTGCGTCCCATAACCAAAAAGGTCCCTTTTGGTCCATTCCGGAAGAGAAATTACCCATTGAGCAAAAGGAATTACTCGCTCCCTATGCTGCACATAATAGCTTCTTTAAACAGGTAAACCAGATAAGTAGCTTCTTTTTTGAAACCTACTACAGTACTTCCTCTTTTCGAGCATTCCAGCAAAAAGATCTCCACCGCATTCCGCTGCATGAAAACTCTTTTCCATTTGTTAATTCGAGTAAAGATATCGAAAATCTTGCTATTCGTAATTTTGGCTTTTGCCTTGGATTTACCGTAGTTCTTAGAAAATTTAATATGCTTGCAACTTTCCGTCCAGATCTTCCATCTCTCGATCTGATAAGCTATAGAGAGGCGATTGATGCTATCGCGAACAATAAACCGCAAATCATTCCAGGTTTTGCCAATCTCCATGAATTTTCCTCTGACGAAGAAATAGGAAGCTATATTAAAAAACATATTATTGATCAATGGGCCCTTAAAAATGTCACTCTTGATGGAATTGGCGTTTTTACAACAACTCTTAATCAATTTAATAAAAGAAAGGCAAGACTCCTCTACCGCAAACTTCAAAAAGCCCTTTCGCGTGGATACAACCCAATTATTTATGTCTCAGGATCTCATTCAAATGAAGAACGCATCCTCTCCAAAGTTGTTGCAGAATACTGCAAAATCAAGCCAAACGACTGTGATGCCATGAAAGAAGAAATTGAACAAATGAAAAAGGAACAAGGCTTTTTCAAAAAAACGTTCTCTCATATGGGACAGATTCATGTCATTCAAGCTTATGAATTGAGTCCACTTGATGCGGAAGGCAATTACCAAATAAAAGCTTGGGATATTAATAAGCCTGCAGAAGAAGCCATTTTAAGTATTGAAGTTTCCGGCCAAGGCGAAGCACCCTTTTTCATTGGACCAGCGAAAATGAATATGGGTGATGAGCAAATGGAGATAACTGTACGCTTTGAGTTTGCTGATATTGATATCCTGCCCGGAGATAAAGCAGAAATAGGAGAAATGCTCTACAATCTTCAATAAAAACAGACAGCTACCAAGTAATCCGACCAATCAACTCAAGTTTAATTGAAAGCTTCCGATAAGCATTACGGATAATACCATCTTGGGAGACAGTCGTATGGATTTCAAAAAAGCAATTCTAGTTATTTTAAGCATCACTTTTTCCTCCGCTATATGGGCCCAAGACTATAGTCCCCAAGACCAGCTAGCCAGAGATTTAGTTGGAATGGAAGGAATGCCACTTGCAGATTACTTTGGAGACCAAGCTGATGGAGGAGCAGGGCAAGTCGCCTCTAGTTATTCGGGGCCCGAAGGAAGTTATACATCTATTTCATCTGGACTATATGTAACTCAATGGCACCCAGAAGGTTTCTATCGCTATCTTCTAAGAGGAAAAGTATTACATGATAATCCAGATATGAGTAAAGATGATGCGGATAAATATATCACCGATAAAATTAAGAATGATAAAGATTACCGCGGACAAACTTTTTCCACCTATATGAGCAACCGCTACCCCAACAGGACAAGAGAAGATATTGAAAATACAAGAGTCATGAATTCTTTCAAAAATCCAAAAACTGCGGTAGAAAATGTTCCCAGACAACTGGCAACCCCCTTCTATAATGCAGTGATGGATAAAACGAAAGACGATCTCACTGAATTGCTACAAAAATTTAATCAAGGTCTCGCCAAGGCTAAGGTGGACCCTCAGTTTGACTTGGTAAAATTTGATGAAGAACTAACTGCTCTCAGAAAAGAAATGGAAAACAACATCAAAACAAGAACAGGTCGATATGTTGACCTAACCAAAGAAACCAAAAATTTATTTGAAAGAGTTGAAGAACAGGCTAAGCACCCAGAAAAAGAGTATGATGCCAAAAATGCCGCAGCTTTTACAGTATTTAAAGAATCTCTCAACTCTGGCCTCAGCAATTTTACGATTGGCAGCCTAGAAAAAGAACTCAAAGAATATCTTGTAAAATGCGAAGTCGAAAGAGGAGAGAGGGCAAAACTAAATTGTACAGAAGGGCCAAACTCTCTTTTTCTTCAAAAGGCAGTAAGCACCATAAATAAGACGATTCTGCAAGAAAAGGTAGAAGAGGAACAAGCTGCGATGGAGCAAGAATTTGATAACTATGTATTAGAATATGGACAAAAGCAGACTCAAGAAAGTGATCCAACGCTAGATGCGATAAAGGAGAAGCGAGCGAGCGCAAGCAACATTCGGCCAAGTGAACAAAAGGAAGAAGTTGCACAAAATAAAAAAGGTCCTCCACTAGGAGGAAATAAAATGGGACCTCCTCCTGGAGGAATGGTTTCAGATTTAGAAAATAAAAATAATGCAGAGGCACCCCTTCTGCAACTGAACCTTGCAGAAATGCCTGCTGATAGCCTTGTTGTACCAAATCCAGAACTACCTCCTGTGGATAGTCTTGCTGTACCAAATCCAGAACTACCTCCTGTGGATAGTCTTGCTGTCCCCAAAGCAGATCTAACAGCTATTGACACAAATAAAGTCAACTCAGGAGGAATGCCTGAAACGGCAGTTCAAACACTTAATCTTAGTTCTGCAACGGAAGTCATCCCCTCAGAGAAAGTGACTGCACCAGAAGAAGTAGTCACTGCACCAGAAGAAGTAGTCACTGCACCAGAAGAAGTAGTCACTGCCCCAGAAGAAGAAACTACGCCTGAAGAAGTTGTGCAAAAAGCGGGGATGCTCGACCAACAGCAAACATTAGAAGAACAACGAAAACAAAAAGAGGCTGCAGATGCCGCTCTTGCACAAAAAAATGAGGAAGAGCAAGAAAAAGTAGCCGCAGAGCAAGAAACAAAAGTGGCAGAAGATATTCCTGCTCAGACAGATGACAAACTCAATGCCTGCTTGACTGCCATGCAAGAACTTTTTAAAAGCGCTGATATCAGTCAAGAGACAATCCAAGAAATTCTTAAACTGCAAGGCCAAATTACCCTACATCGCCTTGCTTGGGCAAACCTACGTCTCGCTTCGGATGACGGCAAAGCAGTAACAAGTCTTGAAGGCACAATTGATAAATTACTTGCGGAGCAAAATAGTGTGCCATCAGAAAATGCAACTCCAGAAGAAATAGAAAAAGCCGCTGCATTAAAATATTTTAAAGAGGCTCCCCTTTCGCGTAAAGGATTAGCAAGAGTGCTCCCTTATATGAGCGACATTCTCAATGCCCAAGTCAATGAAGAGGAAGGAAAAGAAGCTTATCTCATAGGTCATGCTGACTTAAAAATGCTCTCCCTACTGTCTGAGCTAGAAGAAGAAGGCAACAAAGGCTTATTACTGGCGGATCATTCAAAAGATGAAAGCGTACTCAATTTTACAAAAATCATTAATTCCTCCTATCGTACAGCATTTGCAGGGGCAGGCAATGATGCAGCTAAAATTAAAAAGACAAAAGAAGCCAACGTGAAACTTCTTAAAAACAAGCTCAAAAGCTTAACGACAAGCTTAAATGAACAACTTAGTAAGATAGAAGCGCCTGCAGTATGTCGAGATCTTGTGGCCGGAAAAGAATGTCCGACCGAAGAATCAAATCAACTCACTCTCGACAAGATGCTGTCTCTATCTGAAAATTCAGATGAAATTCTCGATGTGATCTATCAAGGAATATCGAGTAAATCAAAAGAAGATCGCTATAAAGGACTGCGTTATAACGATGAAAGAACATGGTTAAGAGTGAAAAAAGCTGAAGAGTAAGCCTTAACAAAACAGAAAAGGACGAGTAAAAAAGAAGGGAAAAGTCATAAGACTTTTCCCTTCTTGAGTTATGGAGAATTATTATAATGATCGCCAAAGGACAACGTTATATGAGTTTGGCCGAGCCTGAACTGGGGCTTGGAATTGTCATTGAAGTCGAAGACAAAAATATTCAACTTTCTTTTCCCGTCTCTCGTCAACTGCGCCGCTATGGTTTGCGTACTGCCCCCCTAAAAAGAATTCTATTTGAAAAAGGTGATGAAATCTCTTCCAATCAAGGGCTGCACTTTTCGGTGACACATATTGAAGAAGATGATCAAGGACTTCGAACTTATTATGGACATGAGTCCCATGAAAAAATCTTAGAAATTGATTTATCTGACTCTGTAAACTTTCATAGCCCTGAAGAAAAGATTCTCAACATGACAAGTGACTCGTTCACGCGATTTGAATTACGCCAAAGCTGTCTCAATCTCAAAATGAAATTACAAAGTGATCCCTATCGAGGACTCATCGGGCCACGCATATCCCTTATTGACCACCAGCTTTATTTAGCAGAGAAGATCTGCAATCGCCCTCTTCCACGCGCCTTATTGGCCGATGAAGTTGGCCTTGGCAAAACAATTGAAGCGGGTCTTATTCTCCATCGTCTTGTGCTCACTGAACGAGTGAGGCGCGTCCTCATAATCGTACCTAATACACTTTGCTATCAATGGTTTGTGGAAATGTTTCGCAAATACAATCTCTCCTTTTCAGTTGTCAACGAGCAGGTCGAACTCGAAAAAGGGGCAAATCCCTTTGAAGACTCTGAACTGGTTATCGCAAGTTTTAACCTATTGGCCTACTCCGAGATTGCGGCCAAGATGGCAAAAGAAGCCAACTGGGATCTCCTAATCGTCGATGAAGCTCATAAATACAGTGATCCCGAAAAGCCCCATTATCCACTTTTAGAAGCACTTTCTCAAAAGACTCCGGGACTTCTTCTTCTTACGGCCACTCCAGAAATGTTAGGCTTAGAAGGACATTTTCTGAGGCTCAAGCTGCTCGACCCGCAACGCTTTTCCTCATACCAGGAATTCCTCAAAGGATATGAGCATTCAAAAAAAATGACAGAAGTGGCCAAAAACCTACTCAACAAAAAAGAAGAACAAGAACGTCTACAGGAGCTAGTCGACCATCACAGTACAGGAAGAATCTTCTTTAAAAACACACGCAAGGCCATGGAAAACATCTATAATTTTTTCCCGCGGCGTATTTTGCACAGCTATCCCTTACAAATTGAAAGTAAAAGAAAAATCCCCTATACCAATCAGGAAGACGACGATCTTCTAAACTCTTCTTCCTATAAATTGCGCTTGCTCTGGCTTGCCCAATTTTTAGAAAACCGCCGCCACCAAAAAATTCTTCTGATCTGCCGTTCTAAAAAGAAGATTATGAAGTTAGAACAAGACCTAAAAAGATTGGCATCAGGTCACAAGATCGCCCTTTTTCACAGCGAACTAACTTTGCTCGCACGCGATCGACAAGCTGCCTATTTTGCGGACCCCGAGGGGGCCAATTTGCTTTTGTGTACAGAGATTGGCAGTGAGGGGCGAAACTTTGAATTTGCCCATGATCTCGTGCTCTTTGACCTTCCCCTTAACCCTGACCTCTTGGAACAAAGAATTGGACGCCTTGACCGCATTGGCCAAAAAGAAGATGTACTCATCCATTTGCCTTATCTAGAAAACTCTTGGGAAGAATTCTTACTCAACTGGTATGGACAAGGACTTAATGCCTTTGAAAAAGCCGCTCCTCACGCCATGAATGCCTACCGCCAGTTTCAAGAAGAACTCCATTTCGCTTTTGAAAACGTGGAAGATTTCTGGGGAGAAAAATTTGAGAACCTTCTCTGTAGAACCAAAGAATTTCATCGCGCCAGTCTCAAACAGGAAGAAGAAGGTAAAGATACTCTTATTGAGATCAACTCTTTTAACAAAGAAAAGGCCCAAACGATCGTTCAGACAATTAAAGAAAAATCTGACGATCCAGAGCTTCCTCTTTTTTTAGACCGCGTCTTTCACCTTTTTGGTATTGATGTCGAAGAAATCTGCAAAGATACCATTTTCATTCGCCCCAGTGACAATATGTTTGTGCCCCACTTCCCCTGTCTCTCCGCAGAAGGTATGAGTCTAACCTTCTCTCGCACCAAAGCTCTCGAACGCGAAGATTATGTTTTTATGACTTGGGATCACCCCATGGTCATGGGCATTATTGATCTCATCCTCGCAGAAGATTTCGGCAATGCAACTTTACAAACTCGCAAGGCGGCCAAAGCTGGCAGTAGTACTTTCGTAGAATGCTTTTTCCTCTTGCACATCGTGAGTTCTCACGAATTGCAAGCGACACGCTATTTCCCTCCCCAAAAAATTCGCATTCTCCTAAGTAAAGATGGCGAAAATTTTTCAAATAAGTGGAGCAAGGAAGACCTCGACCCTCGCCTAGAAGATGCTCCTGAGAGCTTGATGAAAGCGGCGGCCCAGATTCCCAAATCCAAACTGAAAAGCCTTCTGCATTTGGCCGAAAAAGAAGCTGACAAAACAGCCCAACAACTTGTGATAGAAGCAACGGCCCAAATGCAAAAATCCCTAGAACAAGAAATTGAACGCCTAGACGCTCTAAAAGCAAAGGCCAATAACATCAGTGAAAGCGAGATTTATCTTTTGAAAGACCAAAAGGAAAGGCTAACGGAATGCTTAAAAAGGGCTCAATTGCGCTTAGATTCGCTGCGTTTTATTGTTTAAGGGTGAACTGATAAGAACCTGCCCCTAAACCTGACTCATCGGTGATCTTGATGCGAAAATAGCCACCTTCTCCCCATTGAGTTCCCCAGCTATTTTTGGCAATGAAGTATCCTTCATCGAGGTCATAGCCCATAATGCTAACAGAATGACCTCCTAGCCTTTTGCCAGAAAGGTGCTCATAGATTCCAGACTTGTAGTATTTGAAGTCCTCATAGACAGTCATCTTGCCCAAGATGGGTCCATCTTGCAAGGCCGCAACCACTTCATCCAGTTTTAAAACAAAGTGTCCTGATATTTGCTTATAGCTTTCAATCTTTACAATTTCATCTTCCCAAGAAGCGCAGCGCTGGGAACACTCGATATCTTTTCCCTCTACTGACTCATAGGGCATACAAAACTCTGAAACAGTTCCTTTGCTACTTAAGAAAATAACGGCAGAAGTGGGACTCCAGCCTTGCGGGCAAGTTCGCTTAGCACCACAAGACCAGACAAATTGCTCTGATAAATCAATCTGCCGCCCTTCTTTAAGACTCACCAGAGTCTCCAACGTCGCAACAGAAGCAAAGGCAACACAAGAATTACAATGCCCTTGATAAACAACAGGCCCGGCATAAGAGGACCAGTCCAGACGCCTAGGGTAATCCTGAAAAATAGAAGGAGTATATAAAAGGGCCGGCCTTCCTTTTTGAAAATCAGATAAAAAGGAAACTTCCGGAACGGGATCGAAAGAATTGTATTGCCAAGAAGCAAGGGCCGAAAGGGAATAAAAAAACAGTAAAATTGTTTTATAAATCATTCCTCTTTTCTACGATTTTTGGCCCAGTTCGTCAAAGATTACCTTGCTTTGCTCCTTGCCTTCGGGCATACTGCGCCCATGACAAAGGCCAATGATTCCAAGCCCTTTCAACGTCTTTACGCCGAGATAACCAATATTTGTAATTGGCACTGCTCTTTTTGTCCCAAATCGCCCAGAAAATTCGAAGAAATGCCCCTGGAGCGCTTTAAAAAATTAGTCGTGCTCGCTCGCCCTCTTTTTGAAGAAATGACTTTTCACGTTTTAGGAGAACCTCTTTTGCATTCCCGCTTCCCCGACCTCCTCAAATGCTTAGAACAAGAAGAAATGAAACTCTTTTTAGTGACTAATGGAAGTCAAATCACAAAATACCAAGATGAACTTTTAAATTTTTCTTTTCTCAAACAAATCAACTTCTCCCTCCATGGACTCACTGAAAGAGAGCAAGAAATAGATAAAAGACTGAAAGAGGTCTTTTCCTTCTGCCAGAAACTCTCCTCACAAAAGCCAGAAGTGTATATCAACCTCCGCCTCTGGAATTTAAATAAAGATGAAAACTCCAAGGATTTACAACAAAAAGTTCTCTCTCTGATCGAAAAGACCTTTGGCGTAAGTCTCAATCCCAATGTGGAAATACGTTTAGGCAAAGGAAAAAGAATTAAGGATCGTATCTATCTCCATCAAGATACGCCTTTTCATTGGCCCTCCTTAGACGATAAATACTTGGGAAACCAAATTCACTGCTATGGTTTTCACACGCAAATGGCGGTCTTGTCTGATGGTGCGGTTGTGCCCTGCTGTCTCGACTACCTCGGAGTTAATAAGCTAGGATCCTTTGAGGAAATCTTTCCCAAACTCGTCGAGCTCAAACAAGACGCCTCTCAAGTTTTAAATAATTCCTCACTTTGTCAGCGTTGTACTTTTTCTCGTCAACGAGTTAAAGGGGAATCTCAATAACCAAAAGAGATGAAGCCTCTCTCGCTTTAATATCCAATCTTTCTTGGAATTCCTCAAGGGCAATGGCGTCGCGGGGATAAAGCAGTACCCCTCCTTCAAGCTCTAGCTTGCCACTGACATTTAAAACAAAAATGCCATTTGCCTCCTCCCATTTTTCATAGAGGGCAAAGTCACCTTGCTCTAAATCAATCCAAGAAATATAAGCGTTCTGCTCAATTTTTAGAGAATCGAGTCTACCGTCTGGAGAAATCAAGAGTTGAAAAACATTTGGCTGGCGCTTATCTCTGAATGTTTTTTGGTCATAGCGAGGTGTCAGATTTTTCTCTCTCGGCTGAATCCAAATCTGAAAGAGCTCAATCTCTTCTGCGGTCAAATTGTGCTCTGAGTGCAAGATACCTTCTCCGGCCGTCATCACTTGAACATCGCCGGCCCTAATGTCACCTCGATGATCAGTGCTATCATTATGGGTCAAAGTCCCTCGCAGCGGCACGGTGATGATTTCCATATTTGCATGAGGATGGGTCTCAAATCCAGAATGGGGAGCAACACGATCATCATTAATCACACGCAAGCTACCAAACCCCATGTTTTTGGGATCATAGTAATCGCCAAAACTGAAATAATGTCGCCCATCTAGCCAAGAGAGCTGCGTTTGACCTCTATCATTGGCCTTATAAATTTTCTTTTTCATAAAATCTTCCTCCACTTAGTTAAGTGCAAAAAAAGACCCTATCATTACAAAAAAGAAATAAGACTAATTAATAGAGATAATACCGACCACGCCCCAAAGAGCGAAGTTCCAAAAAGAACTTTCCTCTAGGAAGCGTAATGCTAGTCTCACCATAGAACAAAGAAGAGGAAGTCACTTGTTTCTTGTGCTCATCAAAAAGAGTGATTTTCAGGTCCTCCATCTCAAAATGATGTGCGCGAATCCACAATTTTTTTTCACGTGATACACTTAGCTTCAAGTAGTCAACGGGACTCGTTTGGTCGAGGGCCGCAGTAAAAAAGCTCTGCCGTTTAAATGCCAAATTACTTGCGCGCTCAAAACTATCGTTTTGCGCATTGACGGGAAGAAACTCAAAAAATGAATGGGGAATATCAAGAGGAAGGTTCGGTAATTTTTCCAAGGCCGATTTTAAAACCAAAGTAATAGGTCGAGACATATTGTAGTAACCTCGACCATAGCGATCGGTACCCGAACTTAAATGATGAAGACCAACGACACGAAAAGCTTGATCAAACATGGGACTGCCCGATGAGCCCCAAAGAGTATCTGCAGAATGAGCGTACTCAATCTCTGTTCCACGGCTTTTGATATCGGTGATTGCCCCCCCTGCTATTTTCTGAGTTTTGGCACAATCGGAATGGTAAGGGTAATCACAATTTTGCTGAATCACCCAAACTTTGTCATAAGCAGACACAGGCTCTAAACCAAAAGTCACTTGACCATAAAGACGCGAAGGGTTTCCTTGGCAATACAGCAAAGCATAATCGTTCGTTGCATCAGTTGCCAAAAGAGTGGAACAATCATAATTATCCACAGAAGAATTTTCTTCCAAATAAAGAAAATCAGCATTGGCACCGACAGCCTCTTCTTGGGATTTAATGCAATGATTATTAGTCATGAGAACATCAGGAGCGACAAGAAACCCAGTACAACGAGAGCCTTTAGCGGGGATGTGTAAGTTAGCCACAGGGAGGGCAGCTTTGCGCTCTAAGCTGTCCTCTTCAAAGCTAGCAATATCGGTCCAATCAAGCGGACCAATAACGGCCTTATTCTGCGCAAAAAGAGAGAAGGAAAAAAGAAAGAACAACAAAATTTTCATTTTAAACTTCCTCGTCAGCAAGAATAATTTGGATGATCAACTCTCTTTCTCCATAATCTCGAATCAACCAGTTGCGAATAAAAGCTTCTGCATTTTTCTTTAAGACTTCGCGAATCAGGATTTGATTTTCTCGAGCCTTGTCATTTAGAAGTCCCATAAGAGTTTGCCTAAGTTCCTCTAACACCTGCTTTTCATTGCGCAAAAAGCTTCCTTGCTCTACGGAAAATTTAAGTTCATCCAAATTCAAGGCTGGTGTTAAATTTTTTATAGGCGGAATGCGCACGCGCAACACATTGTCTTTAAGAGTAAATTCCCATCGATCGTTAAGGTCTAAATAGTAAAAGTACTCCACTGGAACTTCGGCACGCACCACCACGTCGGGGAGTTTGAGTCTGTCCCACAGTACTTTCTTCTTGGAGATTTTTTCAAAAATTTCTGTTTGCTTAAGTGATGCTAGCTGCAAGCGCTGAGCTCCTTCGAGTTTCGTGGCATAGGAAATAAATTTTCCACTTAACTCTTCGGCCGATTGAATCTCTGTTATTTTTTGCAAAAAAAAGATCTCATCTTTAAAAAGATAAAGACTTGTTCC
This sequence comes from Bacteriovoracaceae bacterium, assembly GCA_003245675.1. Taxonomy (GTDB): domain Bacteria; phylum Bdellovibrionota; class Bacteriovoracia; order Bacteriovoracales; family Bacteriovoracaceae; genus SZUA-425. Next base: position 25,413 of record QKCN01000041.1, on the reverse strand, counting down.
AAGAACGAGAAAAATTGATAAAGAAATTAAATACTTAAGCATCCAAGGGATGATACTAATCTGGCCAGCTTTCGTCTACTCTTTGCCCCATATTTTGATAAGAATCTGGAAGCTCGTAACCATCGCGCTTATAAGTATCAAAATAGATTTTACGCGCTTTTTGAATCTCTTTTTCGTTCCAAAAAACATCGAGTACTTCAATATCCATCATATCATCGAGGCTTCCCTCTGCCGGAACTAACCTCTCTGGCGAAACACGCCCCTTGGGTGTCGAAAGCAAAGCACTCCATCCCTTCTGTAAGAAAGTCTCTTTCTTCACGCGAAAATGAATCCAAGCTGCAAAAGGATAATAATCGGGATTTTCAGGGCGATGACTATAAAAGTACAAGGCTTTGCCATAAACGGCATCATGGGCCTTAAATTGCTTTGTATTTACAATCTTTTGGACAATGTCCTCACCGTCCTTTATGAGCCCATCGGCCTTAACCCCATGCCATCCCTCAATATACTCTCCCTCAATCTCTACGCCCCTCTGAGGACGTTTTACAAGCCAATCTGAACAGTCCTGATAACCATAGACGGCCCAGCAAGTGCCTGAAATAACAAAAGATAATATGATAAGTCCGTATAAAATACGCATGGCTAACTTATCGGAATTCCACCCTCAGTCCTGTAGTTTTTACAATTCCTCTTTTTTTTCAACTCCTTATCCAATTTTAGGATATATTGACACGCCGCACAAACAAAGGGGTCTCTAATGATTCTACGCTTTATTCTATTAAGTCTTTTCTTTAGCAATCTTGCCCATGCAATCCAGCTTAAGGCAATTCCCGAAGCAATTAGAAATAAAGTCCCTCCTACTAAGCAATATTTTGGAACTTGCTACGCTCACGCCATGAGCGGCATGCTCAATTTTAGTCGAATTGCCCAAGGCCATGAGACCAATATTCTTCCGGTAGACCCTTTTTATCTCTCTTTACTTAGCTCCATTCAAGAAAAGCGCAACTTCTCCTATCAAAGTATAGAAGAAGAAAGTGAATACTTTTTTGAAGGAGGAAATCTCTACGATATGACAGACCTACTCAACAATGTCATTGAAGAAGGGCGCTTTGCCACTGTGGCAAGCTCAAAAGACAATCTAGAAGCAAGCCTAGAGAACACAATGAAAGACCTCATCGATGCTTGGAATGGCGGAACAAAGGGCATCGAATCTCATATCACAAAACTCTACAGTAAAATGCGAGTCTTAATGACCAAAAAATTCGCTTACGAAAACCGCATTCGCTCGGATAAAACGCGCGTTAATCTCAAGCTCCCTCCAGGTATTCAGTCCGATGAAGATATTGCTTATGAGAAAGATCAAGAAAATGAAGCACAACTGCAATCTCTCTTTGCAATAATAAATTCTAGTGATGCAGTGACTTTTGATTTTTTAGTACAGGTCGTTCTCGACTCTCTTGATCCTGTCAAAGACTATGTGCTGATCCAACAAGTTCAAAATAATGCCAAAGATTTGGCCCCCACATTTAAGAAGAAAATGGTTGAAGACAAGCTTTCTCTCCTTCTTCTACTCCTCTATCCCCCAAGAACTTTAATCAGTAAATATAGTTTTCCCCAAGGTCAGCACTTTGAGACGATCGAACCCGATCGTTTTGCCGAAGCTCTTGTTAGATACTTTGCAAGCAAAGAGGAAGTCAAAGTACCTGTCCTTGCAGGAATCTGCTCTTTGCGCAGTATTTATAGACCGAAAAAGAAGGCAGAAAAAGAAGAATGCGGAGGACATGCCATATTGCTCTTAGGACTGCGCAAACAAGATGGAGAAATTCAAGTTCTAGTACGTGACTCTAATGGCAGTTGCCAAGATATCACCCAAAAAGGAACTAATAAATTGCGCGATAACTTCCGCGAATGTGATTCCAATGGAATTGATTTTTGGTATGAGGCCAATCCTTTGGTTGAAAATAATCTGGGGATGATTATCAGTGCTCAAGACTTACTTTAGAAGACTTTTTAGCTCCGCCTCAAACAAATCCTGGGCCCACTTGCCACCAGCTTGAGGGCCATAGTGAATACCATCGCCAAGATTTGGATCAGTATAGTATTTAGTATACTTCGTGCTTTCAATCACATCGCAATAAGGCGAAACCTCTTCTTTAATAATCGCAATTGTTTTTTTTCTCTCTTCTTTATAGAGGCGAGAATCAGGTGCGGTAATCCAAATACACTGACTGCCGCTCTCATAAATCTCTTTGGCCAAACCACGCACATCTTTGCGCGTAAAGGCTTCTGGATAGCGAAAGTAATTACCACTAAGGGCCACAATCACTTTTTGGGGGAGCAGTTCACTATAGACTTTGCTAAAATCCGGAGTTGGAGTTCCAATTTGAGAATCGATGCTTCCTGCCATATCGCGATGAAAATAGCCGTATTTGGCAGGATACTGATCGCGATACCACCAGACAACAGACCCGGCCGAGCCATAGGTCGTTAACTGCTTGCCTGTTTCCTTTCTTATAAGCTCATCGAGCTTATGCCCAAAAGCTCCAACAGTATGAGAATCTCCAATATAAAGAATACGATCGGGATTCAAGCTTTGCACAGCTGCCGGTATACGTTCTGCCTCTTTAGAAACATGCGCACATGAAATGAGTACAGACAAAGAAAGTAAAAATGCAATCTTCATAGACAAACCCTATTCTGAGACAATATCACAGCAGACTTATCGGATATTTTGTCCAATTACTTGAGTGCGTCCTTTATGCTCGCCTCGATAAGGGCCTTTAGTCCATCTTGATCTAAGATGAAATCGCCATCGAAGTAATTTTGAGGATTTAGCTTATGAACAATCTTTTTCTTCTCTTTAATAAACTTCAAGCTTCCCACTGTCGGATCAATTTTCTTTACTGAAAAATGAAGAGTGAGCAACCATTCTGTGGCCGAAAAACGCTGAGCACAGTGCAAAGCATCCACATGCCCCATTCCCTGATTAAGATTTGGCGGAGTTAACTTTACCTCGACTCCTTCTTTTTTATTTTTAACCGCTCCCGATTTATAACGAAAAAAAGTTTCAAATAAACGGATGAATTCTTTTAAACGTGCATTCATTTGAACATCTAACTGCAAATGCGAAAGCTGTTCCCCAATTCCAAAAAGAAAAAAAGGTGAAGCACTTTTTTCTGCCACGGGACAATCTAGCGGTAAACGAAAGAGAAAAGAAAAACGGTGTTTCTCACCGACACCCAATTCTTTTACCTCTTCCTCTTTCTTTTCTTCGAGAATAGTAAATTTATCAAGTTGATTTGCATGGGCATCTGATAATGCAGAAAAACTCAAAGCGACTTTTAAGTTTGTTAGATCAAGAGGAGCTTTCCCTTTGTTGGTAATAAGCAATGCGCCTTTAACCATTTTCCCTTGGACAAACTGATCTTCTATTGTACTCAATTCTAATTCAAAATTTTCAAATACCTTTACCGCTTTCAAAGCTGTCTCCCCATAAAATATCGCGTTATTCTACTTCATAGATTAAAGCTAGTGGATTTAATTTAAGATCAAAAATTTTTCTTTTACCTCGAATTTGATAATGAGAAAGAATATCATGGTCAAACTCAGTCCATTTCTCATCGACTTGGTCCCTTGTTTTTTGCCCCGCCTCAACACTTGGTCCAGGAGGATAAAATAAATCGATCACAATCAATGCTTTCTCATCCCTTTGTCGCCGTGGAACCTCTCGAACCATCTCAAAGTGCGCCCCAAAAAACAAACTGCGATACATCGCAGAACGTCTACCTGCAAAAGGAATCAAAAAAACATTTTCTTTTTTATAAGCTGCATAATCAGTCTTTATAACATTATTAATGCGCTCAAAACGTTCATGGAAAGTGGTTTCTCGTTGCTCATAACTAGCATTGATAATCCGAGAGTATAAAAATGAATTTTCCACCAGGAAAAAGAACATCACTAATGCAAGAAGACGCCGATCCGATATAAAGTCGACCCCTTTGGATGCAATAATAATCCCAATGGGCAAAAGAAAAATCAAACGACTATAAGAAGGTCCGAGAAAACATATAGGAAGTAGCAACAACCCTAGCATGATCCAAAAAGGAATACTTTTGCGGAATTTTTTGTAAAGGACTAAAAGACTTAAGAACAAAAGGGTGTAGCCAATAGGCGGAAATCCTCTCATCGTTTGCGCAAAGAAAAAATGGACATAATCGGCCATAAAAGAAGGCCGTGCCACTAAAGCATAAGTATCTCTTAAGGGAAGCCATAGAAAAGTCAAAGTGGAAAAAGCATTATTCAAAACAGATGAGACATCAAAAGCAAGGACATTATAGGCCCCCCTTTGAAAGAAAAGAAAAGGGCTTCCTTCAACTAGCCAAACTAAAAATAAACAGCCCAAGAAACTAGTTACAATGACAATTATCTGTTTCCATTTGCGGCGCAAAAGAGCGTCAAAACACCAGTAAAAACTGACAACTCGAAAAGTGGGATAAACTAAAAATCCCAAAAAGGAATTTAGCCACGCAGCAGGCAGATAGCGCTCTTTTAGATATTGTCCCAATAAAACAAAGAGCAAAATTAAATTGCAAGTTCCCATAATAGAAGAATAAAAAACATGCCAGGGAGATAGAGCAAAGAAAAATATGGCAAATCCCTGGGCCCTTTTGGATAAAAAAGAGGCGGAGATTTTCCAAAAAACAATAAGATCAAAAATACCAAAAAGAAAAGAAAGAGGACGTCCTGTACCAAAGATTTTCCAAGAGAAAGCATAAAGATAACTAGGAATCATCTCCCAGCGGCTTCCGACAGGAAAGAATAATTGAAACTGCCCTTGTTGTAATAAATCAAGCCCTCCTCCGACGATTTTTGCTTCATCAATATCTAATGAAGAATCGAGGAAGAAGAAACTTAAATAGGCCCTCAAAAAGAGAGAGCCTATTATAAAAAGAAATAAAATATTACGCTTCGAAAGCCAGGAACTGACCATTAATAATTATTTGTTTCTGTTTGAAGCTGAGAAAAATAATAAACTCGGTCTTCTTTTTCTCCACCATGACGATACTGAATTTTAAAATTAAGTCGATACATGGGCAGGGCCGTTAAAGCAAGCGATGGGGCGTCAGTCTTCCCGTCGAAGCTACGATCGTGAACTGCAGATTTGAAAAACCAGAGATTTAAACCAGTCTTACAATTTGCATCCTTTCCGGCCGTAATGCTTTTACCCGCTGAATCATAACAGCTCTCACCGTCTTTGTAGGAACAAGAATACTCAACAGTTCCAAATTTGCCATAGCAACGATAGGCAAGATACTGCTTTTTATTAGCATCATCAAAGAAACTTTGACTGGTTCCTCCCGTTCTTTCGCTATAAATCGCGGAAGGTAGCGGAGGATAATAGTGAGAATCCTTGGCCAATTCATTTAGAATATTAATAATCGTTCTATTTACAAAGAAAGAATCTTGAGCATCCTTTCCTGCCTTATTACTCAAGTCACTTACGGAAACATATGCTAAAGCCGCAGCTCCCAAAACGCCAGCCCCAATCATAACCTCAACAAGCGAAAAACCTCGACGATTAAACAAGCTTTTCATTATCTAAACCCTTTTTCTGCAGAATAAATACTTGGAAAATTAACAAGAGGAATACTAATCCCTGTCCCGATCTCATAAGCTGCTTGATTAAGCTTTGCTAAAAAATCGGCATCCGAAATATGCGTCTGACCAACCTTCATATTGTACAAAGAATACAAAAGAATCTTCGCCTTGGAATTTTTAACCATTTTTGCAGGAGCAACCATTCCATAAGCATAAAGCTCATTTTTTGTCGTTTGAAAATCTACCTCTCCTGCCCACGTTTGCCACAAGAACACCTCAACATCTGATCCCACAACAATTGATCCCATTGCTGATGAGATATATTCAGTCAACAAAGCGGAAGTTCCATCCATATTCTTGATTGTCATAATTTTGTCTTCAGTTGATATGCTACCCGGCTCTTGCCCAATATCTTCACCGGCTTCATCATAGAAGTGAACTTCCCCCCCTGCGACTACGGCCTTAGCAGCACCAGGTAAATCTCCAACAAGATCGGATACTCCGATAGTACACTTATACTTCTCGTTCCGATTGTTAATTCGAGGAGCATTTGATGCCGAAGAAATAGGACAACCTTGCAACAAGAAACGACTGGGGTTCATATTGGAAATAATTCCCCTTTTAAGCTTCTCTTTAATTGCTTTAAAGCTTGGATAATCGGGAATAAAATAAGAATTAGCGTCTCCCCATTCTCCTCCAAGAACCAAAACATCTTGAAAAATAGGAAGATCACTGATTTTAATCCCCTTCATATTTCCCGCATAATAGCTTTTCCCATGAATTTCATCTCCACTAGAGAGCTTAATATCTTTAGAAAAATCCTTTTGTTCAGGATAAAGAGAAAAGAGTGCAAAAGTCCGTGGAGAAGAAGGAGTTAAAGTAAAACTCTCTTCATCGAATTCTGAAAGGTTTCCTTTGACCATTCCGCCAATTTGAGCAAAAACCCCTTTAGGCTTAAGAGAGACTTCAGAGCGAATTTTAACAAGTCTTTCACTTTGATTACTAAGAGTAATCCCAGCCCCTTCGGTCCAAAAATCCATAATAAGTTTTGCCTCAAAGCTCCACTTACTAGTATCTTTAATTTTAGTAACAAGATACTTATCCTGCCCTAAATCAAGAAAGCTATCAGTCGAAAACATATCTTTATCAAATTCCAACACAATTTGATAATGTCCTTCCTCAAGTTTCGTAATTGATTTTCGCGCAGCATAGGGATTTAAAAAAGCTTGCTCCAATACCTTATTGGTAACAGTTTCATTTCTCATGATATGCGGGCAGAATACCAATTTATTATCGATCTTTAAATCACCTGAAAAATTCAAATTAAAATCATAAAACCCACAAGGTGACCCATCTGCAAAATCAGCGGCAACCCCCCAGCTTCTCTTGATTGCATCATCTAGATGTAGAGCGGAGTTTTTGCCTTCGACATAGAAGACCTTCTCATAAAACAAAAGATACTTCCCAAACTCTTTAAGATTTGCGGCAAAAAGCTGCATATGAAGGGAGTCTCTGCCCTTACTCGCAAATTTCTTAGTTTGCATATTGGCCCCAACCACTCGATAAGCCGAATAGCCCATGGCCCCCAGAACGATAATAGCAAAAAGAAGAACGCTTCCTCGAGTTGCTACTCCAATATTTTTCTTATTTATTTTCACAATACCCCTCTTAAATTCTACAAATAATCTTAATTACACTCAACAATCCCATCAGAAAATGACGAGTCAAATAAATTTGCGGGATAAAACTTCACTTTATGTAATTCCACATTCATAAAAGTCCCTGATGGGCAATCTGCCCAGTTGTTTGGGTCGCTTTTGAGAATACACTCTGCGGGATAAATAGGAATTCCATAGGCAGAGATAGAAGAAGGAGCATTAATTGAGTAAGGCTCTTTTGAACAAGAAAACAATGATTTAGTTACCGCGGTTTGAGGCTTCACCCCTTTAATATCGCCCAATGTGTTTGCTGAACATACAACCCCACTGACCATTTGCTTAGTGTCATTGTCATAATAACTAATTTTAGATGAATCCTGTACTATTGTAACCTTTGCAGAGCCCTCTGAAGTATAAAAGGAGCTTCCCTTTATGAGACAAATATAATCCGTAAAATTTGTTCCAGAAAAAGCAAAACTGAGATTAGCTCCCTCATCACACCCTTGAGGAAGAACACCTCCCACGACTGTATCTGCAGAACAACAATACAGAGTAGAACCACTACTGATGGACAATTTTGTCTCCAGATATGGAAAACTAATACCCTCTCTATTAACAAGTACTCCTGTAAGCCTTAGTGCTTGATAAAATTTTTGTTTCTCCCCTGCAAGAACCTTCGTATCTTCAATATCGAGCTCAACCTTACAACTAATATTAGCAATGTTTGCAGCAAAACTCTCTAGCTCTAAGTCAAAGTTCGTTCGCGTACTCGCAGTAAACTCATAACCAGCTTGGGAATGCATATTTTTCGTTGCATAAGATCCATCATTTTGTTTTTTCTTATAACGGAGGTCAAGATCAATCGCAACCTTTCCTAGCTCACGGCCACCAAAAGGAGTCCACTTTTCCTGAATCTTTAAGAATTCAAGAGGCTCAACTAAATTAGATTCAACACCTGAATCACTAGAGCGCCTCCAAAGCAATCTTTTTAAAGATTTCTGCCCTTTGTTTTCCACAACCTGATAAGAAACAACGTAAATTTGATCAATTTTGACTGCTTCCTTTAAATTAACAAGTGTCTCAAAGCTCGTATCTAGTTCATTAATAGTGCAAGGGGCATTCCCTAAAGAACTCACCTGCACAACTTCGATCCTCTTTCCTGTGGGTGGAATTGCCGACACTTGAAAAACGGCACCAATCCGAGAATCAGCCTTTTCTGTAACAATTAGCCAATCCCCTTCCTGGAACTTCTGCTCCGAAGCCAGCAAGAGGTACTGCTTTCCACTCTCCTGAATCGGCATTCCCATTGTGGTGAAATTAGAATAGGGAAAATTAAGCTGGGTCCCCAAATCTTCAAGATTGATTTCTCGCTCTTTTGCCTCATTAGACCTAGAACTCAATAAAGTTTCCGTGTCAAGGCCACAATTCAAAAAACCACTTTTGGATAGCTGACTTTGCTCAACTTCTTTAGCAAAAGCTTTGAAACTGGAAAAAGCAAGGGATTCACTTGTTAGATGAGAGGCGGCTTGCTTCTCCAGTTGCTCCGGTGCCTTGATCAGGGAGGAGGAGAAGTACATAACTGCTCCCCCAATCCCTACGGCTACCATTACTTCAACAAGAGAAAAACCGCCTTTACGACTATTTCTTCTTTTCTTCTTTAGAGTAAACATAAAAATATACATCCTTGATATTTTTGTGTGCTTGTAATACACGACTAAAGTATGATGCTACAAGTTCCTTTTTAGCAACATCTTCACCCATGATATGGCTATAATCAAGACGGATGGAGTCAATTCCAAATTCCGTAAGAGTGGCAAGCTCGTAGTCTTTATCGCAAACGCCATCGCGATTATAGTCAAACCATAAACGTAACTTCCCATACATTTTGTCATGAGAATCGAAAACACCATTTTTATCTGAATCATACTTTCTTAAAGACTCAAAACCATTTTTAGCTTTGTAATCTCCGAAAAGTTGTTTGATAGAATTGACTTCACCATGAATATCAGGTTTCACAAGGAAAGCAACTTCAGAGTTGTTAATTGGCCAGTCAACAAGAATTTTCTTTCCAGTTCCTTTCATATCAAACAAAACAGCATCAGCTTTAGAACGTGAAACAGAAATACCATTACCCATAATATCTAGAACAAGAGGAGACAAAGAAGCTGATACAGAACCGTATCCAAGGTCACTTCCTGCACAAAGAGGAATTGTAAACTCCATCGCATTATTAGGCGAGCTAAGCCCCTTTGCAGAACAAGTTCTTGGAGGAATATTTCCCGAAGAACAGAAGTGGCCCTCTTTATCCGTTTGTCCATCACAAGCATCTGATCCAAAATAGCGAACTTCAACTTTAGTATCTTTAACACATTTAGCTGGCTGACCAGTCTTTTTGGCAAAAGAAAAGATTGGAAGTTTTCCTGAATGACTTGAATCAGGATCTAGAGGAATTGCGATTGTAGTGCTTTCTAAGTTCTTACCAGAACCGCCCTCAAAACGACAAGGTACACAACCTGCAACTTTTTGCTCACTACTCCATGCTCCCCAAAGAGAACTAGCATACTGAGTTTTTGGCTCAGAGCCTCCAAGAGTAGAATCGGCCATATACGGAAGAATTCCTTGCTTATTTAAAGTTGCAGTCACTGATTTATTTGGCTCATTAAACTGATATGCACAACCAAGAGCTGCAAACATCATCTGAGTATAACCACTAAAACGCATTGCAAGACCACGGGTACACTCATTTTTCACTTCTGTTACAGCACAGCCTGCTTTGTACTCAGTTTTTGTTTTCTTTACACATCGACTGTCGCAAGAACCACCAGAGGAACAGCCACGACAGTATTGTTGGTAATAACAGTCATCAATATCTGAATATTGACCATTATCGCAATAAGAGTAAACCCATGTCGTAGTTACTTTCACACAATCACTGTGAGAATCATCAGGATTTTCAATTGTTTTGGGTAACTGACTGCGATCTAAAACCCAACAATCTCTTTTTGCCGCAGAATCACCTTCATAATAATCACTAGAACAAGTCTCTTCATCCAAGCGAGCTGTTAGAAGATTCGCAGGATAAGACTCTTCAATATTTCCTGGAGACATAAACCAAAGTGACATGAAAGGCAAACGTCCCCTCAATACATCAGCAAGCCTAAATGCTTTACTTGCTTGACACAAGCCGACAGACTCTAGCTCAGCAGGAAACTCTTTATCTGTGCCCTGAAGCTTTGGTGGTCTGAAGTCAAAAGTTGCACTACAGCTTCCATAAGCAAAAGGAATCACATAATCCTTCGCTAAGTCAATAGGTGCAAATTTATCGGAAAATGAGTTGATATACTTATAATAGCGATTAAAGACCTCAAGCCATCCTGATCCTGTTTTCTCAGGGACCTCTAAAGTCAAAAGTGTCGCACGGAAAGTTACCATATTGGTATCTGCATCATCGTCGTCATTTAAGCCATATTTTTCAAAAGCAGGAGTTTTATATATGTTAGTTGCCTTTGAATCAAAAGTCTTAGGATCAATCCAACCCCAAAGGACTGGCTCATTTTTGCTTTCTGTGGCACTCGGATTAAAAAGATATGCTTGCAACAAAATACGGCTGTGATATTTACGGTTAAATCCAACAGGTTGCTCAGGCTTACCATCTTTACCGATAACTAAAGTCCCCTCTTTAGTTCTAAAACCATCAGCAACACCTTTAAAAGGAACTTCTCCTTTAAACATACGATTAGAACCAGCAATCTTAGAATAAACACTGTCTTTATCTGTATCTACACCGAGGTAATAATTACGAGCTTGTGTAAATGTCGCACAATCACCAGCTCTTTCAAACTTTATAGAATAACCTTTCCCTTGAGACTGAAAATGAGTTGCACAATAGAGCTTACTACCATTAGGTGTTTCAACCTCAGCTCTTGCGATATAAGAAGTTTCAGGCTGAGGATCAAACTCATAGCTAGCGCTTTGAGCGATATCCCCATTAACATTCCACTTCACTGAACTTTTTGAAACATCACCAACGGGCACACCACTTAAGACAATGTCCAACTGAGTCTTCGCATTGGCAACATATGGTGCATCTCCAGAGGGCTTGCAATCCTTAGTCTGACAATAATCTCCATCTTTCGTACCAGTAGAGTCCCCATCTGCCTTCCCACTAACGGCAATCAAACATGATGGGTTATCGTCTTTAGGCTTAGCCGCTAATACGACAGACTGCTCGACTTTATAATCTCTGGCAGATATTTTTAAATCAACGCCAGAAATATTTCCAGAAGAATCACGTGATACCGACACCGCAAGAACATTTGCACTGATTGCATTGTCACTGTCCTTTGTGTTGCTCACTTCCCAAGTTGCAACTTCACTCCAACTTGTTGTTGAAAGAGAGAATGAAGTATTGGCCGCATCCGAAGAACCAAGAAGAGACTGACTACAAGAATTGGAGCTTGCACAACCGGCCAGACTTAATTTAGAAGTAGTAAAGGAAACTCCACTTGCAGGAGCACTAATCTGACTAGCATCCTTATCTTTCAAACGGCACAACAATCTTACATAACGACTGTTAAGAGCTTGCCCTCTTTCTGAAAAAGGCAATAACTTACACTCGAGCCCTGACTCAAGAGCATAGGCTGGAGTTTGGTTTCCATTGCCGTTACCGTTGTTGCCATTGCCGTTACCGTTGTTGCCATTGCCGTTACCGTTGTTGCCATTGCCGTTACCGTTGTTGCCATTGTGTTGAGCTTGCGCGAGGCTCGCTCCAAAGGCTAAACATACGACAAGAAAAAAATGTAATAACCTAATCTTCATACGTACCTTCTTTGTTTCATTAATTCAGGTTGATTCCCTTACACATATCAGTCCAAAAACATTTTCTTGGGTATTGACTTGTTAGTTTGTCTCCTGTCTCCTTAAATTAATAAGTTTATATAAACAGTTAAACACACATTAAATGTAACTACTTAAAAATGTTATACGACAAAAACAACTTAAGCAAAGTCAATCTGCCTCTTTTCCGAAACATATTGGATTTTCAATATGCTAGCATCATTTCCCGTTTTTCCAAGCTGCCTACTTTTTTTGCCTGCGGTTTAGAATCCATAAACATTTTGGATTATGGCAGTGGGAAAAACTCATATTTGAATAAACTGCAACATGTTTTCAAAGAAAAGTTAGGGATTCTTAAACACTGGGATCCTCATTTTGCGCGGGACTTCTCGGATATTCGAGAAATTCCTCAAGCTTTTTATCATTTAATCTTAGTTATCGAGGTGTTAGAGCACTGCCAAGACCCTCAAAAAGAGTTGGAGAGCATAAAAAAATATCTCTCTCCAGAAGGAAAAGTGCTTGTGACTGTCCCCTTTTCGGCCAGAGTGCATCCCTGTCCACAAGATTTTTCGCGCTGGACAAAAGATGGACTAACTCTTCTGTTTGAAAAGGCTGGATATCAAATAGATCTCCTCGAAACGCGAGGAAATAATTTGATGACAATCACCAATAAGCTCATGCATTTCTTTTTAAAAGGAATATTCTCTCCTTTTTTCCCTTTGCATTTACTCCTTGTATTGCCTCAACTACCTCTTTGGTTTCTTTTCGCTCACTGCTCACGACTTCCCTTTATCAATAAATATGTTGCTAAAGATGATCCTCTAGGCTTTGCTGCCATTATCTCAAGGAAAGCAGATGACTGACTTTGAAAATTCAATTCGGGCCGTAAAAGAAATTGTGCTTCGAGAGAGCCATAAACATAAGGCCAATCATTTGGGCAGTTGCTTTTCAATGATTGAGTTACTACTGGCAATTGATTGGCATAAAGAAAATGATGATTTACTTCTTTTATCTAAAGGGCACGCTGTTTTGGCCCTATATGCACTTTGGGTACAACAGGGGAAAATAAAACGCGAAGAACTAAGTGAACACTTTCTCAAAAAAGACAGTCCGTATTTGGGTCACCCCTCTCACCCACATCTCCCTCAACTTGTCCATTATACCTCGGGCTCGTTGGGCCACGGTCTTTCCTTAGCAAGTGGTCAAGCCTATGCGCAAAAGCAGCAAGGTTCCAGACAAAAACAATATATCATTGCCTCAGAGGGCGAGCTCAATTGCGGTCAAATGTGGGAAGCTGTTTTTTCGACAGCGCATTTACAACTCAACAACATCGTCCTGACACTAGACCTCAATCAGTGGCAAGCGACGGGGCGAACAGAAGATATCCTCAAAATGGAATCCCTTGCCGAAAAATTCAAAGCAGCCAATTGGAATGTCATTGAAATTCAAGAAGGCAATAATGCCCAAAAAGTTTTTGATGCTTTTTCCCAAATTGCAAAAGAACAATCTACTCATCCAACAGTTGTTCTTTGTTATACCTGCAAGGGCAATGGAATACCCGCGATTGTAGATACCGTTGAATCTCATTATCTTCCGGCCAATCAAGAAATGATTGATCATTTTATCAAGCCTCCCCAGTCGGGAGGAAATAAATGAGAAAGCAATGGAGCCAGGAGCTCCTCAAGTACGCTCCTGATTCTTACTACCTTATTACTCCAGATATTGGTCAATTTGTTCTACACGAATTGCAAACACATCTAAAAAAGAACTACATTAATATGGGAGTCACAGAGCCTCATTCTGTCGACTTTGCAGCGGGGCTCTCAACTCATCTCCCTGTTGTCATCTATTCGATTGCAGGCTTTCTAGCGCTCCGTTCACTGGAGCAAATTAAAATTTCATTGACCTATGATCAACGCCCTGTTTGCATTATCGCCAGTGGTGGAAATTATTATTATGGTCACCAAGGCATTACTCATTATTGCCCAGAAGATTTAAGCTTGCTCAGCAACTACCCTAATCTCAAACTACGTTGTCCCAATAGCTTCGCAGAATTGAGATATTGCCTCTCCGACTTCTTCGAAAAACCAGGGCCAACATATCTCCGTTTGGATACAGAAGAATGTACTCATGCTCCCATAATAACGACAAATGAATCTTCCCCCATTTTTGAATACCAACAAGGCAATAAAATTTCAGTACTCTGCCTCGGTACAAGCTTACTCAACTCAGTCCTCGCCCATCCGCGCAGCAATGAAATGCAAATCATAGGCATCCCGAGCCTTGACTCTGTTTACCTTGAAGCAGTCATCAAAAAAATCCACTCAGCACAAGTTGTTGTGCTCGAAGAGACAGGAGCAATCCCTGCTCTGTACAATCGCCTTTTACTGCAAGACCACTTTTTACCCAATCGAAAAACTTATCCACTATTTTTTAAAAAGAATACTGACCTCTATCCGGTGGGCAGCAAAGAAGATTGCTTTGAATATCAAGGTCTATCTCCTTGGCAAATACACCGCTTTCTGGATAAAATATTGAATGAATATGAAACATGAAATTATAAAAAAAATTAAAGGTCCCATTCTTATCCTAGGAGCCAACGGCTTCATTGGCAGTAATTTAAATTCGCTTATCCGCTCCGAACGTCACGACTGCTGGGGAATGGGGAGAGAAAATAAATTTGCCCTTGATAATTTTTTTACAGGGAATGTACTCGAAGACTTTGACGGTCTAAAAAGATTTATTCAAAAACTACGCCCCCAAACAATCTTTAACTGCATTAGTTATGGCAATCGACCGCAGCAAATAGATCAAGTAAAAATGATGGACACAAATGTCCTTTTCCCCCAAAAGCTTCTCAACTTTCTCAAAGAGGAATCTTTTCTTTCCTGTTTTGTGCAACTGGGCTCCTCTTCTGAATACGGAGAAGCCACTCAAAATGCGGAAGAAACAGAAACGCTGTTACCAAATAGTCCCTATGCACTCAGTAAAAAATTGTGCTACCAAAGTATGAAATATTATGCCCAAGCATACGATCTTCCCATTCTCTATCCTCGTCTTTTCTCCGTCTATGGACCTGGTGAAGATGAGTATCGTCTTATGCCACAACTACTACTGCGCGCTCAAGACAAAAAGCTTCCGGCACTAGCATCACCCCAAATTAGTCGCGATTTTGTCTATATTGAAGATGCCTGCACAGCACTTATTCATATGTCCACAGAATTTAATAAAGATATATCTGGTGAAGCATTTAATATTTGCTCTGGTCAAGCAACAACACTTGCAGAACTTGCAGAGTTAGTACAAACAGAATTCGGATTTCAACAATCCATAGTATGGGATCAAAATCAAAAACGGAGCTGGGATCACCAACGCCCTTGGTTTGGGAACCCTCAAAAGACCATAGCGCAATTCTCTTGGAGGCCAAGCACGCCTCTACTGGAAGGCATTCGAAAAAGCCGTCAATGGATGCAAGATAATAGCTTCCCTTCCCGTTCTTCGACAAGCACGACTCCTGAAATATCAATTATCGTCGCAGTGTATAAAGATGAAGGCAATATTGAAGAACTTTATCGCAGAATCGTCCAAGAACAGGAAAAAGCGGGAATTCTCTTCGAGCTAATTCTTGTTGATGATGGCAGTCCCGATCAAAGCTGGGAAACTATTCAAAAGTTGGCCCAACAAGACTCTCGCATAAAGGGAGTTCGTCATAGCAATAACTTTGGCAGTCAAGCTGCGTTTTTGTCAGGCATGAAAATAGCGAGAGGCCAAGCAGTTGTGCTCATGGATGGAGATCTGCAAGATCCTCCGCAAGTCATTCCTCTTTTTGTCAAAAAATGGAAAGAAGGCTTTGCCGTCGTGGCGGGCGATCGGACTTCGCGCGAAGAATTTTTCTTCATCACCTTTTTACGAAACCTATTTTACCGTTGTCTAACTTTTTTTGGGTTTCGCCATTTCCCTCATGCTGGCGACTTTTCACTTATCGATAAAATTCTCTATAAAAAACTTGCGACGCTGCAATATCCTTATTTTTGGCGAACCTTGCGCAGAGAATTAGGGTTTAAACAAGCTCTTGTCTCTTACCACCGCCCAGCACGCTATCGCGGAAAGACCAACAACTCTTGGGGATCAAATCTCTACTGGTTTGCATGGGGACTTCAGTCCATTGACAGTAAAATACCAGAATACTTTTTCCTATTGAGTTCTTTTATTTCTATTATTTCATTGGCCACAAGAGAAATTTCTCTACCTATATTTTTCCTTATTGAGCTTAGTTGTTTTCAACTGTGGTGGTTGCTGCGCTTGAGCTATCGCCTAATGAGAAAAGAAAGACAGCCTTTTCCTTTCGTGGTGGAATCGACGTGCAACATCGAAGGGAAGGACTAATCGCATGAAGAAAACTTCTTCATGTCCAGTCTGCCAGCACGCAATCGACACTTACAAAGTAAGCTGTCCCCAAAATTTAGAAACTCATTTTTCACCGAGGACTCGACCGAGTTTGGTCTATCAAAGTTTTGTTCTCTGCCCTCACTGCCTAACCAAATTCAATACAGCAGCCTTTTCGGTCAATGAGCAGACAAAGCTTTATCAAAAGTCTGAGCTCGTTACCTTAAAAGAAGCGGAGCAGGCGGCCCAAACTTATTACCATCACCTAAAAAAAATATGTGCTCCTCAATTAAAATTCTTAGAAATTGGCTGCAGCAATGGAATACTGCTGCAATACCTCAACGATCAGGAACAAATTGAAATCACGGGACTAGAGCTATCAGAAGATGCTCGTCTTAAGGCCCGACTAGATATTCAAGACCGAATCCTCAATGAGTCCCTCCACTCAGACCTTTTCCCTGAAGCATCATTTGATATTATTTTTATGGCCCAAACGCTAGAGCATCTCAGTAATCCAAATGAAGTCATTCAATTTTGCCATTATTGGCTTAGCCCCATGGGGAAAATCATTCTGGTCACCCACGACTACAATTCTCCCACTAATAAAATATTAGGGAAGAAGTCACCAATCTATGATGTTCAGCATAATCAAGTGTTCTGTGCCCAAAGTCTTGATCTTCTCTTAGAGAACAATCGCTTTTCCAAACAAGAGCAGAGATCGTTTATTAACTACTACTCTGTGAATTACGCCCTCTACCTACTAAAAGCGAGCTTTCCATTTTTGCCCAAGATCAGTCTTCCTGAATTTTTAGATTTTAAAATTCCCTTTATTGCGGGAAATCTTTTGAGCATCTACCAGAAAAATTCTTAGTAGTTTTTGTTAAGCCAAAGCTGATAGTCTTGATTTTGAGAAAGCTTCAACCAGTCTTGATTAGCAAGATACCAGGCAACCGTCTTTTCAAGGCCCTGCATAAAAGAATGCGTTGGGTTCCATGAAGTTTCTACTTGGATTTTTGAGCTATTAAGTGCATAGCGCCGATCATGCCCTTTGCGCTCAGAAATAAAACGGATGAGGTTTTTATAAACAGAAACATCCTGCTGCGTTTGTGCCGCAACCATCTCACAAAGTGTTTCAACTAGTTCAATATTTTTGCAAGTTTTACCCGTTCCTATATTATACCGCTCGCCAACTTTTCCCCGTTGCACCAACTTCCAAATTGCAGCACAAGCATCTTCCACAAATATCCAATCACGCTCATGCTTTCCATCGCCATAGAGGGGTAACTCTTTCTGTTGAAGCATGTTGAGCAGCATCAGCGGAATCAATTTTTCGGGATGCTGAAAAGCCCCATAATTATTGGTACTATTGGCAATAATGACAGGAAGCTGGTAAGTGTGAAAATAAGCTGCAACCAGATGATCTGCAGCGGCCTTGGTTGCCGCATAAGGATTGCGAGGAGCATAACAGGCTTGTTCATCGAATAAAACCCCTTCGGGAGTAGGTCCAAAGACCTCATCCGTACTCATATGCACAAACAGATTTTGCCCATCGGGCTTCCAAAATTTGCGACAAGCCTCAAGTAAAGTCATGATCCCTCTGACATTGCTATCAACAAATTCGGCCGGACCATGAATAGAACGATCCACATGGCTTTCTGCTGCAAAATGAATCACACAATCAAACTGATGTTTGGCAAAAAGATCTTCAACTAGTTTTTGATCGCAAATATCACCTTCCACCATCAGATATTTATCAGAAACCAGAGGTTGCCAAGACGAAGGATTGGCCGCATAAGTCATTTTATCGAGGTTAACTACTGAACCACTAAAATCAGCTTGAGAAAAAATATAACGCAAAAAGTTCGTGCCAATAAAACCACGACCTCCGGTAATTAATATTTTTTCTTTTTTTCGCTGAATCATTTTACTATTTCCTTCTCAAACCCACTGTTTGAGGCGCGCAATTTTATCTAAATTGGCAATCTCCTCACCCAAACTTGCTTCCGTTTGTCGAACCCAACAGCCTAGATCCAATAAACTATCATGGCTTCCCGCATCTTGCCAGAAAGTCGTCTCCTCAAGTTTTTCAACTTGTAACTCTCCTTTTTGTAAAAAGAGTTGATTGAGATCCGTTATTTCCAGCTCCCCGCGGGCCGATGGAGTCAGGCTTTTGGCCAGCCCTACGGCCTTATTCTCATAAAGATAAAGTCCCGTGAGGGCCCAGTGAGAGCGCGGTATTTTTGGTTTTTCCTCAAGCGAAATAGGATTTTCAGAATCATCGAACTCGACAACTCCAAAATCGGCAACATCGGCACGCTGTTGGGCAAAAAGAGTTGCTCCCTTGAGTTTTTGAATTGCAGTACTCACTTGCTCAACCAAATGAGGTCCCCAAAAGAGATTATCCCCTAAAATTAAAGCAAAGGAATCCCCTGCCAGAAACTCTTCTGCCACGAGCAAAGCATCTGCGATTCCCCGGGGAGAACTTTGAGTTCCATAACTCAATTGAATACCCCATTGCTCTCCTGTCCCCAAAAGTTTTTGGTACAGAGCAAGGTCTTCTTCCTGAGTAATGATATAGATATCTCTTATGCCAACTTCCATTAATGTGGCCAGTGGGTAATAAACCATTGGCCTGTTATAAACTGGTAGTAGTTGTTTCGAGATCGCAAGAGTTGAGGGATACAAGCGTGTGCCCTTTCCTCCTGCTAAAACAATTCCTTTCATTCTAGGATTTTCTCCTTTTGGATATTTTCCACAAATACCAACTAATACCGGCCAAAGCTAAAATAGAAACAATATCGCGAACCCCAGCACCATAGATTTCCACTCCCAGATCAATATTAAAGTAGATAAAGACAGCGAGAACAACTCCCATAATTGCTTCACCCGCAATAAGACCAGAACTCAAAAGAACACCTTTGTCGGAATGTCTTTCGGCTTCAGAAATGCCATGATGTTTTTTGTTCACCACATGTCTAATAATACCTCCCACCAACATGGGAATGGCCAAAGTCACGGGAAGGTAAATTCCCACGGCCAAAGGCATAAGATAAAGACGCATACGACTCTTTTTAGCTTCTAAAATTTTATCAATGATGATGATCACTACGCCCATAACGGCACCAATGATAATCATGTCATAAGGAAGCTTTTCTCCTTTGCCAAAAAGAGACCCCGTAATACTAGCAAAAAGTGTTGCTTGAGGAGCCTTTAGCCCCTGCCCAATGCCATAAGCATGATGCAAAAGAGATAGAATAGGAGCAATCACAAAGGCAGGAATCAAAACCCCAATCATCTGCGCCCATTGCTGATATTTAGGCGTCGCTTTCACGATAAAACCAGTTTTCAAATCTTGTGAAATATCTCCAGCCGTACAAACCGCACAGCAAACAATAGAGGCAACCCCTAAAGTTGCCAAAATGGCCGATTGCCCCTCGTAGCCCAAAACTAAAAAGATAATGGATATTCCTAAAAGTGCAGAAATAGTGATCCCTGAAACGGGATTATTAGAGCTGCCTACAAGTCCCACAATATAAGAAGAAACTGCAACCAAAATAAAAGTGGCAAAAATCATAATGGCCGTTGTTAAAATAGTCGCGCCCCAACTTCCAATGAGATAGTGATAAAGGCCAAGAATAGAGACAAGACAAAGACCAAAGATAATGGCCATGGAAAGAAGACTCATATCGCGATCAGTCCGTGCCACAGATTTTTTTTCTTTGGATTGATAAGAGTTTTTAAGTTCGGATACTCCACTCATGATTCCCTTACGCACAGAAATAATAGACCAAACACCACCGACAATCATGGCCCCCACCCCCAAAAATCGAATTTTGGTGGACCAAAGCTCCCAAGCAAGATCAAGGGCCGATAAATTCTCCATTCCGGCAGGAACACCTAGTAAAGGAATACCAATACTCCAACCGACAACTCCTCCAATAAAGACGAGTAAGGCAACTTCTAATTCAACGATATAACCCACCGCTAAAAGGGCGGGAGAAATATCTGCACCAAAGAAAAAGGAACGCCCTCCTCCCATAAAAGCAGCTTCAACGGAACCTGCAATCCACTTCGTTCCCGTCGAAAAAATCTTGAAAAGACCTCCCCAAAGAACCCCTTTGAGGATAACAAAAAAACCAGTTTTATCATTAGAATCCCCTGCTTCAAGAATGACGGCAGAGGCAACCCCTTCAGGAAAAGAAAGCTCTTCATCTTCGACAATCAAAGCACGGCGCAGAGGAATCATAAAAAGAATGCCGATAATTCCACCAGTAATTGCAATAAGAGTTGTAGGCCAAAACTTAAAATCGCTCCACGCCCCAATAATTACGAGGGCCGGCAAAGTAAAGATGATTCCCGCCGCTAGAGATTCTCCGGCGGAGGCCATAGTTTTTACAATATTACTCTCCATAACATGGGCCTTGCCAAAAAAGATCACAAAAACACCCATACTAATAACGGCCGCAGGAATCGCTGCAGAGACAGTCATACCAGCGTAAAGACCCAAGTAGACATTGGCCGCCGTCATCACTATTCCAATTAATAGCCCTAAAAAAACAGCAAAAGGAGTAAACTCCTTGGGGGCTGGCTCTAGATTCAAGTCATCGTTTTTATTCATAAATTTGTCTCCTTGGAACTCTCCCGAAAAGGGTGGCCAAAATATAAGCTTAGAATTATCATTTTCTGATCATTTAAGGAGACTATTTATGACATCAAAAATCAAGACAAATATCAATTCAGAAGTTGGAGAGCTAGAAGCTGTTTTGCTCCATCGCCCGGGAACAGAAGTTGAGAAAATGACTCCCGAAAATGCCGCTTCTGCGCTCTATAGTGATATTTTAAGTCTTAATGTTGCCCAATCGGAATATCAACAACTAGAAGGTGTGCTCAATACCGTCTGCCAAACATATCAGATCAAAGATTTACTCAGTGATGTTATGGCCGAAGCAATTTGCCGCGAAAAATTAGTGCATGCCGTTTGCCAAAATGAAAGCAAAGAATTTCTCTTAGAATACCTTATGAATCTTGATTCGAAAGAACTTGCGACCTCGCTCATTGAGGGCGTTCCCATGAAAAAAGATAGCCTCACGCGCTACCTCGATACTAACCGTTATGCCCTTAATCCTCTTCATAACTTCTTTTTTACGCGCGATGCTTCTGTCGCATTTAATAATCAGGTCCTCATTAATAAGATGGCAAGTACGGCCCGCGATCGTGAACCTCTAATCATGGAAGCCATTTTTGATTTCCATCAACTCTTTACCACAAGTACCTTCTCTCCTCGTTTAAGAGACAAAGCTAAGCAAGGTCCACTATCGATTGAAGGTGGCGACGTACTCATTGCACGCGAAGATCTTCTCATTATCGGAATGGGGGGCCGGACGACTTCTCAAGGGATCGACTTCCTTATTGATCGCTTTAAAACATCTCATAGAGGAAAAAAGCAGCACCTTATTGTTCAAGAGCTTCCTCTATCTCCAGAATCATTCATTCACTTGGATATGGTTTTCACTCTTTTAAGCCAAACTGAATGTATGGTTTTTGAACCTCTCATTATGCACAGAACTCGCTATCGCTGTATGCACATTGAAATTGATGATGGTCAAGTTGCTGAGATCAATGAATATGACAACCTCATGATGGCCCTCCAAGCTCTAGGAATGGAACTCAAGCCAATCTGTTGCGGTGGTTCCGATGAATGGATGCAAGAAAGAGAACAATGGCATAGTGGAACCAATTTCTTTGCCTTTGCTCCAGGAAAAGTCATTGGCTATGCCAGAAATACTCACACCGTAGAAGAAATGGCAAAACACGATTATAAAATTATTCCCGCGCTAGAGGTGTTGGCCGGACGAGTAAATCTCAAAGAAGAGAAAAAGTGCCTTGTCACCATTGAAGGCTCTGAACTCTCTCGTGGCGGCGGCGGTGCTCGTTGTATGACCATGCCTATCGCCAGAAAAGATTTGAGCTGGTAGAAGCGGACAGCCTATTATTGAATAAGCTTGTCGCTTTTTGTCTTTGTTTTCAAGAAGCATTTATTCCTTTCATTCAATTTTTTAATCCTCATCCAGTTGGTGAAGGATTAAAAAATTGAACAAAAGGAATTAACTTATGAAAAACTTTAAAACTTATCAGCTATCAGTCTCTCTTTACAAAGCTTGTACTGCGCTTCGCCTTCCCTCTCATCTGAAGAATCAACTATTGCGTGCATCTTCTTCAATTCCTTTGAACCTTGCAGACGGAGGAGCAGGAGCGACGACGCCGTCAGTCCCAAAGGACTGTGCCGTAGCAGGATGCATAGGCAAGGAAGAGGAAAAAGTTCTCTCAAAGATCAATTGAAATTTTTTGATATCGCCATGGGATCGTTGCGTGAAACTGAAGCAATCTTAGAAATTGCTGATTGTAAAAATCAACAGCTCCTCAATCTTTTAGATCAAACGGCCGCCGCCCTCTTTTGCTTAATTCGATCTCAAAGAAACTCACTCTAAAATATATTTAGAGTGTTTAATCATTTTACATTATTTCAACAAGTTGACGTTCTTAAAATCGGAAAATACTGCCAACTATTTAAAATTTAAAGCTTAGAGAAGTCCTTCTTTTGGCATGTCCCTTGCTCCCATAGCACTAGCTAATATTAACTATGCAGTGGAAAAGAAATTATATTTTCTACAGTAAAGCTAAGAATTAGTAGAAAAAGTTTTCTACTAATCATTAGTTTGTTAGCGATTTTATAGAATGAGCTTTTGGATATATAGCGAGCGAAGGAATTTGGGGGAATCGCCCCCCACCGCTATTGTCTCCAGATGGACAGATGAAAATTTGTTTTGTTAGAGAACCAAATGGGATTCTTCTCGAATTAATTGAATCCATCTCAACATAAAATGAGTATTTCGAGATAAAATATGTATAGATTAATTGCTCTTTTTTCCATTTCACTTCTTTCGTTTCAAGCTTGGTCAGTAACAGAGCAAGAGTTTGCAAAACGGATTCAACATCTTGAGAAGTTGTTCTCTCCCTACGTCAAAGCCGCAGGGAAAAAATTAGAAATTGAGTACGACTGGAATGATGCAACCAAATTAGGAAAGGCCCAGGAAGCAGGTAAAGACAGAAATACATGGCATATCTTCATCGGTGGAGGACTGACAAGAGCTCCATTTAATCGCAACCTTGACCAAGTAGATTTCACTGTCTGCCACGAATTAGGTCATTTTTTAGGGGGCTTCCCCAGATATATACATACCTACAGAGACGATGAAACATTTGAAAACATTTCATCGGAGGGGCAATCAGACTATTACGCCGCCGCAGCCTGTATAAAGAAAATTTTTAAGGTAGATGACAATAGAAAGTACTTACTTTATGACGATGTTCCTCTCGGCGTTCGTTCTCTATGCACGCTTGCTCACTCCACCAATCAAGAACGCGGAACCTGTATCCGAATTATTAGGGCCGCAGCTGACTTTGTAAAATACGAACACAAAAGATTAAAAGCATCACAAAATGATACTTTACTCGAAAGACTCAGATTGCCGGTATGGACATGGGCCCTTCATCCATCGCCCTATGAAGCACCTCAAACAATCCATGAAGGCTATCCTTCACCCCGTTGTCGTTTTGATACCTACGTAGCAGGCGCCCTCTGTAATAAAAACATCAGTCTAGATCTGCGAGATGAATTGCGACAAGAAGAAGAATTATGCAATAAAGAGTATGCTGCTCGCCCCCGTTGTTGGTTCAATCCCGAAAACTCTAGGCACTTCTAAGCTACTAAAAGTAGTTAAGCTACTAATGTCTAAAAATGCAAACTCAACGACAAAATCAGGGAATGTCAGGCTGAAAATGCGGATATGATTTCTTACCTTAGGGGGAATAATAAAAAACTAATCATTGAAAGGACGATCTCTGATCTCTCCCAAGACCTCCCCAACTCACTCAGCAATCCTAATAGAAGAATAGAATCATTGATTATTTGTGAATAAGATACAGTAATAAAAAAGGGAAGCTATTTAGCTTCCCTCTTTGTTTCATTTTAAATTTTCTCACCACTAATATTAGTAATCCTTAGTCTAAGCAGCGATCAATATGTCTATCAAGTTCAAAGTCATTCAAATATGATTTGCTTCGATACGTATATTTAATACGATTTTTCCCATCAACTTTAAAGGTCGAGAGCTCTGTAAAATCAGAATTAGTACCAAATTTTAAACTTAGACCATTCAACATCTCTGCAACATCTTTGGCCTTACCTTTAAAACAAAGCATACTATCGTATCCTTCTGGATTATTATTTTTAAATTCATACTCAAAATAATCATAATTTCTCTTTGTTATTGGCTTAAGCTCTTCGTCATAAGAGCTGTAAAGCAAGCTTCCCCCCGTTTTTGTAGACTGAGAGCGAATAGAGTTAGAAGAAGCAATTTCATCTTCATCATCGCGCTCACCTTCCCCGTAGATTTTTCCCTCTCCATAAAGTTCACCTTCTCCGTAGATTTTTCCCTCTCCATAAAGTTCACCTTCTCCGTAGAGTTCACCTTCCCCATAGAGCTCATCTGCAAAAGAAGAGAAGCTTCCAAGAACCAATAATCCAATCAATAATGTCTTCATAAATACTCCTTTGTAAGATTAATGCTATAAATAATTCTTTATCTTATTGTATTTGGATTATGCAGAAGCCATGCCAAGCCCAATTGACATTTTCAATAGTTTAGAGAGGTATTCACAAGAAGTGAATGTCAATCCCCCATATTTATTGTCTAAAATTTTGACAGAACAGTCGTGATCGAAAATAAATATTAAAAAAAATAGAATAAAAAAGGGAAGCTAAATAGCTTCCCTTTTTTTATTTTATTTTTTTAATTAATTACTCTAAAAATTTAAAGCCGCACTTGATGATCTCATTATCCACATCACGCCGCCAAACCACTTCAGCCTTAAT
>QKCN01000074.1 GCA_003245675.1 Bacteriovoracaceae bacterium | reverse complement strand
GAACAAGCAAGTCAAAAAGTTTTGGCAAACTCGTAAGTTGCCATGAGCAAACGGTCTATTTGCTTATTCTACACTAAAATTTTAAGTCATCCCACTTTCGTAGGGATACCGAGTAAATCTCGGACGAGCTTGCCAAAGTGAAAATAGAGTATCAAACAGAGATATTGGTTGTAAAGAAGATAAAAAGATTGATTTATGGGGGCACACATCTGACCAAAACCAAAGACCAATCCGCCCCATCTCATCGTAGTGTGTTTCTTGCAGAGTTACACAAGGTATAGATTGACGCAGGTTGGTCTGGTGGCTACATTGTATTACTTTTTTCTAGTCAACTACAAGTGGTCAGATTTTGATACTTGCATATTATTGTTGTTTGGGGTTACAATGTTTGTTGCAGAGTTAAAAATACACAAGGAGATTCTCACATATGAAGAGCAAAAAGAATAAGACAGTTATAATTAGGACAGAAGCATCAAGTTGTGAAGACTTTGGAAAGCTTGAGGGGTTGTCAGCAATTGAGGTTCACCAGAAAATGATTGATGATGAACCGTTTTTATATGAAGTAGCTCAACATATTACCGGTATTTCTGACGCAGATTGGAAAGAACTTCCTGAAGAAATTCGGGAAGAGCTTGCCATGAAGGTTAAAGGTCATGCTGCTGAATTTTTAGTTAAGCACAAACATCCAAAATTTTATAGATTTACTCAGTTTATGTTGAATGCCTATATATCATTAAAATCAACGGCAGTAATTCTCGGGTTTGTTACTTTAATGTTTGTCTTCTTTTATGGAGTTCTTTTTTATTCAAATTTATTATTATCGTTTATAACAAAATAGGAGAAACTTATGTCTGATGATTACTTAAAAAAAATTAACGCAATTCACTTTGACATGACCACGTTTATCAAAGCTCTTGAGGAACTGGCTGCAGAACGCAGGCCATCTGGTGCAGAAGTAACCTTGGCACTCAGGCACCTTCAAGATGCCAGAATGCGTCTGGGAGTTGTAGCCTGTGTCGAACAGGGAATAGACCCGTGGTCAAGTAAATTACCAAGTAATAATAAATAGAAAAGGAGAACCCTATGGCATGGTTCGCAGAAGATTACAAAGTTCCGAGTAAAAGCTCGTACATGAAGTTTCAAGATGGAGACAACCTTGTTCGGTTCCTAATTCCTCCAACTATGGGAAACGAATTATGGATTAATGGTAAGCCGGTAAGAAAGCATCTTGATGAAGAGTTCACGGCACAAGAGCAGGCCAGTGCTGATATCAATAAATTTACTGGTCAAAAGAAATCAGTCCAACATTTTTGGGCCTGTGTTGTTTGGAACTATAAAACAAATAGCATTGAGCTGTTAAACATCACCCAAGGCAAAGTTCAGCAAGACCTTTTGTCACTGGCAAAAAACCCAAAATGGGGAGCATTAGATAAATACGACATCAACATTGTAAGGGGAAAGAATGGTCAGCAGGTGGTTTATACGGTTCAACCAGAGCCCCCATCAAAAATGAGCCAGCAAATCAAAGACAGAATTTCTCAAGTCAATATTGATATGGAGAAATACTTTGAGGGTGGACACCCACTAGACTTTGCTCCAAGTGGCAATGAACCAAGTCAGACATCATCTGAAGATGATATTGACGAAATTTTGAGAGAAGAATAGTTAACTGGCTGGGGTGGAGAAGTTCACCCCGGCACATTGAAAGGAAAATATGATTGAATTTTTATTCGGAATTATTACTGGAGTTATTTTTTCCATTATTATTCTTTTTTCTAATGTTGCATTTTCTCCTGCAGAGGTTGAGCTTTCTTGCTACAAAGAAATGAATCAAAGAGTTGCCTCTATGTCTGCAGATTTATGTCCAGCAATGATTGAGGATTTAACCAATGACTGAACACAAACGACTCAAACAAAAAAGAAGGGCATTAAAAATAAAAAGAATGCACAATATTCTAAGGAACAACGTCTCTTGGTATTTCCGGAGACGCAAGCGAGTTTCCAGAAAGGGAGAATTGGTGGCTGTATGGAACTAAGTAATAAGGTGTTCTCTGGCACATCATTAATGCAGCTCATCTCTGAGTCTCAAGATGATACTAAGGCAAAGTTTGAGAATGAGGAAACAGAGGCAAAACTCTCGTTCTTTCTCCTGGTAAGAAAAGCATTTAATGATGCCTATGACTCAATTAAGTCTCAGCTTGTAGAAAATGGAAAGACAGAGCTTGGAGAGTCTTTTAGTGGTATATCTGGAAACTTTATTAGAGCAACCTACTCAGAACGTGGTGGGGCAAAGTATGTGGCAGACCCAGATTTATCTGAAGGAATTGATATAAAAATTGATGAGAACATTGTCGACCCAGAAATGTTTGATGTTAGTTTAACCATTAAACCAAAAACTGATGCTGTTAAAGACTACTTGAAAAAAAACAGGGAACTTCCACCGGGAGTAATGGAAAACAGCAGAAGCAAATCAATCTCTATTCAACCAACAAAGGAAGCAAAAGCCTTTCTTGAATCAATTAATAACAACAGTGAGGACATTCTTTATGACCTTGCTATACCTGAAGTAACGGAGGACGAATATGGAAATTAGAACTGAAAAAGATATTGTTATTGAACTACACGACAAAGTGTTAAAAGCATCTATTGATGCTGAGACACAGTTAGAGTACTTCTCTGAAAGAAGGAAATATCTCAGTGGTAAGGGCTCAATTGACGATAAAAAAGAGATAACAGAGTGCGAGCAAGAAATTAAAAAACTCAAAAGAGTTGTTGATCAAAACAAAATGTATTTGAAAGTTGTAAAAGCAAAACTGGCAACACTCAAATGAACCAAAATTTACGCATCAGCTATACCCTTTTAACCCTTTGGGAGCGTCACGATATTCAGGGTGTAATGGACTACATACACGGCATCAGAAAAAGTCCTACCCCACAAATGATAGAGGGACTGCAATTCGATAATAAGGCGTGTGCTGAGGCGGTTAAAAATAAAAGGCTAATACCGGAATTTGGGTGGTATGAACTCAAAAATCCTAGGCCACAGGTTAAACTCACTGCTAACCTAAAATCAGATTCCGGTATTCCTTTTACCCTAGTTGGGGTTTTAGACCTTTATGATGATGGTGTTATTTGGGAATTAAAAACAGGACTTACATCTAGTACCAGTTACGCCAGGACTAAACAAGTGAGAATTTATTCTATTTTATGCAAGGCAAACAACATGCCGGTCAATAAAATATACATCACCAGATATAACCAATATACAAATAAAAATGATGTCCACATCATTATGCCAAGCAGATATATGGACACTCAAATTATGAAAGAATTAAAACAAACTGTTGCTGAAATTCAGGCATTTGTGGCAACAGTAGAAGGAGAAACAAATGTCTAAAAGAAAACAAAAAAAGATTGGTCGCAGCCAATACATTGCCGAGATTAAATCAATAGACCCGGTTAAGCTTCCAAATAAGCTACTAACCAC
>QKCN01000080.1 GCA_003245675.1 Bacteriovoracaceae bacterium | reverse complement strand
AGCCCCTGTCATTAAAGCACCTTCCACCACAACACCTGTGCCAACCCCCGTTCCTAGAGTTACGGTAATAAAATTTTTCATGCCACGAGCCTCGCCAAAATACATTTCGCCCGTTGCCGCAATATTGGCATCATTGTCCAAACGAACGGGCATATCCAAGATATCTTCTAAGTCTTTGGCAAGCGAAACAGTTCCCCACCCCAGATTAGGAGGGTCTTGAATCATTCCCGTTCTTGGATTGGCATTAGGAGCTCCCACGCCCATTCCTAAAAGCTCATAGTCGTTTTTGACTATTCTTAACCCCTCACTCACCTTTTCTTTGACTCGCTTCAAAAAATCGTCAAAAGGTGCATACGACAAAGTTGCAAAGCTTGTACTGTAAAGGATTTCTGCCTTTTCTGTCACAAAAGCAACTTTGGTATTTGTTCCCCCAATATCCATGCCAATGGCCATTTTCATAAAGAGTTCTCCTAAAGTTATTTTAACTATTCTTATGATCTATTTTCGCCCTCTTGAATAAGCAAAAAACCTAGAAAAATCAATTTTTTAAGGCTATGCTTTGAAAAATTTGCAGTAAACCCGCAATCAAGGAGTCCTACATGAAAATGCTTCACTGGGGATTAGCTTCCCTTTTGGCCCTTAGCTCAAGTGCTTTTGCTCTAACTGGCGAAAATTTAGACTTTCACTCTTACATGAGAACTGGATTTGGTTCCAACCTCGAAGGTGGCGATTTGGCCCGTATCGATAATCCTGGTACTCCAGCCTCCGGTCTTGCCGGTAATGAGTTCCGCCTTGGTAACGAAGATGGAACATTCGTTGATATGAAATTCGTAGGACACAACAAGAAATCTCAAAATGCAAATGAGCCCTACTGGAACACCCATTTTCTTATGACTTATGAAAGTGGTGCCAATAACAACTCCGAGGACTCTACTTTCCGTCTACGTGAAACATTTGTAGAGGCAGGTAATCTTGCCGGAACCCACCTAAATTTCTGGATCGGAAATAGATTTTACCGTTCAACCGACCTCCATATGATGGATTGGTATTATTTTGGTAATGTCGATGGAGTTGGGGCCGGTGTCGAAAATATTCCGCTAGCCAATGGAAAGCTTTCCTTGGCCCTTTTCAATCAAGTGAATGATGCCACTGACAAATCTTCTGATATTGGCACTCATAAAATGCAACTTATCGATATCCGCTTTTTTGATTTCAAACTCAGCGAAAAGCACAGCCTAAATTTCTGGGGACAAGTTGCTCAAGCTCCCAAAGGGGACAACTCAGTCTCTCATATGGGTGAGCTCATCGGAGTAAAATTCCACTCCAATTTAGCACAAGGATTTAATGACTTTTCTGTAACTTATGGGAGCCGCCTCCTTTCTTCTCTTGGCGTTTGGGGGGATGAAACCCTTACTGCGGCAGAAAAAGATATTGAAGATGAATCTAGAACAGTGCGCGTGGTTGAGCATATCACCACTAAGCTTGCACCCAATTTTGAACTACACGGAGCGGCTTACTTTCAAAACGCGAAAAACCCTTGGCTTCAAACCAAAGACGTTTCAACCATGGGCGCCGGCATTCGTCCCGTTTACTTCTTAAACGACAATATGAGTTTTGCGACTGAAATTGGTCACTCAATTGTTGATGATAATAAAAAATATCATATGACTCGTATCACTGTTGCTCCTCAACTTCACCCAAATTTGAGCATCTGGTCTCGCCCCGTTCTACGTTTTTTCGTAACTCACACAATGTGGAACGAAGACAACAAAGGCAGAATTGCCAGCGGCACAATGTTTGAAGACAAAACAAGCGCAACTCAATACGGGTTCCAAGCGGAGGCGTGGTTCTAATGGCAACTGTAGAATTAAAACAGATTAAAAAAACTTATGGAAAAGATACCCATGTGGTTCATGGAATTGATTTAGAAATCAAAGATCAAGAATTTCTTGTGCTTGTGGGGCCTTCTGGCTGTGGAAAGTCTACAACCTTGCGTATGATTGCAGGGCTTGAAGACATCACCGGTGGCGATCTTCTGATTGACGGAAAAGTGGTCAATCATGCAACTCCCAACGAAAGAGAAATTGCAATGGTTTTCCAAAACTATGCACTTTATCCTCACATGACCGTTTATGAAAATATGGCCTTTGGTCTTAAACTTCAAAAGCTTCCTAAAGAAGAAGTTGAAAAGCGCGTAACAAATGCAGCAGAAGTGCTAGGACTTACGACCTATCTCAAACGCAAACCCAAAGAACTTTCCGGTGGTCAGCGTCAACGTGTGGCTATGGGACGAGCTATTGCTAAAGATGCCAAGGTTTTTCTTTTCGATGAGCCTCTTTCTAATCTTGATGCCAAACTCAGAAATGAAATGCGCACCGAAATCAAACGTCGTCACTTGCACGACAAGCGCACAACAATCTACGTAACCCATGATCAAGTCGAGGCAATGACTCTTGCAGATCGCTTGGTTATTATGCGTGGAGGCCATATTGAACAAGTGGGAACCCCCATGGAAGTGTTTTCGCGACCATCCAATAAATTTGTCGCAAGCTTTATTGGAAGCCCGGCCATGAACTTTTTTAATATTGATGTGGAAAAATCTGGTGGTGAATTCTTCTTTAAAGATCACAGTGGAAACATGAAATTTAAAGCACCTCAGCACGTCAAAGAATTTATTGGCAACCGCCAGCACCTCATTATGGGACTACGTCCAAGTGATATTTTCATCGCTCATGATAATGATAACATTCCTGAAGAATGGAAGTTTGATGCAACCATTGAGATCGTTGAACCTCTTGGAAAAAATGCACTTATCTCGATGTCAATTGGCAGCGAACTTTTCATCGGGGAAATAATGGGGATGAATCTTCCAGAAGTAGGAAGCCAAGTCAAAGTCTCCTTTAATCTGGTACACCTCAGTCTCTTCGATTGCGAAACAGAAAAAAGCATTCTCGTTTAAAACATCAAGGCCTGCTTCTGCAGGCCTTCTTTTTCCCTTATTATTCAAAGGTCATGTCCATGAAAAAAGTTCTCACTCTCCTTATCCTTTTTTCTTTTACTGCTGTATTTGCTGAATCATTTGAAAACTTTGAAGAATGGTTAAAAGACAATCAAGGCAAATTTGCTCGCTGTCGCCCCACCTTTGACGGCAATGAATACACCCTTTGCGACCAAACGAAAATTGAAAAGGCAGAGCTACTCAAGCTTTTCCGCATGGCCCCTGAACAATTACTCTTATATCTTAATAAAGATAAAAAAATTAAAATTGAAAGACCTTGTACCCAAGATAACTCCCGTCCATTTTGCGTTCCTCCACAGGCTAGATCAATGTTTGCGGAAATGAAAGCACTCCATGGTCAATTTCTTCCCCTTGAAAACACGATCCTCATTCACGATCAAGCCACTACGGGAAGCATCGTTCACGAATACTTGCATTTTTTGCAATTCAATAACCCTAATATGGTCTGGGGCAAACGCTATAAATCAGAACGCATTCAAATACAAAAAGAATTGCTCCAAAAACTGGACTCTCTCATTATTCAAACTCAGGCCATTGAAAAAGATCCTAATGCCAACAAAGCACAGCTTAAACCGCTGCTTGATGAAGCAGTCGCAATATCTCTCAAAATAAAAAGCTTCTCCCTCTGGCAAGATCTCATCGATGAACGCAATCTCTTTTTACTTTATCTACAATTTGGAAAAGATTTTGGTGCCTCAGCGCAAGACCTTGCATTGGCCAGAAAAAATATGGGGTTTATTTGCAAGCGCAAAGATATCAACCCTCTTATAAACGAAGAATGTGAACTCTACCCCATCATTCACGAAGGTCAAAATTTCCGTGAAGAGATTCAAAAACTCATCAAAAAGGTTGATCCTCTAGAGCGCCAACTTGAGCTCCAAGCATTTTTAGATGGTGCGCCCGAAATCAGCTCCAGCGATGATCTCTCCGCAATCGCCACAAAACTCAGTGAATACATTTTTGAAAAGAACGGAATTCAAGCTGATAATTCTAGCAACTCGAGATTAGTAGAAAGCAATATTTTGCCTCATACCGTCGTCAAGAGCAAGAAAGGCCACTGTGTCGGTCTGTCGACTATTTATCTTTTGTTGGCCGAAAAACTGTCGCTCAAAGCCTCACTCATAAGAATCCCCAATCACGTTTTTATTGAACTATGCCGCAATGAAATTTGTCGCTACATTGAAACCCTTCGTAAAGGACAAATTGTGGCCAAAGATTTTTACCAAAAAAACTTTATAGCCAACCCCGAGTCTCTTAAAGGAAGCTTCTACTTTCAGCCTCTTTCCAAGGCGAATGAGTTTTTATCCTCAATTTACCTATCCTTGGGCTATATTGCCGGCCACCAAAAAGAATACGACTTAGCTGAAAAGTACTATCGCCAGTCCATCGACGACGATCGCCGCTTCCCCGATGCCTACTCTAACCTTGCGGCCATTTACAGCGCTCAACACAAGAATAACCTTGCATTGACCTACCTTAAAATTGCCCTTGAAGTGTTCCCCAATCATGCCCCAAGCCTATTGAATATGTGCATTCTGCTCTTTCAAGATGGCCAAAAAGATAAAGCACTAGAGTTTGCCAATAAAGCAATCCAAGCAGACCCAACTCAAGTGGCTGCCTATCAAGTAAAAGCTCAAATTCACGAGGAAAAGAAAGAAACTAAAAAATTACTTATCGACTACCTCAGTATCCTCGCTATCAATCCACATAAATGCCAGATCATTGAAAAAGCATTACAACTCCCATTAGGTCCCAAACATAAAATTAAATTGGAAAAAGATTTGGCCAATCAACAAAAAACTGGCAGCTGTCAATAAATAGCTGCCAGAAGGATTTTCTTCTATTTACAAAATAAGACTCACGAGAATAAACATCAAAATGTTCACCGCATCGCCCTCCTCGGGCCGCCATTTGAATCCACATCCCCTGCTGCTGAACCTGATAGGATATAAAAACAAGCCGCACCTGTGGTAAATTCACGCCATGACTTAGGGCCGAAGTAGAAAAGATAATATGATAATCTTGCTTCATAATATTTTGTGAAAAATATTCGGTCTCTCCGCCTTTACAAGCGATACTTTTGTATCCTTTCTTCAATGCCTTTTGATGCAAACGCTCAACCTCTTCGCGAAAAGCACAAAAATACAAAATGGTTCCTTTTTTTTGACGTAGCTCTCTTTCAAAGATTCGCACCCACAAATTATTCATGACAGAAGGAATCCAGTGAAAACGCTGTGGATAATTTTTAAACTGCATATTGCCTAAGTTTAAAATCAATCCCCGCTCTTCCTGCAGACTTTGCATCAATGAAGCAGAACAAGTCGCACTCAATCCTAAAACCTTTTTCTGAGTCCCTAATAAATAAAAGTAAAACTCCAATAAATAAAAGCGGAAACTCTCTCCCCACTCTGTGAAAAGATGAAACTCATCTAAAATAAAAAGCTCATTACCTGTAAAATAAATTTCATAATCAAGCGAAGACAAAGATTCAGGAGTCATAATAAGTAAGGCCCGTGGTTTCGAACTAAATGCTCGTAAAATTTCAAATCCATTTTTTCTTCCCTTCAAATTATAAGTAGGAATAACGCAATTGGCCCTTTGTTCAAATTCATTGGCCAAGGTTCTCAAGGGGGAAACAAAAATGAATTTCGTATTCACCTTTTGAAATAGCTCAAGCAAAATGGAAGTTTTCCCAAAAGCTGGAGGGGCAAGCAAAAGACATAAATTCAAATATGAATTTTCTGTAAATACTTTTAGTGCATTAAACAGGGACGCCATATTCATTTGTCAATAAAATGCAAGGCCAGCAGACGATCAAATACGATAACAGACTGTTTTTACAGAGACAGAAGCAATCGAACAAATAAAAAGCGATTAAAGATCTATAATCTATATACCGATAAACAAGTAAGTATCTTTTGCACTGGGAACTATGAACTATTTAAACTTTGCACTTTTATTCACTGCCATTTTCAACCTTTACTCTTGTGGGGGAAGTGGTGAAGCCAACTTGGGTTTCTCTTCCAGCACCGGTGGTGTTTCCATATTATCCTTTACTGGCATTGATTCTATTGATCAAGTGACAGATGCTTCTGCACGTATCAACTGGACAGAAACGTCCAAAGCATCAGCCTATCAAATTTATAATGTCACCTCGAATCCCCCAGAATACCTTGCAACAGTGATTCCTCCCGATACGAGCTATACTGTCTCCAATCTCTCAAAGGGGACAAATTATAAATTTAAAGTTATTGCCGTTGATGCAAACCTTAATATTAGCACCCAAACGACCACAAAGAGTATCACTACAAACCTTGCTCCTCCTGATCCAAAGGTCGAAGATATTGATTGGATCGCCCCAGTCACCCCTTCAGGTATTGAAAAATTAGTCACTTTTGAAGTCGAAGGTATAAGAGCTGGTCTTGCTATAAATATTTACGACGACTCCTCTTGCTCCACTCTTCTTGCTTCGGCAACGGCAGTTAGTGGAACGAATTCAATTACTATACCATTGGCCGTTGGCGCTCATAACCTTTACATCAAAACCAACAATGGCACATACAGCTCCGACTGCATTGATACAAATATTTCCTATGAAGCTCTACCTGTGACCTGCCCTTCAGAATTTGTTCTCGTACCAGCAAATGCAGATCTTGGTGTTAATGAATTTTGTATTATGAAATACGAAGCCAAAAATGTTGGTGGAGTTGCAACTTCCCAAGCGGCCAATCAACCTTGGGCAACCATTAGCGCGCAGGCTGCAAAAGACGCCTGCCAAGCTCTTGGCGCCAATTACGATATTGTGTCTAATGCAGAATGGATGAGTATGGCACGGAACATTGAAGCAACCGCATTCAACTGGTCAAGTGGAACCGTTGGTATTGGTGTTTTGGCCAAAGGTCATTCTGATCGTTATAATGGTTCTTTGGTACAAAACGTGTCTCTTGCCGTAACCGATACCGCAGATCCTTACTGTGGAACAGATAATGCAAGCACAGATCCTATAGGCTCAGGAGATGCCCCCAATAGTGGCTGGGAACAAAGACGAACCTTTCGCTTTTCTAATGGTGAAGAAGTTTGGGATCTGGCCGGAAACCTCTGGGAAATAGTAGAGTGGACTTCTGGTGGCACAAGCTTTAATACTCTCCCTTACAGCTGTGGGCTTAATTCGGGCCTAGAATTT
Organism: Bacteriovoracaceae bacterium; assembly: GCA_003245675.1. GTDB lineage: Bacteria > Bdellovibrionota > Bacteriovoracia > Bacteriovoracales > Bacteriovoracaceae > SZUA-425. The sequence continues at coordinate 36,175 of QKCN01000080.1, read as the reverse complement.
TCTTTAAATCCCACCTGTGGCTATCTAGAAAATAATGACTTTATGCCTGGCAATCCAGGAAATGTAGATCCCTCAGTTTACAACTCTGCTTATAATCTGGGACGTTTCTACTTTTCGGGAACAATCCAGCTCAAGGGGGGATTTTTTACTTATTATTCAGACGAACATCAAATGACAGGAATCTACGGAACTTATGCCGGTTGGTCATCGACAACAGGAAACACAAGTGGATTTGCCGGTTTTCGCTGCCTCTATCGCCCCTAATAAGTTATAAGGCGCTAGGAATCCCCCATTTTACCTTGCTAAATTTTTGGTATTTCCAATTGGCATAATCCAATGCTGATTTTCCTTGCAACATATTTTTTATAACCAAGTTAGAAAAAAGGGCCGTACTTTGCGATGTGCCCCACAAACGCACAGAGTGCAATGGACAAGCTGAACCAGACAAGATCCCCTCTCCCAATAAAGCAAAATGAACGCGCCCTCCCCAATTAGAAAAATCACTCAGCTTTTCCTGACGACCAATTGAAGTAATACTCACGAGATTGGGAAACTCAAGGCTTGCCGGAACGGCCCCTCCTGTCTCAAGTAAATCACCTTTACCATCCACACCGCCATTTCCTGCGGAAACAACAAAAAGAGTCTGAGGGTTATTCTTTATCACCTCACCCCACAACTCTTTCCATTTTTTATAAATGGCCATAGCCTTTTCTTGCGCAACGGCCTCAGAAAATCCCGCATCCAAATAGTTCTTCTTATTTTCTTCTACTGTTTCTGAGCCACTCACATTTACCAATTGCGGCCTAAATTGGGCAATTCTTTCTCTTACCGCATTCAACTCTTTTTGCAGACGTTCTTTATAAACGCCTTCTTCTTTAAGTTCCTCATGGTTTGGCGGAAGTCCCATACCCTGAAACGCCCACCGAATGCGCTTTTCTTTCTCGAGTCCTTTCATGACAAGACCTAAGACATGATTACCATGAGAGGCATAGGCAAATTTTGAAAAAGATTCTAAAAATTCATATCCTTCATAGCGTCCTTCTTTACCTAAAAAATCTTCTAGCTCTCGCAGACCATATTGACACTCTCTATCGTTCAATGAAAGGGGCTCAATCAGATTTGAAATTTCCACTTGAGGATAGCGCGCTTTTACAACAGGCATATCAAATACCAAAACTCGAATGCGATTATCCTGACAGGAACTAAAATTAAGGGCTAAGACAAAAAGGGTAATGCCTTTTGCGCAACCTCTAAAGCTGAAAGACTTTCTAAACATAGGTGTTCCTCACAAGTATTGAGTCCACAAAAATGGGCAGTACGAGTCCGGCAGGGCATATTTTCATTATAAAAAACCAAATGTTTCTCTCTGTCATAGGGGTGCCACTCGAGGGGATCTTCTGGACCAAAGAAAGTAAAAGTACGAGTCCCCACCGCAACAGCAATATGCTTAAGGCCCGTATCATTTCCAATATAAAGCTTTGCCGTTCGCATAAGCTGAGGCAATTGATCCAAAGAAAGTTGCACCGTCGGAATTCCCCAAAGATCAAGCTGCTGTTTAACTTCTTGATCCATTGCGGAGTGACTAATGGGAATAATAAATTCCAAATCGATGATTTCTTTCCGCAATAATTCAATTAATTCTTTAAAATATGAAAGTGGCCACATTTTGGTGGAACGACTGGCAACAACACCTAAAACAACTCTTGGTCGAACTGCGGCTTCGACCTTCATCTGCGGAGCAAAATCTAAATAAGAAGGTAAGTCTCCTTCCCAAGACATGACTCTTTTAAGTCCGGACCAAACTCCATCTAAGTCGCGCTGAATGGCGGGGCGAGTTTCTCCTTGGTGAATGACTTTTCCCTTTTTCAAATGATGGTTATGAAAAATATAAGGGATGCGCAAAAACCAAGAGCATAAATTTAAAATTTTGGCAGAACTGGCCCTTTGATGAAGCTCAATCAACAGGTCATAGCGTTCAGTCCGAATCCTCTTAAAATTCGCCCAAAATCCAGCTGGCCATGGAAAAATCTTAATATTGGCCCCGAAATCAACTTTTTCAAAAAGAGGCAATATCCATGCTGGCAAATAATAATGAATTTCGGCACCTGGGTAGAGATGGCTAAGATACTGTAATGAGGACAATCCCATGACCGCATCGCCCATGGCCCTGTTCTTGAGAACTAAAATCTTCATATTTTCATAATAGTTTAATAATGTTATAAGTCCACCAAAGAATTCAAGTTAAGGAGACCAAAATGTTAGAAACAATTGAAAAACTTTTAAATGAAAACGTTCGCCCTGCCCTAGAGTCTCATGGCGGCGGAATTGAAATCGTAGAACTCAAAGATAATAAACTTTATGTTCGTCTTTCTGGTGGCTGTAAAGGATGTGCTGGAGCTCGCGCAACAATCAAGCACGGCGTTGAAGCCTTCTTAAAAGAAAATGTAAAAGATCTTGAAGAAGTTGTAGACGTTACTGATCACGGTTAAATCGACTATTTTCGATAAAAAAAGGGCCCACTTTTTAGTGGGCCTTTTTTATCTAGGCTATAAAAGCTTTTCCAATTGCTCAAGTCGACTTTCAAAAATCTTAAAGGCTTCTCGATAAACTTCTTTTTCTGTCATATCAATTCCCACATCTTTGAGAATTTCTAGAGGATACTTAGAAGCACCCTTTTTAAGAAAGTTCGTTAAATAGGAATCGCGAGTTTTGGTATCTCCTTTAAATACTCTTTCCGAAAGCACAAGAGATGCAAGATATCCGGTCACGTATTGATAAACATAGTACTCATAATAAAAGTGAGGAATATAGGCCCACTCGGCTTGAAAGCGATCATCAATCTTCACAATCCCTTTATCATGACCATAATAAGTTTTTAAAATATTCAAGTAAGTTGCATTCAAAAAATCTGAAGTCAGAGGCTTTTTCGCTTCTGCAGCTTTATACATAAGGTTCTCAAACTCAGCAAAAGATGTCTGACGGAACACCGTTGTGCGCAAAGATTCCAAAGACTCTCCTAAAAGAGCAATCTTCTTATCATCGTCATCCTCTTCATTAAGCATGTATTCAAAAAGTAAATTCTCATTAAAGATTGATGCAATTTCAGCAGTAAAAGTTGCATAGTGAGCTTTGGTAAAAGGCTGATTGCCATTGGAATAATAGGAATGCATGGCATGGCCTAATTCATGGGCAGTTGTTGAAATTGAATCATAAGAGCCTTGAAAATTAAGTAGCATAAAAGGATGAACATCATAATGCCCTCCCGTCATATAGGCACCACTTCTCTTTCCTTTATTAGGATAGACATCGGTCCAACCAGAACCCGGTTTTAACGCTTCACTGGCAACTTTGACATATTCTGCCCCCAAAGGCTTAAGCGCATTGGCAATTAGCTCATTCCCTTTTTCTGGAGTAAATTCATACTCCACACTGCCGGCAACAGAAGGATAAAGATCGTAATAGCGCATATCATCTTTTATCCCCAAGACCTTTTTCTTTAACTTTAAATAACGATGCAAAACAGGAAGTCCCTCTTTTACTGTATCAATCAAAGTCGAATAAAAAGAAACGGGAATATCATTTCCATAAAGAGAGGACTGCAATACGGAATCGTATTTGCTGGTTGTGGCATAAAAAATATTGGTATCCACTTGAGTTGCCAGCATTTTAGCAAAAGTATTTTTGTAGTCGCCCAAGCGATCAAAGAAGGCCGTAAAAACTTTTTGGCGGTCTTCTCGATTAGAGCTTTGACGAAGTTTGACATAAACAGATGATGACAATATTACCTTGCCTTCACTTGTCTCAATCTCAGGAAAAGTTAGCTCGCCATTATAAAAAGTGCTGTAGATGTTGTACCCAGCTTCGCGCGTCACTCCAGCTTGAGCAAGAAGAGCTTCCTCTTTTTCAGACAAAACGTGTTTTTTCTGGCGAATCAAATCGCGAAAATACATATCATAGTCAGACATTGCTTTATTTTGTCCAAGAGCCTTTAACTCACTTTCGGGAAGTCCTAATAGCTCTGGTGCCACAAAAGCAGAAGACGCACTCAACTCAGAGGCTAATTTTTCAATTGTACTTTTAAGACCGGCACCTTCTGTTTTTCTCATGTCTTGATCATTCAACATCATGGCATAACCCTCTAAGCGCTGCACTTTGTGTCTAAGATCAAATAATAAATCCAAAGCTTCTTTAATGGTTTTCTGTTCAGAAAGTTTTCCCTTGAATGCTTTGAACTTAAGGGCCCCGTCTTCCACAAACTTCTTCTCTTTTTCAAAGTCGTCCATGGTCTTATATAAATGAGTCAAATCCCACTTATACTTGGCATCAATGTCACTGCGCTCTTTCATTTCTCCAATTGATCCTTTTTTTGAATCACAGGCAACAAAGAAAATTGCGGCCATGGTCAAAATACTGAGTAATTTCATAAACAAATCCTTTGTATCCTAATTAAATTTTGCGCCCAATCGCATAATACTGAAAGCCTAGCTCTTGAATGCGACGACGAGAAAATAAATTTCTTCCATCAAAAATAACTGCATCGTTCAATGCCTCTTTGATGAACTCATAATCAGGAGATCGAAACTCTCCCCATTCAGTCATCAACACTAAGGCATCTGCCCCTTTAAGGACTTCATATTTGTTCTCTGCCCTTTTTAACTCTAATCCTTTAGACAAAAAGAGCTTTTCAAAATTTTCAGCGGCAACAGAATCATAAAACTGAACCTTGCCTCCCGCTTTATAAATTGCTTCTGCCATATAAATGGCCGGGGCCTCACGAATATCATCAGTATTGGGTTTGAATGAGACACCCCAGAACGCAAAAACCTTACCTTTAATATTGCCTTGATAATGCTTCATCATTTTTTCAAAGAGATAAGTTTTTTGGAGACGATTGGCATCTTCAGTTGCCTGAATAACCTTCATCTCCATATCCACTTTTTTGGCCGTTTTCAAAAGAGCACTGACATCTTTAGGAAAGCAACTGCCGCCATATCCTGCGCCAGGGTAAAGGAAGTGCTTTCCAATGCGCTGGTCGGAAGTGATACCGTGGCGAACCTCTTCAATATCGGCGCCAACAATGTCACACAATTTCGCGATCTCGTTGATAAACGAAATTTTCGTCGCCAAAAAACTATTGGCCGCATATTTGGTCATTTCTGCGGACATGTTACTCATTTTAATAATGGGATTACCTTGACGTACCAGAGGAGCATATAGCTCATCCATCATCTCGGCACTGGCAGCATCGGCATGTCCAATCACCACGCGATCGGGTTTCATAAAATCGTCGATGGCCGATCCTTCTTTCAAAAACTCTGGATTATTGACGATTGAAAATTTTTTATTCGTCGTTTCATGCATCACGCGAGCAACTTCCAAATGTGTTCCTACTGGTACCGTCGATTTAATCACGACGATGGCACCATCTTTCATATTTTGCGCAACATCTTTAGCCGCAGCATAGAGGTAATCCAAATTAGCCTCACCATTTTCACGAGATGGAGTCCCAACCCCCAAAAAGATAATTTGAGCAGCTGTGATATCTTCATAATTATTGGAAAAAGTTAAATGCCCAGCCTTCACATTGCGCGCAATAAGATCCTTCAAACCTGGTTCATAAATAGGCACCCCTCCAGATTTTAGAATCTCAATTTTTTGTTGATCAATATCCAAGCAAACCACACTATGACCAATTTCAGCAAAACAAGTTCCTGAAACAAGCCCCACATACCCCGTTCCTATCATCGCAACGCGCATTATTTCCTCCGAGACGAGTGCCATATACTTTTTGCAAAAGCATTCACAACAAGGCTTTTGCGAAAAGTAATGTCACCAATTGAAAAGACAATCATTTAGCGTTAGAATTCTCCTATATATGAAGCTATCTGTCACCATCATCACATTAAATGAGGAAAAAAATATCGAAAGGGCCATTCTATCGGCAGCCTTTGCTGATGAGGTCGTTGTCATCGACTCAGGGAGTCAAGACCGCACCGTGGAAATCGCCCAAAGCCTAGGGGCCAAAGTCTTCCACCATCCTTTTGTGAACCATGGAAATCAAAAAAATTACGCCGCTTCTCAAGCTCTGGGCGAATGGATTTTTTCGCTGGATGCCGATGAAGAGATTTCCAAAGAACTACAAGAAAATATTCTTGAAACTCTTTCGGCAACTCCCGCCCAAACCATTTTCTATATCAATCGCCTGACATCTTTTTGCGGGCGCTGGATCAGACATGGTGGCTGGTTTCCGGATCACATTATTAGACTGTACCAAAAGGAGAACGCCTGTTTTACCGAACCAACGGTGCATGAAAAAGTCACTGCCCTTGATGGAAAGCAAATTAGTGTTCAAAAACTAGATGGTCTACTGTACCACTACTCATTTCCCACTATCGCCTCACAAGTTAATATCAATGTTAAATATGCCCGCATGGGAGCCGCTGCCCTAAAACAAAATCTGTCTCCCTTTAGCTGCTTTAGTAAAATGATTCTAAAACCTCCTTTCAAATTTTTAGAATGTTACATTTTAAAAAAAGGATTTTTAGATGGTGTTCCTGGATTTATCATTGCCATAAATGCGGCCCATTCTATCTTTATGAAGTTTTCCATGAAGCTTCTTAAAAGAGATCTTTAGTGAAAACACGCAAAGTCGCCAAAAATATCCTACTCTTTTTGGCCAAATTCAGCCTCGCAGCAATTATTATTTGGTGGTTTTATCAGAGCGGAAAAATTGACCTGAGCCTTTTAAAGCAATCTTTGCAACGCCCCATAACTTGGTTTTGGGTCATTTTACTTGGTGCTTTTGATTGCTGTCTGATCGCCTTTCGCTGGAAACTGCTGGTTGATCTCGTCCCCAATAAAGTGAAAATTCGCTCCTTTTTAAAATTGAACTGGATTGGGCAATTCTTTAGTGCTTTTATGCCTGGTGCCGTCAGCGGCGATCTCATCAAAGTTTTCTATCTTCGAAAAGATGAACCTCATTTCAAAATCAGCTTTCTGACAGGGACAGTACTACTTGATCGCGTGATCGGGCTATCGACACTGGTACTCCTCACTCTGATCGCGACAGCCTACTCTTATTTTTTTCGTTTTAATAAGGAACTACTGGGCTGGTATGGCATCAACTTATTGCTTGGCCTAGGTACGGGCTCTTTTTGGCTTATGATTCTCAAACCTCGCCTCCTCAACTTCCTCAGCCAAAAGCTACTTGCCCCTATTCCCCTATTAGGAAAAAAACTAGAACACTTTTTTTCAGAGATCGCCTTTATTGGACAGCATCCCCAAGTCCTTTTTAAAGCACTGATACTTAGCCTCTTTATCACAATTTTAAATTTTGCTCTCTACTGGGTACTATTGGCCCCCAATCTTCCAGAAACGACTTCGATGATGGATGTGATCTTTTTACTCCCAATCGGACTCATTAGCATTGCCATTCCCATCACACCCCAAGGACTGGGCGTTGGACATGCAAGCTTTTTCTTGCTTTTTTCTGCCATAGGAGACCCCAACGGGGCATCCTATTTCAATATCATTTTCCTCTTTTTGGCAGTGATCAATCTTTTAGGTGTTTTTGCTTTCTTGCTTTAGGTACGTCCATACTTTTGCTAAGCGCTGCGTTGAACGCTGCGCTTAGCAAAAGTATGGACGTACCTGATATTAGCTAACTAAGAAATTAAGAATAATAGAAATGGTCATGCGATCGGCCTTGATATTTTTCTTCTTCCATTTCTTACCATGAACCTTCCACATCTGGATAAATTCCCAGTTGGTTGGCACACGCTGGTAGTAAACCAAGGCTTCAAACACCGTTAAACAGCGCTTATCATTACTAATAATATCTAGATCATGTGTTCTGGTATAATCATAGATCGCATCTTTAAAAAGCGGAAAGTAGCTTACCAGTTCATCGTGATCGACAATATTGTCCACTCGCTGATCATCCATGCGAAGAAGAATAGAATCTGTATTATAAATTCCTCCCACTGTCAGCATAAAATCACGTGGGCCCATATACTCTTCCCAAGGATAATCTTGGGCAAAGTTTTCAATATTCAGAAGATATTTCTCGCGAGCTTCTTCACTCGTAATCACGTTATTGTAAAAATCCTCTAGCCCAGGAATGAAATCTTTGTATTTAAAAACCAATGGCCAAAGATTACGATTTACACAAGCCTTAGAAGGACTTTGCTCATATCCTTCAACAATATTGCCATAAGAGTCACGAGGCGCAGTGGCTGGTCCCAGTTCATCCTTACAAAGATCATATTTCAAAATATCAAACAATTTTCCGGCCAAAACACCGGCACCCATGCCAAGAACAGCGTACTCAGTCAATTCATTGGAACCAACGTGGCTATCGCCATTTCCTTGATATTGAAAAAGGTCGTTGGTCAAAAGTGCGTTAGCTGCAAATTCAGCTACTCCACCCACTTGAGTTCCATCAGGCTTAGTACGGAACTCATTCCAAAGTTCAAAATCGCGCAAAATTTTCTCATAAGTAGAAAGAATGGTTTTGAACTGCTCTTCATTAATACGATACTCATCTAAATCAGCTAAATACTCTCCCTCATAAACACGGAAAAGCTCTTTAACAAGGTAGTTGTAAGCCGCAATCTCCACAGCGCCATAAGCAGAACGATGAAACTGATTGCCAAAGAAAGGAAAACGCGTCTCCTTCACTTCACCATCAAACGCTTCAATTTTTACTTTTTCGGTATTAAAAAAGCGGTATTTTAAAAGAATACGCATGGCATCTTTTAGATAACGTGCATTTTCTTCTTGAGAAAATTCTTCTGTGTAGTAGCCCTTCATCACAGCAGCAAGCTCTCCTTTAGGATCAATTGCTCGCCCATTCTTTGCAATCTGATCTTCATGAGCTTCATAGAACTTATAAGTAAAGGTAAGCTCTTTCAAAAGATCTTCTAAAAGCGCAAAAAGAGCATCAACATCATTAAAGTTAAAGGCTTCAAGATCTCCACCTAAAAGACGCGTTTTGATTTCACTAATCTCATCGTGGTAATTGGTGATATCAAAGTCATCTTTAAATGTTTCACCCGCCTTAATAAAGTCTTTAACCTCAAAACGAGTTGCCGCAGGCTCTTCTGTATATAGACTAGAGCGCAGTCCCTGAATCATTTTATAAAACTTGGTGAGCGCCCAATCGTATTCGCTTTCAGGGATCTCTTCAAAATCGGTCATTTTCCAGATTTCATAGAAGAAAGGTCCCAGCACTTCAATTTTAGCAAAAAGATTTTCAAATTCAGTAAGAGTAACTTCTGTTTGCGCGCCCCCTAATAAAGTAGGCTTCAAAAAAAGAAACTTCTTCACATCTTCTAAATCTTGAATGGAATCAGTGGTTTTCATCCAATCAATAAGTAAATTGAGATCAAGTGGATCAGAATCAACAGGACGGCCAACTTTCTTTTGTAGGGCCAAAAAATCTGATCTTACTTGCGTTACACTTTTGGTAAAGGACGCCTTGTCCTTTTCAAAAATTTCTTTATCAAAAACAGAGCCTTTATCTTCTTCATTACTATCATCATCAGAGATAGCAAAAACGTCTTTCCATACAAAATCATATTGTTCCATAACTTGGTAAGTGAACAATAATAAATCGACTAAATTGCGAAAAGAAACTCTATCACTGGGTTCACCAAAGAGGGAGTGATTGGCGTGAAAGGCGGCCAAAATCATATGATCAAAATTCAAAAAGTCTTTAATTGGTTCATCATTCCACTGATCTTCTGGAATATCATTATCAGAGAAGACATCATAAAAGTATTCTCGACCAATATAAAGAGCTCTATCTAAACTCACCATCGCCTCTTCGGCAGCATCATCTGCAAAGATATGGCGATGCTTAATAAACTGCAAAGTCGCATTTTTATAAAGCAAAGTATCTTGCCCCTTCTGCGCTTCAGTATAAGTGATGCGGCTAGCATGATACATATCATAAGCGGCGACAATTAAGTCTCCTACTTTATCAAAGAGATCATATAGCTCGGGTTTGCTGAGAATATCCTCTTCTCCCCCAAAAAAAGCACGTTTTGTAAAAAGCCAATCGCGAATCAATTTGATAGTTTCAGCATTGTCCTCTGTTTCAAGGCGATCCATAACAGTAAGGAGATTAATTGGAGTCGATGCGGATCTTACTTTTTTAGAAATACTTGCTTGCTCATCAATTGCCTTCTCAAATTCCGCGACCAAACGCCCTACAGAGGCACGTAAACTGGCCATGGCCTTGCGGTGCTCCGCAAAAGTAAAAGAACTTCTGGTATCGGCCATATCAACCACTGGGCCAATCGCAGTAATGTATTCTTTATTAAAAACTTTGAGTAAATCCAATATGCGGTACATATTGGAATAATGCATATACTCGCCATCACCATTAAAAACCAAAGCATCAACTTCAAAGGCCGTGCGTAGCCCATCAATCATATCAGTGGCATCTGCTTGATCAAGGAAATCTTTAGCAACTCGTTCAAGTGTTGCTTTGGAAAAATGATCTTCTTTTTCGGTGCGAACTTTTTTACGGATATACGCAAGATTGTTTTTCAGGCAATCAATATATTCCGAAATATCAGCCTCTAAAACCATAGATAAATCGCGCTTGGGCTCTTGAAATTTATCCAAATCGCAGCGATCACCAGTTTGTGGCTCAATTATTTTTTGGTATTTCTCATTAGCATCCACAGCCTCGTCGCCGAAGTAGCCACCGCAAGAAACTAAAGTTGATAAAAAGATAAAACCTATCACTAAACGACTATGCAATTTAAACATAATCATCTCCTTGTAAAATTAAATAACGTTGAAATCCCTTTCTTTAGAATAAGTAGGTAAAACTACTATAGGCCATATCCTGATCCCTGAATTCGGCCCAATAAGACTCGTCATTAGGAGCGGAGATAATCTTAAGCCCCACTGCCAATGACATATTTCGATCCATTAGGTAAGCAGCATTATGCTGAATTATCTGGTCTTTGCTTACCAAATCGTACTTATAGTCAAAATCTACATTGATTTTTTTACCAATTTTTCGCGACCAATTGAGATTAATTGCCTTTTTAAATTTCAACTCGTCATCTTCCAAACCTGAGTCTGAATCGACCAACTGAACATAGTTGATCCCAATGCTTTGCTTGTCATTGACTCTACAAGAGCCAATACCCACATAATTTTTTCTTCCCCGTTCATCCTGGATGGCCGTGGTTTCATCAGTCTCTTTGATTTCGTGTTTATCGGGATACTCATTAACAGAAGAAATATAAACTCGATAATCTTTATACTTCTTTGCCAGCGTTGCTCCAGTCACATTGTGATAAACAAATTCAGGAGTAATCTTTGCATCCACCATACCGCGCTTATCGTTGTATTCACCAACTCCTGAAACACGAGGATTATTTTCGGGTTTTCGAACGGCAAAAACATTGAACTCTGTGGACTTAGAATCATATCCGAAGTTAAGCCCCAAGCTTTGCTTGAAGACAACATCTTTTGCTTGCGGCATATTCACATCATAGTAGATACCAACATCGCGGTCCATTGAATTAATTGAAGTAGGGACAGAGCGGGCCCAAGGACTTTTGCGAATAACCTGGCCATCCTCAACCTCAAGTCCAGGTTGAAGCTCAGGAATATAAAAAGTTGAAGCAAAAAGACTTACATTAAAACGACGAAAATTGCGATCCCACTTGAATCCAATAAGTCCTTCTTGATCAGGATTATAAAGATCGAAATTTTGGCGATTGTTGATGAAACCATAACCCCAAGTTTGGTCGAGTTCATTCCAATCAATTTTCATCTTTCCTGCAGCGACTTGATTACGCCCCCAATCTTTGACCATATTGGCCTCTTTAATAGAGTACATAAAATCATTCGCGTCATTAACTTGTGCAGCGACATTGACATTTTTGCGAAAAGATTTAGCTGCTGCATCATGATAGGAAAAGTTGAAATTTCCAAAATATTTATTCCCTTCAACAAGGGCGCTGTTTGTATTTCCGACTTGATTACTCTGAAAACTAATTGTTCCATCAATATCTGCAGCCGCTGCCGTAATCGCAACACAAGATGCAAAGAGGCAAAACGATTTGTTATATTTCATTCAATTACTCCTCAAGAGAAAATTTGGGGCAGTATAGCAGCTTCGGAGTGACTAGCAAGAAGCTCTGCAATATATTCACGCCCCAGAATAAACAAATTCTGTAATCAAATTCTAAAAAGAAATTTGTAACTAGTCAAAATATGGATACTCAGGTTTGAGTAGGCAAACAGTTAGATTTCTAGTTTGATCAAAGAAGCGAGCTTTCTCTCGTGTTTTCGCATGGTTATCTCTTCATTTTCTGACAGCTCATGATCAAATCCCATTAAATGAAAAAATCCATGAATAAATAGGCGGGCGATTTCTTCCTTGACGCTATGGCCTATTTTTTTCGCCTGAGAACGTGCTACGGGAATACATATAATGATGTCCCCCAAAAAAAGCTCCTGCTCATAGGCAGGCGGCCGAGCGCCCCTACGCAAAGATTCAAAAGAGGGAAAAGAAAGAACATCGGTCTTCTTATCTTTCCCTCGGAAATTTCGATTAATTGTCTTTATGTGATAAGCACCACAATAAGTCAGCGTCAGAGAAAGAGGACGTTTATCCTTCTTGAGAATACTTTCCTTTTCCACATGCTCCAAAGCCCCCTTCATAAGTAGCCTTAAAAGTTTTTGCACCGCTAACTCCTCTGCAAAAGGAGCGATGGTCCGACAAGTTTCCAAAGAAAGCTTTCCTTGAGAAAGCAAAGAGTATGATTTCTTCATAAAAACATGATATATAGGCTTCTATGGAATTAAAAGAATTTACTCGCCTAGTTGAAGTGATAAAAAAACTCCGTCACCCCACGGAAGGTTGCCCTTGGGATCTCAAACAAACTCACCAGAGCTTGCTTCGTTTTTTTATTGAAGAGACCTACGAATTTGTCCATGCTGCCGAAAAAGAAGACTTCGACAATATGGAGGAAGAATTAGGAGACGTCCTTCTACAAATTTTATTGCATGCGCAATTAGGGGAAGAAAAGGAAAAATTCAAGCTAGAGTCCATTTCCAAACGAATTGCCGACAAACTCATCTACCGCCACCCTCATGTTTTTAGTAATCCCGATGGAGCATCCATTACGCCAGAGCAGGTTAAAGACAATTGGCAAATCCTCAAAAAGAAAGAAAAAGAACAGGCTCAAAAGCAGCACTACGAAATAGATGAGTCCTTTTTGAGATTTCCCTCGCTCTTTGGCGCAGACAAAATTGGCAAGAAGACAAAGCTTTTCAACTTCGACTGGACCACTCCTGATGAAGTCATCGAAAAAGTCGAAGAAGAGTGGCAGGAATTTAAAGATGAAATCCATTCACTAAATAAAAATCCAGAACAAGACCTCTCGCATGTCAGAGAAGAACTAGGAGATTTGCTCTTTACCGTGGCCCAATTGGCCCGCCATCTCAATTTCAACCCAGAGGAAGTTTTGCGCGAAGCAAACTACAAGTTCATCAAGCGCTTTAAGGCCATTGAAGACGAACTCAGATTGGAAGGCAAAACAGTACATGAATCTAACCCCATTGAAATGGAAGAAATCTGGACCAAAATAAAAAAGAGGAATAAGGGTGAAGCTCAATAGGCTTTCCCAAGAAAATCGCCTCTACCAATGCCCTGTCCCCATCATTGGACTGACTGGGGGAATTGCCACGGGAAAAAGCACAGTCTCTACTTTATTAAAAAATGCAGGTCATCCGCTCATTTGTGCCGATGAACTAATCAAAAAGATCTATCAAAAAACTGAAACGACAGCATTTATACAAAAACTCAGCCCTGAAAGTATTGATGAGCAAGGTCAAATTAACTTTAAACATTTGCGCCAAAATGCTTTTTCTGATCCCCGAAAACTGACACAATTGGAGGCTTTTCTCTATCCACAACTGCCTCAAGCTTTTTGTGAAGAAATCCCCCCTAATGCTAAATATCTTTTTTATGATGTCCCTCTGCTATTTGAAAAGAAACTCGATACCGGAGTTGATGCAACTCTTTTGGTCTATTCACCTCGTCAAGTCCAAATTAAACGCCTGATGGAGCGCGACTCCATTGACCAACAACTTGCTGAAAAAATGCTGCAAGCTCAGATAAATATAGAGGAAAAAAAAGAAAAATCCTCTTTCATTCTCCGCAACACAGGAACAAAAGAGGATTTAGAAGAAAAACTGCAGCAACTACTGCAATGTATTTTCACTTGATTCGACAAATACCTTTTTATTAAAAACCTTAACGCCAGTACAAAGATCTTGAAAAAGAGAAAGCAATTCTTCTTCGGATTGTTTTTGCTCTTTACTCATCTCTTGTAACTCTTGCCCTAGTTTTTGCGAAAATAGTTTTATCCCCTCAGCGGAGTTTAAAACTGCCAACTCAACACTTTGCCTTTCGGTGCTCTGCTCTTTACATTGCTCCTGAACTTGCAGCTGAGATTTAGACAAAATAACATCTAGCTTTCTCATCATGTCACCGAGTATTGAAAGAGAAGAACGCATACGCTTAACTTCAGACGAAAATTCTAGAATGCGATGATCAAATTCTTCACGCTTTTCATCAGCAACTAAAAGCCGATACGGCCGCAATTCATCGAATTGTGCCCCCATACCCTTTTCAATATTCTTCATCTCTTCAAGATTCTTTTTGACTTCCTCTTTAAAAAGATTAATTTCAGGAATAGATTTTTGGGAAGCATGTAAAGCCTGCTTGTAATCATTATTAATTGTTAATAGATGATTAAAGCTATCCGCGACATGAGAAAATTTGCCATGAACCTCTAATGCCTTTGCCTTACCAATTTGCTCTAAACTCAAGAAATCCTCTAGGCTCGAACCGATATTCTGCAGACGTTTCATCAAAGACTTCAGTTGCTCCTTTGATTCTTGCAGCAAAAATTGGAGTTCTGCAACTTTGCGCTCCTCTTTTTGATTTTTCAATTCCAGTGATTCGATAAATAACTCGGCATCATTCTTTTGTGATAAATATTGATTTTTTAACTCTCCCAACATCGCCACAATTTCATGAATTCCTTCTTCTTCAAAGCGCTCCAATTGTTCCTCACTCCAAAACTCTTGAGAAGGAGATTCATCAATCACATTTTGAATCGCATTTTTTAAAGGTGAAACAATTGAAATTTTCATACTATCCATGGCATTTTCAAATGCTTCTAAAGGATAAAAGATGAGCATGGCCTTGGTGCAGCCACTCATTTCGACCGGAATAGAATAAAGTTCATATGAGCGAGCCGCTTCATTTTGGGCCGGCCAAACCTTGATTTCAAAAAGACCAGAGACTCTAGAAATAATGGCATCTTGTACCGGATTTACCTCATTGAGATTGGTCATTGCCGAAATGGTATCCCAAGTAAGAGAACTTTCCTCAATATCGGCAGCACTTATTTTCCAATCTTCAACAAACGCCTGGTTACACCACTCTGCTTTGAGATTATTATTAATAAAAAGGACTGGAAAAGGAAAGCTATCAGATAGCACATCACCAATGCCCGTTCTCTTTTGAACATAAGCATTTAGTTTTTTTAATTCATGGGCAAACCAAGGTGAAAAATTTTGTAAATACCCATCTTGCAAAGAAGGCGTTAATACCCCTCCTTTGATAATATTAACGAATGATCTTTCCAGCTCTGAGCTAAAGCGTTGAACCTTTTTTCTAAAAAAGACAAATCCCATCAGTCCCAAAAGAAAAGATGCTAAACTCAATGCAATCATTCCCTTAAAAAAGAAGCTTCCTTTGGTAGAGATTTCACCTTGTAACAAGGAAAGCTCTGGAGCAATTTGCGCTAAATCATCGAGAACCTGCTTGCGCCATAAGAGCAGCTTTTCCGTAATGCTTCTTTCGAGGGTGGAGCCCTTTGTTAATAGCTCGACTTCTGGATTAATTTTATCCAAACGGGCCAAGATATCATTTTTATTCTCATCAGTCAGAACAGACCCTTGTGTGACTCGCCTCATCAGCTCAACGTCTTGAGCAATAGATCGCACCATAAAATAGGTACGCTCACTGGAAAGAGCATGACGTCCATTTAGACGAGCTTCTATTCGCTGAGTAATGCGTGTCAAAGTTCTCCAATTATTAACCTGAACAAAGGTAAGAAAGTCGCCTATTTTTTTGTGAAAGATAGAAAAAACATCTTCCAAGCGAGTTGCACTTTTGCCCACTTTTAATTCTGATAATAAAGATGAATTTTGATTTTTGAGATTGCTAAAATCATGGGTAAAAAAATCTTCCATGATAATCAAGTCCTGATTCAAGCTAGACGCAAGACTCAGCAAAGCCTCGTAATGAATCCCTTTACCATCAAAAAGTGATCGATCTTCCTGGAGTTTTACCATGTACTCTTTTACTTTGGTGTCTGCTTTAGAAATAAAAGCAATTTTCTCCGTGTTATAGAAGCCCTCTTGATAAGCATAATGAAACGCTCCACCCAACAGAAGTGCAAACAGGAAAAAACCTGAGAAAAACAACCAAGAAATAGATTTGAAACCTTTCAGTCTTAGATCCACACCATTCTCCTTCCAGTATGGAATCGCACAAATAGAAGAGCACTAGGCCGACATTCTGTCTTTCTTCATACTTGTGAAATTTTGGAAATACAAAAAAGGAAAAAAATTCCTCTTTACTTTATTATAGGTAAAGAGGAATTTTATAAAAGGAAAAATGCGGTAATATCTTCACTTTGTGAGTATTCACTCACCAATTAAGCAACATCCTCGATAGATTCAAACTCATTTTTGAGTTTTGATCTAAGTTTTAAGATCGCTTGAGTGTGAACTTGAGAAACTCGAGACTCAGTCACATCTAGAACTTGTCCAATTTCTTTTAAGTTCAAATCTTCATAATAATATAAAGAGAGAACAAGACGATGTTTTTCAGGCAAAGACTTAATGCTTTCTTTAATCTTATCTTGAGCTCTTTTAAAAGTTACGGCAGAGAATGGATTAGATCCTCTTCTATTTTCTAAAAGAGAAGACATCAAATTCTTATCACCTCTCCCCATAAGTGAAGTGTCGTCAATATTCAGGAGAGATACTGATTTAGCTTTATTTAAAAGATCGTGAAACTCATCTTGATTCATATTGAGCTCAGCACACATCTCTTCATCTGTAGCCATTCTGCCCAATTCTGACTCGAGCTTAGCATAAGCTTTTTCAATAAGCTTCGCCTTCTCACGAACAGAACGAGGTACCCAATCTTGTGAACGAAGTTCGTCCAAAATGGCCCCTCTAATTCTGAATTCTGCATAAGTCTTGAATTTATTATCACGACTTGGGTCAAACTTTTCGATTGCATCCATTAGACCAATCACACCACAAGAAATGAGATCATCAAGCTCGATATTGGCAGGTAAACGCGAAGCAATCTTCTGCGCAATGTACTTTACCAATGGTGCGTACTCAACAATAATCTGATCCTTAATTGTTGGATCAATTGTGGAACGATAGTCTTTAAGGTTTTTTAGCTTCTGGGCTAATGACGACATTTAGCTCTCCTTGCCTTAAAAATTTATAGAACGAACATCCTGTTCACTGTGTCTTGCGTTGCCTTCGGAAAAACAATGAGCATTCCTCCGAAGCAAAGCTTCATCAAGCTTCTCGGTGTAAGCATTAATCACTTTAGAAAAATTATGATGAATCTTTGATCTCTTATCGTAAAAAAATGTCATATCAAAACGATCAATTGTGCATTCTGCCTTCTGTAAGTACCCTAAAACATGGGTTCTTCCGCCTAAAAAATTCTCGACGGTTTCACTTACGGCTTCGACAACTTTGCTATATTGGCGTGCACTTTCTGCCTTGTTGACAAGAATATGATTCTCTTTGATTCCATATTTTTGAGAAAGAATTTTGATCAAAGAATAGGAATCTGTGATTGACGATTTATCAGGTGTAATCACAAAAAAGCGATCATCACTATAGGCATTTAACGTTAAGGTTTCTTTTTGAAGCCCTGCTGGGCAATCTAATACGATAAATTCATATTCATGCTCATGTGCTCTAACAATATCAATAATAAATTGCTCTAATTCAAATTGGCTTTCATAGAGTTCAAGAGAACCATTGCAGGCCATCAACAAATGGAAATTTCCATCTTTGTACAAACACTCATCAAACTCTTTCATTCCGGTAATCAATTCCATAAAAGAATTGTCCATAGGAATGCCAAGCTTAATTGATGTATTAGAAAGATTGTAATCACAATCAATCAATAATACTTTGTAACCTTTGGCAGATAACTCCATTGCAGTCTTCACTGAAATTGAAGTTTTGCCAACTCCTCCTTTCCCGCCTGTCACAGAAATAATTCTCGCTTTGTCGGAAAAGATTTTTTCTTCGCTTGCATACGAATGTGAGAATTGAGAATTTTGAGATAAAAGCCAATTACTGGTTTGTTCTAGATTTTCTCGCATAGACTTCCTGTCTCCTACAATAAAAGTTTCTTCCTAAAACTTTTCTAAAAGTTAAACATGCCAGCTAAAATTCTTTCAGCACTTGCAAGTTCTAAATCATCAGGGATCATTGCTCCAGTTCCAAAAAAGAGCCAAGGCATATTTTCTGAACTGGCCTGAAGATTAAAAATGGATCCGTAGCTCATGCACAAATCCATATGATTCATTATAGCGCCTTCTGCCATTCCTTGGTATCTGGAAATTATTTTTCTGTTAACATTTTCTGCATGGATGGCAGAAAGACAAAGTAAGACTTTTATGTCTTCAAAGGAACGTTGAAGCCCTTCTAGTAGCATCTTGGCCTCATCTGCCGCTCCTAACTGTCGATAATCAATAATAACAGTTTTTCCGGCCTTTAAACCATTGCGGCAAACATTGTAAAGTTCCCCAACAGAATTCGCCTGACTAACTTTTACACCAAAGAGAGAACTTGTTAGATGAAATTGATTGCCAATACTTGCCCCACGATTGCCATAAGAAACAACTTCCGCATTGTCTTTCATTAATGCAATTTTCATAGCTGCAGTTGTTTGTCCCGAAGAACATTCAGAAAGAAGAAGAACAATTTGTGGTGCAGAATCTTCAATCCATTCAACTTTGGCAGTTTCTACGCCATGAGCAATTTCTTTAAGTGCAAATTCAAACAGAGCATCTTCATCTTTCAACTTTTCAGTAGAAAGCTCAAAGTTTGCTTTTTTGATAATGGAATTAACAACTGATTCAGAGAGCTCAATTCCTAAAAGCATATTACGTAGATTGCGAATGGTTTTTAGCTCATACTTGTTAGCCCCACTCTCCTCTAGCTCTGTAATTTTATCAAGAAGTGCGCCAATTTTATCTTCCAAATGAGAAATTCTATTTTTTTGCTCATCAAAGCGCATCCCCATTTCTTTAAGCTCTTCACTCGCAACTTGCACCTCTGGCATTGCTGCCACAGGAGCTTGAACACGAGGCTTCATAACTGCTTCCGCCGCTGGAGCAAGTTCTGGCGAAGGTGCAGTTCCTTGTCCTTGTAAAAAAGCATCAAAATCATCACTAATTTTTTTAGCATCATTTTGATTAATTTCCATATCGCCACTTAGAAAATCATCTAAGCCACTTTGAATTTTTTTACTTGTTTCTTGTGCAATATGACTCACTTTTGTAACGATCTTATTCAAACCAAGTTTTCCGTAACCACCAGATTGCCCCTCATCAGTTGGTGCTCGGTTATACTGATTGATACTCTTCGCAATATCAGCAGAAGAAGATTGATAAAATTGTTCTCTTTGGTCTGGGGAAAAAACACGGTCTACTTGGGCTTTTTTCACATAATCTCTTTCATTAATCGCAGCAGTTACTTCGACTTTGTTTTTCTTGAACGCTCCCTTAAGACCATTGTTGGTCACCGTTTTAAGAATAATCGCTTCTGGCCCTAATTTTTTCTTAACCAGATTTAATGTTTCTTCAAGGGTTTCGCCCGTAAACTTTTCAACGTACATATTACAACCTCACCGTTCCCAAAGAGCGGATGTTTACTTCCGGACTAAGCTCATTGTGACTAACAACGACTAAGTTCGGTATAAATTTTTCTGTCAATTTTTTGAAGTGTTGTCTGATGACTGGAGAACAAAGAACGACCATCTTCTCTCCCATATTTGTTGCTTCTTCAATTTTTTCATTCAGACTTGCCAAAATATTTTGAGTGACTCGAGGATCCAAAGAAAGTTGGATTCCAGATTCTGTCTGAATTAAATTATTAGCAAGAGTTTCCTCAATAGCACGATCCAAAGTAAATAATGGGATATCACCATTTTCGGATTTAATTCTCTCAGTAATCGAACGATAAAGACCTTGTCTCACATATTCAGTCAAGGCATCAGGTTCTTTAACCTTGACACCAAATTCGCTCATTGCCTCTAAAATCGTACGTAAATCACGAACAGAAATTCCTTCTTTAAGAAGATTTTGTAATACTTTAAGAACTGATCCCATTGAAGCAATTTCAGGAACAAGGTCTGAAACAATTTTAGGATATTTTTCTTTGAAGTTATCCAATACGCGAACCAACTCTTGGCGACCAAATAGCTCATGAAGATTTACTCTTAGTATTTCAGTAATATGGGTTGCAATTACCGTTGAAAGATCCACCACTGTGTATCCACTAAACTGTGCATCATCACGTTGCTCTTCTGTAATCCAAACGGCAGGAAGTCCAAAGACTGGCTCTTGAGTTTCAACCCCATCAATTTGCTCAATCACTGTTCCTGGATCCATGGCCATGAAGTGATCAACCATAAGATCTCCTTCTGCGACAACAATTCCTTTGATCTTAAGTTGATATCCACCGGGTTTTAATTCGAGGTTATCGCGAATGCGAACAGATGGAATAATAACCCCCCAATCGAGAGCAAACTGCTTGCGAATGTGAGTGATCCTTTCAAGTAAATCCCCATTTTGTTCTGCATCTACTAAACCAACTAGTCCGTAGCCCACTTCCAATTCAACTAATTCAAGGGCCAAAAGATCTTCGATATTTTCACTGGTAACTTTTTTGGGTTGGCTTTCGGCATCACGAGCTTCTTTTTCTTGAAGTGCTTTTGCTTTATCCATACGATAAGCAATTGTGGCAAGCAATGCGGCCATGCCCCAAAAAGGAATCTTAGGCATCCCAATGAGACCAAAAAGAACAAGAGCTCCAGCAACAATGTAAAGAGATTTTCCATGCGCACCAAACTGGTCACCCAACTGCTTGCCCAAGCTTTTTTCACTAGTGTTACGGGTAATGATCATACCGGCCGCAACAGAAATAATAAGAGCTGGTACCTGAGAAACGAGACCATCGCCTACCGTTAACAGAGTAAAAATCTTAGTTGCATCAGTGAAATTCATTCCATTTTGCCAAACACCAACGATAATCCCACCAATGATGTTTACCAAGGTAATCAAGATACCGGCAATAGCGTCTCCACGAACGAATTTAGAAGCACCATCCATAGCCCCATAGAAGTCTGCTTCTTGAGCAACTTCAGAGCGACGTCTGCGAGCATCATCTTCACTAATCAAACCAGCATTCAAATCGGCATCAATGGCCATTTGCTTACCGGGCATCGCATCCAAAGTAAAACGAGCTGCCACTTCAGCAACGCGCCCCGCACCTTTGGTAATAACGATAAAGTTAATAATCACTAGAATAATGAAAATAACCAAACCGACAGCAAAATTTCCACCAACAACAAAGTCACCAAAAGTCTGAATGATACTTCCTGCAGCAGCTGCACCATCCGTTCCCGCACGCAATAAAATGTTACGAGTTGAAGCAATATTCAAAGACAGACGAAATAATGTTGAGATCAATAAAACTGCGGGAAAACTAGAAAAATCAAGAGGCTTTTTAGTATAAATGGACACCATCATAATCATGATGGCCGCAGCAATAACAACAGCTAGAAAAAAATCCAATAAGATAGGTGGAATTGGAATAATCATTACACCTAAAATGAGAATAAGTCCCATGGCCATGGCCATGTCTGAATTTTTCGTGAAAAGCTTTAATTTTTCTAAAAAGCTCATCTAATCCCCTTCTATTGCAAAGCTTTCTTTTGACGCTTTAATTTGTAAACAAACGCCAAAATCTCTGCGACAGTTTTATAAAGATGTCTAGGAACGCCTTCCCCAACCTTTACTGTTTTATAAAGACCACGTGCCAATGGAACATTTTCAACAAGAGGCACATCGTACTTTTTAGCAATTTCTCTAATTCGCAACGCCATGAAATCTTGCCCTTTGGCAACAACTGCGGGTGCAATCATGGTCATGGAATCATATTTTATCACCACTGAAAAATGTGTAGGATTGGTCACAACAACATCTGCATTCTTAATTGCTTCTGTCATCTGACGAGTTGCAACTTCACGCTGCATCTGACGGATACGCTGTTTAACTTCAGGACGACCATCTTTCTCTTTCATTTCTTCTTTCAATTGTTGCTTGGTCATCATCATTTTCTTTTTGTAATCATATTTTTGCCAAGCAAAGTCACCGATAGAAATAACCAAAAGTCCAAGAAGAACAGAAAAAATGAGTTTGGCCAAAATAACTTTTCCGACAGCAAACCCTTGAAGAACATCAACATGCAAAAAGCCAGTAAAACTATCCAATTGATCTTTGAATACGATATAGCTAATTCCCATGATCACTGTAAATTTGAAAATCCCTTTCAAAGCCTCAACTAAAGCTCTCTTAGAGAAGATTTTTTTCGCTCCATTGATAGGATTTAAACGATCAAATTTTAATTGAAGAACTTCAGGTGCATACAGAAAGCCAATTTGCATAACAGTAGCAATAACCCCTAAAGCGAGTGATGCAGCAAAAACAGGAGCCACACACTTAAGGGCAGCAAATGCTGTTTTAGTAAAAATGGTATTGAGACCTTTATCAGAAAATGCAAATTTTGCGTCTAGGCCATAAAGCCAAGAAATATACTCTCCCATCACTTCAAAGATATAAAGTGAAGCGAAAATCATCACCATAACCGTACCAAAAAGAACAATAACGCTGTTCAGCTCTTTAGAGCTGGCGACGTCACCTTTCTTCCTCGCCTCTTCGAGGCGGTATTCGGAAGGGTCTTCGGTTTTTTCTTGGTCAGATTCGTCTGCCACTTATTACCCCTAATTCCTAGGTTATAAACTGGAACCAATCGCCCAGTTTTTGGATATACATTTCATAGGCCACTTGAAAAAACTCATAAGAGATAGAGAGAAAAACAAGAAGCCCTAAACCAATATTCACCGCAAAGCTCACCATCAATACATTCATTTGTGGAACCATTCTCGCAATCACTCCCATCAAGGAATAAAGCAAAAAGTTGGTAAATAAAAGTGGAGAAGCAAGCATTATGGAAGAAACAAAAATCGATTTAAAAAATTGTAAATAGAAGTCTGGAGTTTGAAAGAAGCGTGCTGCATCAGCAAACTTAATTGCCATGAAAGAGCCTAAAACGCCTTTAAACATAGGGAGTAATGCTCCAGAAGAAATGATGATAACCAACAAAGTCGTATGAACAAGCTTTTCAAAAGGACCAACCTGAGTGCCTGCACTAGGATCAAAATACTTCATGGCCGCAAAACCAATCTGCTGAGAAATCAAAGAACCACCAGCATAAAAAAGCTGCATAATTGACTTAACAAGAAATCCAATAATGAGCCCCACCATGGAATAAGCGATGGTCAAAATAATAATATTGTCAGTACCAACAGCCTGTAGATCTGCCATCACAGGAACCTGAGACACGGGAAAAAATGCATAAGTCAGTAAAAGTGAAGATAAAACTTTTACCACCATAGGAACTGCTACATTTTCATAGATTGGCAACTGGAAGACAACGGCGACCCAGCGACTGAAACACAGCCAAAATGCCAAAACCATGTGTAGATCAGTTACCTGAATATTAATCATCTACTACCTGCAACTATTTTTGGTATATCGACAATAAGTTCAGTCGTAAAAGAGCTCAAAGTATCAATCATCCAAGGTCCACTGATAACAAGCACAACAACAATCATCACAACCTTAGGAATGAAGGATAAAGTTTGTTCATTGATTTGAGTAACGGCCTGAAAAAGAGAAACCAAAACACCGATAACCAAAGCAGCTAAAAGCATAGGTGCTGCCAACATCAAACCGATTTTCAGGGCTTCATTCGAAATGTCTAAGTAAAAATCACTTCCCATTGTTCACCCCTATTAACTAAAAGATCTCAAAATTGAACCCGTAACGAGCTGCCAGCCATCAACCAAAACAAAAAGCAAAAGCTTGAAAGGAAGAGAAATCACAACTGGCGGCAACATCATCATCCCCATGGCCATCAACACTGAAGCGACAACCATATCGAGAATCAAAAACGGAATATAGAGTAAAAAGCCGATTTGAAAGGCTGTTTTAAGCTCAGAAATAACAAACGCAGGGATAAGGTAATGGGTAGGCACTTCATCGATAGTGTTAGGAAGAGCTGTTCCTGTCACATCATAGAAAAGCTTAATGTCACCCTTGCGAGTTTGCTTAGTCATAAAACCGCGCATTGCTGTTTCGGTAACTGTCAAAGCGTGAGTGGCATCGATTTTCTTGGCCATATATGGAGTAATTGCCTGATCATAGATAACTTTTCCTGTAGGCATCATCACGAACATGGTAAGGAAAAGAGCGAAGCCAATCAAAAGTTGATTTGGCGGCATCCCTTGAGTACCAATGGCTTGTCTCATAAAAGAAAGAACTACGACAATTCGAGTAAAAGAAGTACAAAGGATGATAAAAGCAGGGGCCAAGCTTAAAACAGTAAAAAGACCCAAAACTTCGATGGTATCAACAAGGTTCACACCCTGCCCCATATTGATACTGACACCTGGAAGCTTCATATTTCCGACAGCAGTTGACTGGGCCCATAAAAGAGAGGGAAGAAGAGAAAGAACGAATAAACCCCACTTTAGTAAGCTAGCTTTATTCATCATCTTTAATTTTTTTATCATATTCAGCATCCTGCTTTAATTATTTGTGCAATCCTTGCACAAATGATTTTATAAATTTGTTAGTTCAAAGGGCGTAGTGTTTTTACTTTTTCTCTAACCTTATCTGAAAAACGAACTTTCTCTTGAACTGCAACACTCGCTTCTGCAAGGTCTACAGGATAAGAGCCATTTACCACTTCTTTTAATTTTACTCTTTGATCCAAATCATCTTCTTGATTTGCAGTATTGAGTTCTAAGTCAAAGTTTGTCCCTGTTGTGATTTGCTCACCAGTCTTCATCAATGCATTTCCTTCATCAATTTCGGAAAGCATTGTAAAACCAGTATCTGACATTCCAACCAAAAAGACTTGATTTTGAACTTTAACTAGCATCAAACTTTTCTTTGGACCAACATAAGTTGTATTTAAAACATCAATCATTTTGTTTTTACCAAAAAGGCCAGCTTTACCTTTACCAAGAAAACCCTTTTTAAAGGCGGCAACAACACCATAAAGAAGAAGAAGCATCACTCCAAGAATGGCTACAAATTTGCCAATATAAGAAGTTAGATTGAAGTTTTTATCTTTTTTATCACTTTCAGAAAAAATACGACTAGGGGCCGATTTTTTAATTTCCACTTTATCCGTTTTAATCACTGTTTCAGTTTCTGTCTTCAAAGGATCTTTTGTTTTAGTTTCTTTTTCAACAGAACCAAGCAACTCTTCCAAATATTTTTCATCCAATTCAATTTTTGGAGTTTCTACTTTTTTAGGCTGGGGCTTGGTAACAAGATTTCCAACAGTCGAAGCTTTAGATTGCGTTTTAGGAAAACGCAATGTGAGAAGATCACCCTTAACATCTAATTGAACTTTATCTTCTTGTCCTTCAATCTGATAAGGTAAATAAGCACGCACACGCACTGTATCTCTATCAAATTGATATGCCATCAATTCAGTATCAAAAGAAGTTGAAAGAATGGCCGCCTTCTTATTGATCTTTGGCCAAACTTCTGCCCCCTTCAACTCAACTTGAATCATCTTAGGATCAATACGCAAGCTAGGGGTCACATTTTGAGCTTCTGAAAGTTTAATCGTCAGACTTCCTTCATCAGAAGAAAGCGAAGAATAAACAACGTTAGAAACCTTTGCCTTAGACCAGGCAAGAGAGGTAAACAAACTTAAGGCGATGACAAGACTAAGTTTCATATTAGTTTCCTTGCTTCTTAAGAGTTTCGATTCTTTCAAGAGGACTTACGATGTCGGTTAAACGAATTCCAAACTTTTCGTTAACCACGACAACTTCCCCTCTCGCGACCAACTTTCCATTCACCAGAACTTCAAGAGGCTCACCGGCTAACTTATCAAGCTCAAGTACAGAGCCTTGACCTAATTGAAGAAGTTCTTTGATGATGACCTTGGTGCGCCCTAGCTCTACGCTAACACTAAGAGGAATATCTAAGATAAAATCAAGATTTTGAACTTTAAGCTTATTGATCGCATCATCTCCAACTTGGATGCTATCTGCTAGTTCTGTTACCCTGTTGCTGATTGTGTTTTCGTCCATTTCCATTACCCCATCCTTGGTATAATTCTAATTTTTTATTCTTTAACCCTTAGTCGCCCAACTCTTGTGCATCATGCATCCCAGTTATCTGAACGGCCTTATTTCCTTTATAAGTTCCAATTAAACACTTGTATTTCTTTTCTCCTTCGACTTCGATAGAAACTTCTCCTGATGTTTCTTGATTCAAAGGAATGATATCTCCCACCTGCAAATTGACTAAATCCCCAATGGTGATTTGGGTTTCCCCCAATTTTACGACGAGATTGGCATCAACGTCAGTAATGTGTTGTTTCATTGCTTTTGTCCAAACATGGTCAACAACATCATTGTCTGTTTGAAAGTTAGAACTCAATTTATGCTTAATTGGCTCGATTGTAGAATAAGGAATCACAATCATAACCGTTCCTGAAGCGGATTCAAATTCCACCTCAAAGGTTGTCGCAATAATCACATCAGAAGGAGGAACAACACCAACGAATTGTGGATTGATTTCAGTTCTGATGTATTGAATGTCAACGCGATGAACTGGCGCCCAAGCCTCTTCCAAATCGGCAATCGCCATATCCATCACTCTGCGCATGAAAGAAAGTTCAATCGCAGTAAATTCTTTTCCTTCAATCTTAGTAAAAGGACGATCAGTGCCTCCAAAGTAGGAGTCAATGATGGCGTACGCAAGTTTGGATTCAAAAACCATCAAAGCAGGACCGCGTAATTCTTGATAACGCATAATGCACATACAAGAGGGAATCGGAAGCGTATTGACAAATTCTCCAAACTTTAAAAGATCGGTCGAAATCATAGAAATCGTAGAAATTTTACGAAGGGAGTTTGAAAGAGAAACACGGAACTGACGAATAAATCTTTCGTAGATAATTTCGAGAATTGGCATTCGCCCACGAATAACGCGGTCTTGATTGGTTAGATCATAAGGCTGGATGTTTTCATCATCATCACCAAAATCATCAAAACCAAAACCACCATCTCCCCCGCCGCCGAAATCATCGCTGCCGCTGGCATCACCACCATCATCAACATCGTTGACAGCATTTAAGAGAGCATCTACTTCGTCTTGACTTAATACTTGTGCCATGTCCCCTCCTGGATTAGGCCAAAAGATCAACTATCCTAGTTAATCTGAAACGAATTATAAAAAACGTCGACCATCTTGCCATCAATCAAAAAAGAATTGATAGCGGCCTTGATTTCTTCCTTCAAAAACTGCTTCCCTTCTCTTTTCAAAAGATCTTCGGGACGCTTAGAGTTCAAAATATTAATTACGGTATCTCTGATTTGAGGCTTACGAGCTTTAAACTCTCCCTCATTGGAATCAGTACTAAATTTTAAAACAACAGATAAACGAATATAGCGACGAGGACCGTCCCCTTGTGCCAGATTGGCCGTAAAAGGATCTAACGGAAAAAGTTTTCCGTCGGCATCGATGTTATCACCTAAAAATTCACTTTCTTCACCTGGATTCATTTTCTGCATTTGCGCTTTCACTAAATCTTCAAGAGAAGGTCTACTCTTTTCTCTTTCCAACATGGTGTACTGTAAATAGGCGACTGCGCCCATGAGAAACATGTTCATGACAAGTACTGCAATGACAAAGGGACTATTCGAAGAACCCGATCCTGAGCCTGATCCTGAGCTTCCTCTTCCCATTTCAACGATATCTTCTTCGTCGGCCATTTGACTTCCTTCCTGGTAATTTTTGCCGTCCATAATGGTCTCCAAGACCATCTCCTGTCAAAAATTATACATAGAAGACCTGAGGGAAGCAAGCCCCCTCATGTGAAATTAGTAGAATGTAAGTTTTGCTTTGAATGGGTGGGTAAAATTTGCCGATGGCGGTGTCAAAAGAATGCCAGAGCAACCCTGTCAGTTACTCTGAAAAAATCTTAGAAAGAGTCTCAAAAAGAACAAAAAGTCGCTCGTCTTTGATCCGATAGAAAATATATTTACCATCTCTACGCTTATCCACGAGATCTTCGTACTCCATTCTTTTTAAAAATTGAGAGATCTGAGATTGAGAGCACTCGCATAATTCTTCCAATTCCCCCACTGACCTCTCCCCACCGGAGAGATTACAAAGAATCTTTAATCTCAATGGGTTAGACAATGTTTTAAACAGCTGTGACGCCATTGAACAGTTTCTGCCAACCTGTTTTCCCAATTCCTCTTTCTTAGTCATTATATACCCCAAGGTTTAAAAACGATCTCAATTCATAATATAATAATCTATTTCTGGCATTTGGGACAGTAAAAAGATGCCCGAGTTTTTTGCTCTATTTTTACAACTTCGCTTTGCTTGCAAAGGCCACAAATTTTTTGATGAAAGACTACGAGATTTTTGACTCCCTCACCTTTTTCACCAAAAGCATCGCGATATCCCCCCTGGAAAGTTGTGCCGCCTTGCTGGGTTGCCCCCTTAATAACCGTGGAAAATGCTCGTTTTATTTTCCGAATTTCTTCTTCGCAAAGGGTTTTTACTATGCGTTGAGGTCGAATGCGAGCATGAGCACAAATTTCGGAGGCCATGTAATTTCCCACACCCGCAAAAAGTTTTTGATCGAGTAAGCAAACTTTGATTTCTCGCTCGGGATATTTCATTAAACACTTTTTCAAATAATCTAAAGTAAAATCCGAACTTGAGACATCAACGCCATTTTGTTTCATCTTTTTGGCGAGAAGCTCTTCGCCTCCCACATAAATATTTCCAAAACGCCGTGGGTCCACATAAGAAAAATAATGTGATTTCCCCTTCAGTATAAGATGAGCATGTTTCAACTTCGGAAACTCTTCTGAAATATACCAAGAACCGCTCATACCAAGGTGCGAAAGCATATATTGCTTTTGGCCTTTAACCTTTAAAACAAAGATCAACCATTTGCCGTGACGTCGAACTTCTTGAATAAAAAATTTAGTTGGAACTTCTGTTTTTAATATTGAAGAAGCCACTTCACTTTTTTGAATAGAAGTGATTTCCTCTGGCAAATAAGAAGACAACTGTGTCTTGATAGTTTCGACTTCGGGTAATTCTGGCACACTATAACCTCGCGAATTTATTGATGTTTTTCAGCTTTATGCCCGAACCGATTTAGTTCGGGCATAAAGCTTATAACATACTAATTTTAAAGAATAAATCGAACAGAAAAGATAATGATGCCCACCAATGCCCACAACTCAAATTCCTAATCCTTAATAAGATCATTAAAGCGATTGCGTACACACTGAATATCACGGCAATCAACATTTCCATAAGATGGTATATTAATTTTGAATGGGACTGCGAGTGGGAGCCAACCAGCCTTTGTCCAAGATTCATACCCAAGTTCTCGCCAATCATAATGCACACTAAAATGAAGATGACGATTGTTTGGTCCTGCAGCTCCTGTCTCTCCTTCCATTCCAATAACATCGCCAGCTTTCACAACATCACCAGTTTTAACAAACACATTTTCCAGATGTGCATAAAATAAAATATGGCCATCTGGAGTGAATATTTTAACTTGATTGCCAAAGCCCAAACCACATCCATCATTTTTGGTATTGCATTCATTAAATGCGACAACCTTCCCTGCCCACCCTGCAAGTATCTTCGTCTTTGCATGATCTCGCTTTGAATATAAATCTAAAGCGAACATAGCATTCACATAGGCATGAGTTGCGCGGTCTTCCGACATTACACCTTGATCACAAGATGCAGGTACACTTCCTTCAAAAGGAAAAGCAACAATTGGTAGATTCTCATTTTTGACAGGAAAGCATTTAGGAGGCTTATTACTTGAATAATATGCACATTTAGAGTCTACGTCACATCCAGTCTGTTTTAAATAATTACATGTTAAAATCGATGTAGAAGAACATGAGAAAAGTAAAATCAAAAATAGTAAATTTAATAATTTATTATTTCTAAGCAGCATCTTGCCGAGCTTCCCACAAATCGTATTCAGCCTGCATCCGCACCCACATTTCAGCAGTAGTACCAATAACTCTTTCAAGAACAATCGCAAATGCAGGAGAGATTCCACGCTTACCATTTACAATCTCATTAATTTTGCGAGGAGAGCATTCACACATTCGAGCAAGTTCAGACTGATTCAAATTCATCTCTGTCATATAGACAGATTCCAATACTTTCCCAGGATGTAGTGGTAATGGATTACTAATCATATCTTGCTCCTTAACCTTTGTGGTAGTTCTCTATCTTAACCTCAGAAAACTCCCCTTCTCTAAACTTGAAGGTAATCGCCCAAGGTAATTTTATGGTTACACTCCAATACTCTTTACGATCTCCTTTTAATTTATGAAGTCGTATAGTCGGAGGTTCGCCCTTTATCTTCAAATCTTTTATGTCAGAGGTTGAATGCATAATAGTTAGTAGGGCCTTGGCCCTAATCCACAAATCTCTTGGCAAAGATTTGGAAGTATTTGTCTCCCAAATATCTTTAACAATCTTCCCTGAAAAACTAACAATCATCATCCCTCCAACTATTACACTATACCACAACATGGGATAAAAACAATTATAAAATTTAATCATAAAAACATTGCATATTTTGCATATTTTGCATTTTTTTCATGCCCACTATGCCCACCAAAACAGTGAAACATGATGAAAAACAATGAAAAAAGATGAAATATAGAAAGCGGGAAAAGCCCTTTATTATTGATATCTAGCTGATTTTCTTGGTTTAATTTTTATGCCTTCGATAGTTCGGGTAGTTCTGGCATATTTCTCTTACCTTTGATCTTACAAATATTTTAAGGCACTGGCTGACCGTGCCGACTTTTGTACTTTTATCACGTCCTATATTAAACAGCGAAACTTCGTTTTCGGCATATACACTACTTTATTCACTGAAAATATATTTCACAATCTTCTCTGAAACATTCTTTTGATCGTCCCCATTATCAATTTTTCTGCAAAGGTTAGTTAGTAATAACTAAATAATTCTTTTCGAAATACTTATCCTAAACGCTACATATTTCCACCAATTAGCCGATAAGATGGTAGCAGTTATTTACTAAGGAGAAGCTTGATGAAAAATTTTTTAACCCTATCAAAAAAAATGGTCTTTTTCATAACTCTAACAATGCTTATCCTTCCCCCTGCCTGGGCCGTTAACTGGACTGGTGTGGGTTCAATTGTTCTTGGTGGCGTTTCTGCTGTTTTTACAGGAATGACCTATTCTAGAGTTAAGAAGATGGATAAGAAATGGTCCAATGGGAATGTGCAACTACAAAAATCAATTGATCTCTATCAAGAAAACTCAGAACAACGCTATGACAGCATTATGAGCGAACTTAGCGTTGTACAAATGGAACAAAAAGAAACGAGTTTGGAATTCCAAAGGATAGAGCAAGGTCAAAAAATCACCCACAAAAAACTTGATGCCGTCTTGGCCAATCAAGAAGAAATGAAAGCGGACTTAGATTATTTAGTACAAGATGCTCAAGAGAAAGACCGTAAACTAGAGGAATTTCGAATTGACCAAAAATTTAAATCAGTCTTGGATGAGACGACGAAATCTCTTTTTCAATCCAAATACCATGCAAAGGCACTTATTAACAATTACTTCTCTCAAATAGGGAAAACTGCGGATCCAGAGCTAGACCAAATGAGACTTGATGCACTCATGATTTCTATCAATCAAGCCTTAGGAGTCATGAAGATGCAAAACTTTAATGATCCAGAGCTTTTGTCTTTTCAACAAGAACTTTTAGAGGCTGTTGCTGATGTTAAATCGAATCTCGACAACAGCGCAATTCGAGCGAAACTCTCTCCTGAGCAGGTAGTTGATCTAGAATCATTTTCTCTAGGAGTATCAGAAGCTAAGCAAGTACTCCAAAAAAATAAAGTCGCAGCACTTAAAGAAAACGCTCTACCCGAAACTCCATTTTCCCAGCAAGAACTAGCTCAGACACTCTCTGCAACACAGAAAAAGGAAAAGACTCTACAAGAAGCTTTAGAGACAGATAAGCAATATAAATCATTACGTAAACTCCTCGAAAAAGAACCTGATTTGGAAACTGCATTCAGCGCTTACAAAAATGCTCTCAATCCAAAAGCTGATTACTTTATTGATATTTTTCCGAAAGAAAAACAACTTCTAAATGAGATTGAAAAATCAAGCAAAATGAAAACCGAAGAAAAAGAGGCACTATATGATCTCATCAAACAAAACAAGCTATTAAGTTTGAAAGGGTATGAGGAAGAACTTCAAAAGCAAAATACACTCATCAGCAACAGTAAGAACACACTAGAAAAAGAGAAATGCGCTCTTATAAAGGAAAGAATAATTGAAGAGCTTTCGCCTGAAATTTATGAAATTCGGACAAAACTTTTAATGAATAAAATCGCCTATGCCCTACTTTTGGCCCAACCTGAAAAGTATAATATTGCCAAATATGAGGACCTTATTAGCGACATCTTACAAAAAAACAAGGCTGAACTCACACAAACGGATGATCTTTTAAAACAACATAAAAATTCATTTGCAGCTCAAGCACAAGAATTGAACGAAATATCCTCTTTTCAAAAAGCACATTACTCAAGTGATAAGCAAGTTTTTGCTCTTAAAGAACAAGATATTAAATTCGCAGATGTTCTTGCCAATTTAAAAACAGAGGGACAACTGCAAGAACTTATCACTTTTACAAATCGTTCTGTGGGAGGCAAGATATCTTGGACCCTAAAAGATGCCCCCTCTCAAATAGAAAGTAAGATCGCTTCACTAGAAGAAGATATGCTCAATAAAGAAAAAGAAGCTTTTTCCATTTTGAAAGATTCTCACTGTCTAGCTACTTTATCTGAAGATTCTATCGAAAATTCGTCTTGTTTTGATTATGCTCAAAATTTAATTCAATCCTTCTTTCGCTCCCCAGACTCTCTTGAACAACTAGAAAGTCTATCTAGCGAACTCAAACAGCTCTATCCTCTTGCAATTGAAGTTGAAGCTCAAAAAGGATTCCCTCTATGGCCTGAGCCGAAAAAAGGAGAAATGAAAGTTCGCGAATCCAAAGGCAAGCTTTATCTCTTTTCAGATGAGGATAAAAAATGGATGCCTGTGCCAAACAGTTATAATTTTACTGACTCTCACAACAGTATCTTTTGGAACACGAAGTCCGTGCCTCAATCTCAAGCGAATGGTGCAATGCAAGTGCTAGCAGGAAAAGATCTTTACGTCGCCCATGGAGATAAAGTTTCTCCAATAAAGAACTACTACCCCGCTGAAATAAAAGGGGCAAACGGGTCTGAACTTAAAATGGTTAAAGATGTCCGAAATAACTCTAATAATTTGCATTTAAAGATTGTTCACGGGACTCTCGCTTGGGCGCCCGGGGGAATTACCATCTACACCTATAAATGGGATGGGCTCGAATTTAAACTTATAGGAAAATCAGTTAAACAAGAATCAGCCCCAGAAGGATATGAAGCTTGGTAGAAAACTGACTAAGCTAGGCCAGGGAATCAAAATTCAATCAGTGCAATCTCTCCAATGCACAAATTGGGACTCCTCGGTGTTAAGATACGGGGAAGTTCGGACATTGCTATTTATTCCAATATATTAAATGTCGAATTGAACTTCGGTAGAACTTTTGTAAAACTTTTTGTAGTATCTGGCGAAAGAGAAATCCCTCTTAATTGCAGGAAACATATGAAACTAGAATATATAAGTGGCTTTCAAGAAAGCTGGATTGATCAATTTCGAAAGTTAAAACAGAACTTGGCAATATGAAAAAAATAATAAATTTAAAATTCGCATATCTTATTTTAGCCGTTTTCGTTTCTCTCCTATTCAAATCTCCCGCGATCTCACTCATCAGCGGAGCGGCCCTGGCCCTGATTTGGAGTAACCCCTTACTGTCATTTACATCAAAGCTTTCCAAGTCGTGGCTGCAGCTGGCAGTGATCTTAATCGGATTTGGTCTACAATTAGACACAATCTTAAAGGTCGGTCTCAACTCCATCCTCTTCACCTTCCTAACCATCTCTCTGACTTTATTGCTTGGCTTTTTTATAGGACGCCTTTTTAAAATTGAATCCGAACTTTCGATATTAATTAGTGGTGGTACGGCTATTTGTGGAGGAAGTGCGATTGCCGCAATTTCACCGGCAATTAATGCAAACTCTGCAAATACCGCAGTTTCACTGGCCGTGATTTTTCTTCTCAATGCACTTGCCCTATTTATTTTCCCTGCGATTGCTCATGTTTTGGGGCTAGATCAAGCGGCATTTGGAATATGGGCAGCTATAGGAATCCACGACACAAGTAGTGTCGTAGGGGCAACATCAATGTATGGAGCCACCGCTCTTGCAATTGGAACGACGGTCAAACTAACAAGAGCACTATGGATACTTCCTGTCTCTTTTACCATTTCAAAAATAAGAGGAAGTCACAGTAAGGCTAAATTCCCATGGTTTCTCTTATTTTTCCTCTCGGCGGCACTTATCCGTAGTATGCTTCCAGCGCAAAATACCTACTGGAATATTTTATCTCTAGGAGGAAAGTCTCTTATGAATATGAGTCTCTTTATGGTAGGAATGGGATTGACGAGGTCAACCCTTAAGCAAGTGGGAATCAAACCACTTTTCATGGCAATTTGCCTTTGGGTACTCGTTGCTAGCCTTACTCTGGCTGCAATTGTTTTAGATTTTCCATTGATGCCCAAACTCGATGGAATTTAAAAACAACGATTACGATGAATATTATTTGAGGACTATTATGCAAATAAATTACTTCGATGGGGAAATCTTTGATGAAAAAAGCTTGAGCAAATTTGAGTTTTCCAATTGCGAATACGTTGAATGCACATTCAATGAACTCAATCTTGCCAGCGCAGACCTAAAAGGCATCACGTTTTTGGAATGCCAATTTAATAAGTGTAACTTTTCAAATACCAAATTCGACTATTCCACTTTTCGGGATTGTTCATTTCTCGAATGTAAACTTGTCGGCATAAACTGGACAAACTCCCAAAGACTTGTCGACCTCAAATTCTTCGATTCTGTCCTCGACTATTGTATTTTTAATGGCCTAGCACTCCCTCACGCTGTATTCAAAAACTGCAGCCTAAAAAGCTGTGACTTTTCAGAAACCATCTTATCCAAATCCTCCTTCGAGTCCTCCGATCTTTTCGAAAGTTCATTTAATAACAGCGACTTACGTGAATCAAACTTTATCAACGCCAAAAACTATTACATTGATATTAAGTATTCCAAATTAAAAAATGCTAAGTTCAGCTTCCCTGAGGCGATTACTCTGCTTGAAACTCAAGACATTATTGTCGAAATGTAAGCTGTAATTATTTCAAACTTTTCACTTTCTCCCCCATCACTATATGCAATGGTGGTATATCTTTCGCAGTTGAAAATTGAAAATGACAAATAGGAGTATTTTATGAAGCGCATTTTAGGTATCACCCTTATTGCAACAATTGCCCTTTTTTCAAGCTTAGCCTTTGCTGATGACTATGCTCAGGCCATGTTCAGCATCTCAAAAATTGAAAAAGTAAATTCTCAATTCTGCCAAATCACTGCCGATGAAGATTCTTTTGATTTTGGCATGTTTAGCAGCATGGATATGGTTGCCGAAGAATTCCTCTATG
>QKCN01000085.1 GCA_003245675.1 Bacteriovoracaceae bacterium | reverse complement strand
ATTCTCGCAATCCCGATAAGGCCGATATTTCCTCAGACTACAATGGCATGGAATTTTTGCTCAATATTAAAGCGACAGGGATTCCCACTCTCAATGAACACAAATACGCTCGCTACTTAATGCTAAACCTCGGTTACAGAACCAGAGGATATCTTCCCGATTTTACTCCCGAAACATTAGACGACAATCAACGCACGAGAGAACTCACCATAAGCTTGGGACTAAATTTAAGTGAACTCGTTTTTGGAATTAAACCCCAATCACAAATCATTCGCGCAAGTTCTACCCTTTTAAAATACTGGACACCTCCTCATTCCACCCTCCCCTTAGGAAAGCACAGTCTCTAATAAAGTAGGATTTTGTAAAACTCTAGTTTTTTTTTATTTATTAAAAAAGAGACAAAACTCTCCATGTAAAGAAAACTTAACTTATTTTTAGTTCATGCCGAATAAATGGCAAGTTTTAGTTTAAATTCTTGGAGGCTTATGAATCTAGCAAACTGGAGCGTCAAAAAGAAGCTCATCATTTCCTACATTGTGATTGTCCTAGTTCCCACCATTATTCTGGGAGTCATCTCCTACCTAAAAGCAGAGTCGGCCATCTTTGCCAAAGTACAAGAAGAGCTGGAAAAAAATGTTGAGCAATATCGTCACTCTCTTACGCGCGAATTAGAATATGCTAAGAACGACACAAATAAAGGCCGAGAACTCGGGAAAAATATTGTCGCCAACTTAGCCTCAGGACTTATGCCCTTACTCGACAAATACACAGACAGTACAGATTTAGAGGCACTAAAATCAGAACTTGCAAGTCTCAAGGTGGGAAAATCAGGTTATATCTTTGTGCTCGACTACGATGGAAACAATGTCGTCAGTTATAAGAGGCAAACAGATGGAACAAATCTTTTCAATGCGCAAGATGCCCAAGGAAATTATTTTGTTCAAGAAATAATTAAAAAGGGAAAATTTTTGGCCCACCATCAAATTGACTTTCATAACTACCCTTGGAAGACACAAGGGCAGGAAAAATTGAAAGACAAAATTGCGGCATTAATTCATCTCCCCGAACACAAATGGATAGTTGGAGTTTCTGCTTATTTTCATGATTTGGTTGACGATAACCTAGAAGACTTGGCCATTGAGCGCTTCAAAAAAACACTTAAAGCGGAAGTCATTGGACAAACGGGCTATATGTTTGTCATGGACAGCAAAGGGAATCTCATTATGCACCCTGACTCTGAGGGGAAAAACATGATGCAGTATTCTTTTATTCAAGAAATAGCTAAAAATCGAAATGGATTTTCTCGTTATCGCTGGCAGGGGCAAGAAAAAATTGTCGCTTATCGCTACTATCAAGACAAAGACTGGATTATTGTTGCAAGCTCATATTTATCAGATTTTACCGGTCCGATTTTAGAAATCAGAAATTCGACTCTAGCAATTCTCATAATATCCCTCATCCTTGCCTCTTTGCTGGCATGGCTTCTTGCCAGAAGTATCGTCAATCCGATTTTACATATCACGCAAAATCTAAATTCATCTTCAAAACAAGTTGCTTCTGCCTCTCAACAATTATCGAGTGCCAGCCAGCAATTATCTCAATCATCAATTGAACAGGCTTCCTCCCTCGAAGAAGCCTCCTCCTCCCTTGAGGAAATTACAGGCATGGTCAAAAATAGTGCCGATAGCTCACGAGATTGTACTTTGCTGGCCGGAAAAGTCATCGCCTCATCAGATGATGCCGAGATTTCAATGAAAGAACTAGAATTGGCCATGCAAAATATCTTAGAGAGTAATCAAAAAATCCAAGACCTCGTTAAAGTCATTGGTCAAATTGGAGAAAAGACCGAAGTCATTGATGAAATTGTTTTCCAAACAAAGCTCCTCTCCTTTAATGCATCGGTTGAAGCTGAAAGGGCCGGTGAGCACGGACGAGGTTTTGCAGTCGTCGCACAAGAAGTCGGAAATCTTGCCAAAATGAGCGGAAAAGCCGCTGTTGAGATTGCCACAATCGTAAAAGAAAGTATCAGAGATGCCGAAATTATTACGCGAGAAAATAAACAAAAAGTAGAAGCAGGAAGCAAACTTTCACTCCAAGTTGATCAAGTTCTAAAAAAGATCAATGCGGATATTGCCCAAGCTAAAGACCATATGACAATGATCCACAAAGCGGCTCAAGAACAGGCACATGGACTGACTCAACTCAATACGGCAGTTGCCCAACTCGACAAAACAACCCAAGAAAATGCAGGTGTCGCAGAAGAAACGGCAAATTCCAGTGAAGAACTCAATGCACAAGCAGAAACTCTCAAAGAGATGATTCAAGAACTAGGAAGTATTATTCTTGGGAATATGAAAACAACACAAGAAATGCGAGATGACAAAATGGATAATCAATCATAAATATTTTTTCAGGCAAATAGCTTTCTTTAGTGTAAAATTAAGTATCACACCAGAAAGGAGACTTGATGGAAACACTAAGAAAGCTTATTGAAGAAAATGACCAATTATCAGGAAAAATCTTCGATTTATTTTTTCAATTTCTCATCCTGCTTTCTCTTGTCATTATTGTCGTTGAAACTCTTCCCGAAATGGAAGTCTATCAAAACCTTTTTCAAATAACTGACAACATCATTGTCATCATTTTCTCCATTGAATATGCACTACGCATTTGGGTGAGCAAAAAACGATGGAAATTCATTAGAAGCCCAGGAGGCATTATCGACTTACTGGCAATTTTACCTTTCTATCTTTCTCTAGGAAGTTGGGATTTTCGCTTTATCAGAATCCTTCGTCTGTTTAGGCTACTGCGCATATTTAAAATTGCCAGGTACAATAAGGCAATTGCTCGTTTTGCCAATGCCTTCTTTATCATCAAAGAAGAACTACTGATCTTTGTAACGATGGTCCTATTTTTATTTTTTATTTCAGCAGCGGGAATTTATCATTTCGAGCACCCCATTCAACCTGAAAAATTTAAATCCATTGTCCACTGTCTTTGGTGGGCCGTCACAACTTTTACTCCCGCGGCATCCGATATGATACCCATTACGGCGGGTGGGAAAATTTTTACATTTTGTATTTTGATTTTGGGACTAGGAATTGTTGCTGTTCCCGCAGGACTCTTTGCGTCTGCCCTCATGAGAGAAAACAATAACAGAGAAAAGAAAGAAACTAATCCAACTGAATAGGATAAGCAGATTCGGAGCGTCCTGTTCTAATCACGTCTTCTAAACGCTTCAATAAAGACTGAGCTTCTGTTTGCAGGCGCTCAATATCCTTATCGGTGAAACGTCCTTTTTCATAGGCATGCAAAACCAAAGATGCTGTTGCACGAATTGATTGGACCTCATGCCCGCGAGCACCTTTCACTCGGCTTCCAAGAGAGTAGACATCACTAAATATTTGAATAACCCCTTCTAACCCCATGGCAACAAGATACCAAAAAAAAGAAATTTTACTAGAGCGGATTTACTTTTTTCACACTTGGCGAAACATATATGTCCAACAATCTTTTACTATCAATAAAAAAATATCTTTTCCATTTTTAAACTGAGTACT
>QKCN01000104.1 GCA_003245675.1 Bacteriovoracaceae bacterium | reverse complement strand
ATAATTGCTGAAAAAATACGGCTAAGGCTGTTAAACAATGGTGGCACCCATGAAAAATAAAATTCGTACTTGGATAAAATCTTTAAAGAATACCAATCTTTGGCAAAAATTTAGACAGTATCGCAGTATTTTAATGCCATCTTCAATTACCGTTTTACTGCTTTTGATTTTGCTGGTGTACCAAAACTGTGTCCCTCAAAGCACCCGTATTGCGACAACCACAACAACAGAAGATTCAGACTCCAGTGCAGTTACTTCTGATGATGACAGTTCATCATCTGATGATGATGGCTCTTCAGATGACGGTGATGATAATGATGATGATGACGATTCCCCAACAAATTATACAGGCTATGAGGCAACGGCCATCACTGCGGGAATGGCACACTCTTGTGCCATTATTGAAGGTGCCGCCAAATGCTGGGGTAGCAATGCTCAAGGGCAACTCGGCGATAGCTCAACTACAGATAGCACTGTCCCTGTCACAGTAACAGGCTTAGAATCCGGAGTTACGGCCATTTCAGCAGGAGCCTACCATACTTGTGCTGTACAAAGCGGCGCTCTTAAATGCTGGGGGCATGGATATTATGGACAATTAGGAACAACCACCTCTTATTCTTATCTAGAAACTGCAACTAGTGTAAGCGGTATGACGAGTGGAGTAACGGCCATTTCTGCGGGGGCTTACCATACTTGCGCCATCCAAAGTGGTGCACTTAAATGCTGGGGCAACAATAATTATGGTCAATTGGGGATAGGCTCGACAACATCCAAAGCAACTCCCACCAGCGTTACCAGCATGACAAGTGGAGTAACCTCTATCGCGGCTGGAATCTATCATACCTGTGCCATTAAAAGCGGTGCTGTAAAATGCTGGGGAAGTAATGGCTATGCCCAATTAGGAAGTAGTGCCAGTTTAGCTTCGACTACCGCAGTGTCAATCAGTGGTCTAACAAGCAGTGTGACGGCCATAACGGCCGGAGCATTTCACAACTGCGCGATTAAAAGCGGTGCCGTCAAATGTTGGGGCACAGGATATTATGGACAACTCGGAAATGGATCTTACTCCATCCAAACAACACCTGTTTCAACAACTGGAGCAAGTAGTAATGCCACAATCGTTAATGCCTCAGGTGCATATCATAGCTGTGCTGT
The DNA here is from genome assembly GCA_003245675.1 of Bacteriovoracaceae bacterium. Lineage (GTDB taxonomy): Bacteria > Bdellovibrionota > Bacteriovoracia > Bacteriovoracales > Bacteriovoracaceae > SZUA-425. The sequence goes on along the minus strand of QKCN01000104.1, from coordinate 12,737 downwards.
CGTAAGTGGCGCGGCGAAATGTTGGGGTCTCAACAGCTCTGGGCAATTGGGAACAGGATCGTCTTCATCTTCAGCAAGCAGTGCCAGTTCTGTTAGCGGTTTAAGCAGTAGTGTGACCGCCATTGCCACTGGCCAATATCATAGCTGTGCCATCGTGGATGGAGTTATCGAATGCTGGGGCAATAACAATTACGGCCAACTAGGAAATGGAACCACTTCTTCTTCAATTTCCCCTATCGCAATTATTTTTTAAAGATACCTGCAAAATAAAAAAGGGAGCTACTTAGCTCCCTTTTTTATCTACTTCATTATTATGCTTTATTAATTTCCCAAATTAATTCTTCTCAAACGATTTAGTTGAATCGCGATATTTAGAATCTTATCTTGCGCCTTCATCACTGGCTCTCTTTCATTTTTAAGAGGAGTTGTGAGCAAGCGATAGGCTTCCTCTGCAAGGTGACGAGGAACAATAGAAAGGCAACGGCGCTGGAACTCCACACTTGTTCCTTTTAGAGCAACTCCCATGAGCTTGGGATCGACTTGCGAAAAAACAATTTTTAGCTCGTTATCGCCAAGAGCCTCTACGTTTGCAAACGAAACACAACGCTCGGCCAACTCGCGGGCCATTGTTGGGTTTTTCGAATTAATATGGTTTAAAATTCTTGCTTTCTCTTGTGGTGACAAGAGGCGCAAAATATCAATCACCTGCCCTTTTCCATTAATGTAAGTTCCTTGTGGGGTAACGTGATTTTCTGTGCTCATGAATGCTCCTTCCTAGATCATCTAAAAGTCTTGTGTTTTACGCTTCTAATTTAAGTTTTTCTCTTCGAAACTGCTCACGCGCATTTTCGAGGAAATCCTTCTGTTGCTTTTCCGTACTTGCAACAACAGATTCATGCTTTTCTTTCAATTCACTAAGCTGATCTTGTTGAACTTTTTTAAGATCTCCGAGCTCTAGCTCGAAGCGATCTTTTTCTCGGTCAATGCGATCCTTGTAGTTTGAGCGAATTTCTGAAAGCTTTTTTTCCAAATCGAATTTCTCCGCCTTGAATTGGCGCTCAAAGTCGTCCTTTAAATTTGTAACAGAGGCTTGCCCCTCTTCTGCTGTTTTGCGATAAAGGTCGTCATTTTCTTCTTTGAGTTTGCGCAAAGCAAGAGATTGCCGCTTGGTTTCTAGCTCTTGAAACTGTTTTTGCTTGATACTTCCTGCAACGTCCATAAATCATTCCTTGATTTATTATGAAGAATCTTAAAAAAGAAACTTCCTTAACACAGCTATTATGATAAATTATTGGGACACATGTTTGCAGTCGGAAAAATTGACCACCAGTGTAATATTGTCTTACATAGGAAATAATACTGATAAATGAAAACTATTGTTTTAACAGATAAAGAGCTCAAACACTTCCAAGATTGGCTAAATCTTGATTGGTATGAAATATCTTGGGAAGGCAAGTATACTGAACAATTTCAGCTATTTTGGGAAACGATCTTTACTCCCCCTTCCGTCCCTGCAATCGTTAACCGCTTAGAATTCTGTAAATCCTTAGTCAAATCAGGACCCCTCCATTCTTGGCTGAGCTGGCTTAAAGAAAAATTCTTTTGCTACATTTTTATCCACTATGAGCTATCAATCTTAGAATTGGCAGATTTCTTAAAAATACCAACACCTGATCTTGCAAGCATCCTACGCAATTTTTTTGGAGAACTATTCCCCGAAAAACAAATCAAACTCAATGACTTTTTGCAAATAGGAAATCTGGCAAGCCCCCAAATCCACTTACGATACGAAAATTTACTCAAAGACGTTCTAGGCAGAGAAGTAAAAGTGGGTAGTTCATCTCAAGATATGATGACGAATATCGAAGTAACTCTCACCCCTTCTTGGCCAAAGCTCATTAAAACCATTGAAAAAGATTTTCAAGAAAAAAACACCGATATTGGGATTCTAAAGGACAAAGAAAGTCTCAAAAAGAGCGTAAAATTTTGGCAAGAAGTTTTATTACTGCTATTGGTTGGAACAATTTTAATTTCAGGTTTTAAATGGGCGAATAAAAAATATGAAGTTGCCCTTGCTGAAAAGATTAAAATTTTAGGAAACAAGCTCAGCTTCGAATACATCGCTCAAAATTTTCTTGAAAAGAATGAAAAAGAGCATGCACAAGAGCAAATCGAACTTGAGCTCAAAGAAATTGCGTCAACCCAAGATCAGGGTGAGCAACTGCAAGAAGACTTTATGCTCGAAGAACGAATTGGTGTGGAATCCGATGTGACTCTCCTATCAGAAGATATGCCGAAAGACTTTGAATTAGTCGATACTGCAACCTCCAACTACGAAGAAGAAAAAAAGGGGGGATACCGAGATTATCGCTACGGCAACCGAAAAGTTTACCGCGTCCTCATGCGCTCTGTAGACCCAGGAAAAGCTCGCGAGAAAATAGCAGAACTTATTTCAAACCTTGAAATCAATCAAGCAGATAATGTCCGCCCAGGAACAGATATTCCTGGTGGCATTTATTACAATCTTTACGTTCCCAATAACAATCTAGGCGACTTCCTTCAAGAGCTAAGAGACGTTGATGCCTCAGATATTTTTGAAAGTAAAACACGAGCCAGTGCACCTCCCGGCTACAGCAAGGTTTTCGTTTGGATCAAAACGATCTGAATACTCATCGCACTACTTTTTTTCCACAACTTTCGCAAAAGCTTCTTTCCTTTAAAATTAATTGTATGAAGCTTCTTTGCACATTGTTCATAATTTCTTTTTCAATTTCAGCTTGGTCAATGGACCCAGGCGAAGACGTCGGCGTGGCTGTCCTCAAACGCCAAAGCCGCAGCGTCATAACAATTTCTCGAGGAATAGAGGATGGCATAGAAAAAGGAGATCACGTTCAATTTCACTCCGAAAAAGGATTCAGAGCACGCGGCATAGCCCTCAAAACGGATTTGTCTCTTTCTCACTGGAAACTTTATCGCATCTATAATGATAAAGTGCTTTCACAAGATGACCCTATGAGAATATTTGTTCTTCCTCAAGATCAAATTCCTCCTGATATTAAGAAACAAATCGACAAAGTTAAAATCAAAGAAGCGATTGTAGAGGTACCTAAAGTAAAGCCCTTTTTTGAAGACAGAAAGGAGAACGAAAAAACAGAACAGCTAAAGGATTTTCCAGCCTATCGTATTGGGCGCAGAGAATACAAGCACCGCCTCGAACTGGAAAAGACACGCCCCCAAATATCCTATCAGCAACTAAAAAAAGACTTGGCCGACCGGCAGATTGGTCTTCGTCTATCTCCCATACAATTAAAAAGTCAGAATAAATACAACAATATTAATGGTGAAGTGAACCTTTATACTGCTGGCGACAAATTTGCTCTTGATGCGAACTACAATCTCGCCCAAGAATCCTTAACGAATCAATTAGGCCAAGAATATAAAAATGAGCATCAAAAAGGCTCTGTAGATTTTGAAATTCTCAATATAAAGCCAAGACTTTCCTACTTGCTTCACTTTTCATTTGAAAAAGAAAAAAATGAAGTTTTTAGTCCTCTAAAAAATAAATTGAGACTGGGAATTATAGGTTTTCGCTATGATATCAAGAGTACTGATAATCGCCTCAAAGAAATGAGCTTCAGCTATCAGCCACTCTATGAAAATAAGAACATGGAAGCACTGGAAACGGAAAACTGCTCCACAGGAGAAAGCATCTGCTCCACCGAAAAAACAAAAACCAATTTTCGTCACTTTTTTACTTTCAATCTCATTCAAGAATTATCCAATGCGATTGAACTGCGCGAAAAGCTAAGCTTTGGTCCCCTGCATGATTTCACCAGCAGCACAGTTGATTTTTACAACATGGACCTTGAAAATAAATTCGAATGGCGTTATAGGCTAAGTAACCGTTTTTATTTCAGTTATGAGAACCTTTACTCTTGGAACACTGAGCGCAAAGATCTTGGACTGGCCAGCTCTCGCATGGAACACAAACTCATTATTGGTGCTGATTTCAACCTCTAGGGGAAATATTTACAAAACATTGCCTTTTAGACCCCTTTTGTTATATTTCCTATATCTCTAAATACTTATTTCTAACTTTATTAAATACAATGTTCTCAAGGATGTAATTTATGAGTCATGCAGTTTTTCTTGTTCCTCTTTCTTGCAAAAAAGATGTCAATTCATTTGCAAGTAAATTTGTAAATGATGCCAAAGCGAAAGGACCTACCGTTCTTTCCATTACAGAAAATCAAAGCCTCAGCGATTTCTCTGCTCTTTCAGAAAAAGAAGCAAAAGAACTTTATGCCCAAAATCAAAGTTCAGTCATTACCGAAAAGGCAATTTCGCTTTTCCTTAAACATCGCCAAGAAAAAGGGCTGAATATAATCATGGGTCTCAACCATGTACTCGGCGGTCTTACTGATTTTGATCTCAATCTTTCCTTGGCTCAAGATCTTTCGGCCAATATCCTTTTCCTCGTAGACACTGAAGGTCTTTCCTCCGTAGATGCTGAAGAAAGAATCAATAATGCAATTGTACTCGGTAAAAATAAGCTTGAAGGCTTTTTAGGTGTTCTTCCAGTGCAAAATGCAGCTGTTACGATCAAAGAAAAAGACTTCTTCTTCCAAAATACAAGTGATGTTTTAAACAAATTAGACAAAGAAGATAATTTGGGAATGAGATTTAAAATGTTTGAGCAAATTCTCATTGAAAAAGCATCTGCCAAAAAACGCCACATTGTCCTTCCTGAAGGAAATGATGAAAGAACTCTTCGCGCAGCTGATGATCTTGCCCGCAGAAATGTCGTAAAGCTCACTATCCTTGGAGATGAAACTCAAATTAAAAGCGATGTTACCAGGTTAGCACTAAATATCGGGGATGCTCAAATCATTAACCCTAAAACCTCAAATAAAAGAGAACAATATGCCAAATCTCTTTTTGAAATGAGAAAAAGTAAGGGAATGACTGAAGAAGAAGCCCTTAAGCTAATGGACGATGAAACTTACTATGGCACCATGATGCTCAAAGAAAATGATGCTGATGGACTGGTTTCTGGTGCTTGCCATTCAACTGCAGACACAGTACGCCCAGCACTTCAACTCATCAAAACAGTTCCTGGCTGCTCTGTTGTTTCTTCTATTTTCTTCATGTGTTTGCCTAATCGTACTGTTATCTATGGCGATTGCGCAATTAACCCCAACCCAACACCTGCGCAGGTTGCAGAAATTGCAATAGCTTCAGCCGAAACTGCAATTAGTTTTGGAATGGAACCCAAAGTTGCATTACTTTCGTATTCAACAGGAAACTCCGGCGTTGGGCCAGATGTCGACCATGTAAAAGAAGCTGTTCGCATTGCAAAGGAAACTCGTCCCGATCTGTGTATTGATGGACCCATTCAATACGATGCTGCAGTTGATCCCCAAGTTGGGCAAAAGAAAATGCCTGGTTCAAAAGTTGCAGGTAATGCCAATGTTCTTATTTTCCCAGAACTAAACGCAGGAAACATTGGCTACAAAGTTGCTCAACGTGAAGCTAAAGCTGAGGCGATTGGGCCAATGCTTCAAGGATTGAACAAGCCGATGAATGATCTCAGTCGTGGATGTTTTGTACAAGACATCGTAAACACTGTTTTCCTCACGGCCATTCAAGTTAGAGATTAATTAGTATTCTTAAGATAAAGAGGAGAAATCATGAAAGTTTTAGTTATTAACACTGGTAGTTCATCTATTAAGTACCAACTTATCGATATGAGCAATGAAAGCAATATCGCAGCAGGGCTTGTCGAAAAGATCGGAGAAGCACAAGGGCGCATTAAGCACAAGCGCTTCATCAATGGCCAAGAAGAAGAAACAGTAAAAGTTCTTCCTATTGAAAATCACCAAGTTGGCCTAGACAATGTTGCGGCACTTTTAACCGATCCAAAAGTTGGCGTAATTAAAGACAAAAAAGAAGTCGATGCTGTTGGACATCGTGCAGTTCATGGCGGCGAAAAATTTAATCACTCCGTTAAAATTGACAATAATGTAATCCAAGCAATTAAAGACTGTGTACCTCTGGCTCCCCTTCACAATCCTGCAAACATTGTGGGAATTGAAGTTGCAACAAAGATTTTTGATCATGCACCACAAGTTGCAGTTTTTGACACTGCTTTCCATCAAACAATGCCTGAAGAAGCTTATCGTTATGCTCTTCCCGAAAAACTTTACAAAGAAAATGGCGTGCGTCGCTATGGCTTCCATGGCACAAGTCATCTTTATGTTTCTCATGCCGCCGCAAAATTTTTAGGAAAGAAAATTGAAGATTTCAATGCTATCACTATCCACATTGGCAATGGTGCTTCCATGGCTGCCATTAAACACGGAAAAAGCATTGATACTTCAATGGGGCTTACTCCACTTGAAGGTTTGATCATGGGAACTCGTTCTGGCGATATGGACCCAGCGATTCCTTACTTCCTACAAAGTAACCTTAAAATGACTTTTGAAGAAGTTAATCAAATGCTCAATAAAGAAAGTGGTATGAAAGGGATTACTGGCAAAAACGATCTGCGCGACATTGAAGATGCCTATGAAAAAGAACACTGCCCTATCGCCACTCGCGCACTTGAGATGTATGCTTATCGCATCAGAAAATACATTGGAGCTTATTACGCCGCAATTGCAGCTCCGCTTGATGCCATTATCTTTACTGCTGGTGTTGGCGAAAATTCTCCAATCATCAGAAATATGGTCTGCAAAGAGCTTAGCTGCTTTGGAATTGAGCTAGATGAAAGCAAAAATGCCCCACGCAGCAAAGAAATTCGCGACATTAGTTCACCGAATGCCAAAATAAAAACTCTTGTTGTTCCAACCAACGAAGAGCTTGAAATCGCACGCCAAACTAAAGAAGTTATTGGATAATAAGGAGCCTCCCCGCAAGGGGAGGCTTTTCTTTTCAGTATCTTAGCCTTATTTTTAATTCCTAATTCTCCTCAAGATTCCAATCAAAAAACCGAAAAGAAAATCAGAATATTGTGTCCGATTTTTTGGTGAGGTTGTTTATCATGAAAAAAATGTTCATTATTTTATCAATTGCAAGTTTTCCCCTTATTGGTTGGGGAATGTTTTCGAGCTTCAACTATTGCGATAGTTTCGTCACCAAAAGCGCGGTCAATAATCTTATCTCTCCCCATGGAAAAGACTTGGCGCCCCTTTCGGCCAACAGTCTTGATGACTGGGAAGAAGTCATCAAACAAGCAAAATCAGAAGAAGGAAAAAGCGCTGTTCGCTGGCTACAGTCGCAACTCTTTCACCCCAGTGAAAGCGTTAATCTCTCAAGCCGTGCGGTGAACTTTTCGCAGCTCAGAGACCAATTCAAAGTCATCAAACAACTTGATGGGAAAAGCTTAAATAAAAGTTTTATTGAAAATTTTTATAAAGAAATTAATGGCAGCACTCCAAAATATAGAAAAACCAGTCAATCTTTCAATATTGATGAAAAACATATTTGGGGAAAGATTGAAGAAAGTGATAAATTAAATAAAACGGCCAAGGGATATGCTTTTACAACCGATCCACGTGCCGGCCAAGAACTTTTAGAAGAAACTCTCAAGGACTACCAATCACTGCTCGCTTCGGCCAATACCATCGAAAAGAAAGTTATACTTCACTCCGAGCTAGCTTGGAACCTTATGCGCCAAAGCCCATTTGAATCCAAAAACTACGAGACCACAGCGACACTTCTCAGCAATCTACTTGCCAAAGAAGGCTTTGTACCACCAGTAATCAATCTCGATGATGCTCTTTATCTTTCACAATCTGATTTTGTTGAACGAGTTGTTCTCGGGATGCAAACTTCAAAAGCGCTCATGCATGATGCCTCACGCCGCATTAGTATGGGGCTAGATATTGCAGATTCTCCTGCCGTTTATATGCGTTTTTTAAACAAAGATGTTGAAACAACAGGAAACGTAGCAAGAGCAAATGGACTCATTGATATCGACCCTCTCGATTTTGCCTTCTTTAGCCGTCATAGAAGTAATTCCGAAGAAGGCTACAAAAACCTCGTCGAAGCTTATGAAAAACACGTCAGCAAAATGTCCGTGCGCTTTGAAAATAGCGCAAAAGAAATAGATAAATATCAGCTTAAATTCATTCCAGAGGAACGCTTTGCCAAACATTTTGATATTGATGCGATTGATGCAAAAGCTTGGACAAACAAAATGGATCAATTTTACGAAAAAGATCTATTATTCCGCGGAGATGTTTCCTATAGCCAATTAAGTGATCAAAAAATACTTACTTTTTTCTCTCAAACCAAAAGAGAGTTTTTATCGATGAGGGCACAATACCTCCAAGGATTTTTTGCGAAGTTCTTAGCAAAATGGGACATGAGAATATTTAATCGCCTGCTTAAAAGCGATGTCAAAAATCTTTTCAGCTATATCTATGATCATATGACCATGGGTAAAAAATATTGGAGCAGCTTCTTTCTTTCTACATCCAAGAATGAAAAAACAGCTCGCCGTTTTGCCAAAGGTTTTATGAAAGCAGAAAAAGATGTTCTTAAACAAAAATCACAAATTGTCGTTGGATTCAAGACTCCTAAACATGGTAGCGCCGATCTAAACCGTCTTTCACATGTTGCCAAAAAACAGGACCCAGCCGTTTCTTTTGGCAGTAAATATGCGCGCCAAGAAGAAGTATCAGTGGCAGGAAGCATCGCTCCCGATAGCGTAATGGAAGTAAAAGTCAATGATGTCGTTGTGACATCTGTAGATCAGAACTCTGGTGAAAATATTGCAGGGACAACAGAAGTTTTGCGCAAAAGAGTATTTCGTCGCAATGCTGAAAAACCAGATCGCATTGAAGTTCTTGAGTACAATGACAAAGATGAGCTGCTGGGCAGCAAAACTTATCAAATGAAGAAAAACTTTTTGGGAATGGTTTCATTTAACGAGATATAATTTATGAAGATTAGACTACTACTTATTACTTTCCTTTTCATTGCAAAACTTTTTGCTCAGGATGAAGTCATACATGACCTCACACCATTTTATCAAAATTTTCATCCCGACTGGCTGAAGGCAGAACAACGACTATCAGAAACAACTCCTTTCTTTTCCAATATTAGAAAACCCATTGGGCTTTTTCTCCCGATGGCAAAGCATAATGGAAATCTTGCAACCGCATTTACTCCGGGGGCTGAAAACCAATTTAAACTCATTAGTATACTCATTCCAGAGGACGAAATTGGAGCGGTCTGGTCTGCCAATATGGATGCCGTAGATGATGTGCTTCGAACACAGCGAAATGGGAAAAACTATGTTCGTTTTTTCATCCATCCTTCTCAAAAGAGGCATTACCTAGAACTAATCGCTAAATATATCCCTGATCATTTTGAATGGATAGCAACCCCTTCTTCTTCGGCACGTAGTCTTTTTGTTATGGAAAAATTCAACCGAGCACCGGCCATGGTTGTGAAGACATCAATGGCCGAAGCAATGGGCGGAATATCTTCACGACTTTTGCTCGAAAAACAGTTAGTGCGGTCAATCAAGAATACAGAGATCGTAAAAAAGATGTATGAAGAAACTCAGGGAAAACTAAAAAACAGTAAAATTGGCTGGAAATTTATGGGAGAACCCTTTGCTGTTTTACCTCCCCAAAAAGAATTAGGTGGTTTTGTTATTCGTGAAATCAGTCAGACCCAAGACAAAATTTTGCTCCCTTGGTACTCCCTTATCTCTGAACATGAGGGCAAAAAAGCTTATTGGGTCAATAAACTTTTCGAAAAATCTCGCTACACAAATAAAGCAAATTTTGTTTTTGATACTTTTGCACAGCCGATCACCGAAATGTATGCCCAACTTGGCTTTGAAAATGGGCTAACAAGTGAGCTTCACCAACAAAACACTCTCATCTCTATTGATCCAAAAACTCTAAAAGTCGAAAACATTGTCATTCGCGACTTAGAAGCATCTGATATCGACCATAGTTTACGTACTCACCAGCTCAAAAAATCAAGCGTTGTTTACAAATCATTTGAAGAAGATGCCAAACTCTTTAAATACGCCAAAACAACAGAATACATGATTGGTTCCTATGTCGAACCAGTGCGCTATCATAATATCGAAAGTATTTTTAAATATTTCTTATCAAAAGACGAACTCGACCAAGTCTTAAAAAGAATGGATGCCTATCTTGTTCAACGCTTCAATGAATCCTTCCCCAAATTTGCGATCTCTCACATCAGACAATTTGAAGACGCATGGAAGGAAATGAAAAAATCGATCACATCTATTGAGGAGCAAAAACTTTACGATATTCTCAACGGAAAAAGCACTTCCGCACAAAATTTGGCACAAAAAGCCTCCACGAGCGACTGGTTTTACGGCAATTATGAAAAATGGCTGCGCAATAAACTAAAATATCAAAAAAATCCAAGCGAAACGCCATCTCTTTGCTCTACTCTACTCTTCAAATAGATAAAGAGTTGCGTTTTAACAAAAAAAGCCCCACGCATAAGAGTGGGGCTTTTTATTTCATTCAGAAACTTTCTAGACTCTGGTTACATTCAAAACTTGATCGATTGATTCAATAGTTCCAATAATACTAAGAAGCTCACTATAATCCTTGACCTCAATTTCAAAGATAAAACTTCCTTTTTGATCAGGCAGAGATTTGGCCATGGCAGACTTGATATTGATATCTTTGGCATTAATTATTTTGGAAATATTTGCCAAAATACCTGGTCGATCATGGGCCATCACGCGAATATTAACAGGATGCTTGAAGGCAAATTCCTTATTCCATTCAACAGGAACAGTTCGCGTCATATCATGCTCACTAATGCGCGTACAAGACGCGGTGTGAACAGTAATACCACGCCCCCTCGTGATAAACCCAATAATAGGATCCCCTGGAATAGGGTTACAACATTTTGCCAATCTCACCAATAAATCATCCATGCCATCAACAATAACCGCATTTTCTTTATTGGATTTTTCTTTAACGGTTTTGGCCAAGCGATTGTAATAGCTATCAATTTTTTTAAGTTCTTGCTCTGAAACCTTAGAAACGTCAATCGATGGCAATTTTTCTAAAATAAGCTGAGTCGAATAGCGACCAGACCCTAAATGAATATAAAGCTCTTCAATATTTCTCAAATGCAATTCATCAAAAACTTCTCTAAGCTCATTGTTCTTGAGAATATTTTTGACATTAGTTCCATGCATTTTTAGCGATTTTTCCAACAGCTCTTCACCAACAGAACGTTGTTTATCTCTCTCAATTTTCAAAATAAATTGTTTGATTTTCGTTTTTGCTCTAGAAGTTTTAACAAACTTAAGCCAATCTTTTCCTGGAGTTTGCGTTTTACTCGTTAAAATTTCAACGGTATCACCAGACTTCAAACGATATTTAAGAGGAACCATGCGTCCATTGACTTTGGCCCCTACGCAAGTATTGCCGACTTCTGTATGAATGGCATATGCGAAATCCAAGGGCGTCGAACCATAACTGAGCTCTTTAACATCCCCTGTTGGGGTAAAAATAAAAATACCACCAAAATCCAAGTCATTTTTTACCGCATCCATAAATTCAGCACTATTAGATACGTTTTGATTGAAGTCGAGAAGCTCCTGCACCCAATCCATCTTAGAAGTGCGCCCTTGAGCAATTTCCTTGTATTTCCAGTGGGCAGCAACCCCGCGCTCTGCCACCTCATGCATCTCGTGAGTTCTAATTTGAATCTCAATCCTTTCGGCACGAGGACAAATCACTGTTGTATGGAGAGACTGATAGTTATTGATCTTGGGAATAGCAATATAATCTTTAAAACGACCAGGAACGGGTGTAAAAGAAGAGTGCATAACACCCAACGCTTTATAACATTCGGTAATATTATTAACAATGATACGAAAGGCCAATAAATCCTGAATTTGCTCAAAATCGACCCCTCGATTAAGCATCTTTTTATAAATAGAGAAGAAATGCTTAGGACGACCATATACTTCAGCTTTAACTCCGAAGTCTTGTAACTTATCGCGAATCAGCTGCACTGTTTCGCGGATATAGGCATCCCGCTCTGATCTTTTTTTGGCAACTTTTTCGGCCAAGCGATAATAGATCTCAGGCTTGCTATAACGCAAACATAAGTCTTCTAATTCTGCTTTGACTGAGTTAATACCCAAGCGATTTGCCAAGGGAACGTAAATCTCAAGCGTTTCTTCCGCTTTCTTTTTTTGCTTTTCTACGGACATGTATTGCAGAGTCCGCATATTATGCATACGGTCGGACAATTTTACGATAATCACACGTATGTCCTTGGCCATGGCCACGACCATCTTCCTAAAGTTTTCGGCTTGATTTTCTTCTTTGGTCTTAAATTTGATTTTAGAAATTTTAGTAAGACCTACGACAATATGAGCAATATTTGTCGAAAACTCTCTTTCGATCTCCTCAGGTGTAACATCGCAATCCTCAACGACATCATGCAAAATACCGGCAATCAGGCTATCCATGTCCATGCGAAGCTTAATCAGTGTCGCCACAACATTCAATGGATGGATAATATATTCTTCTCCCGAAGAACGTTTTTGCTCGCGATGAGCAGCCTCAGCAAAATAATAAGACTTTTTAAGAAGAGCAAAATCTTCATCAGGCATATAAACTCTTGCCCGCAGTACTAACTCATCAATGGTCAGATCTCTTTCGTGTGAAAAATCCATAAAAACTAAAATCCTAAATTATTTAATT
>QKCN01000006.1 GCA_003245675.1 Bacteriovoracaceae bacterium | reverse complement strand
AATTAATCCAGGATCAACATCCACCAAGATTTCTGTTTTCGACTCACTTAACGAAGTTTTTACAACAACCCTTCGTCACGAAAATAGTGAATTAGAAAAATATCACAGCATTATCGAACAATACGATTTTAGAAAATCGGTTATTCTCAACTCTGTCAAAGAAAAGGGAATTAAAATTTGCGACATCAAAGCAGTGGTCGGTCGTGGAGGACTTCTCAAGCCCATTCCCAGTGGTGTTTACCGTACAGATGATGCGATGATTGAAGACCTTAAAAGAGCAGAACGCGGAGAACACGCTTCCAATTTAGGAGGAATTCTTGCTCGAGAAATCGCCGCTGAAATTGGAGAAAATACTCCTTCTTTCATTATCGATCCCGTAGTTGTAGATGAAATGAGTGATCTGGCCAGAATTTCTGGTCACCCACTCATGCCCCGAATCAGTATTTTTCATGCCCTTAACCAAAAAGCGGTGGCCCGTCGCTACGCTCGTGAATTAGGCAGAAAATATGAAGATATTAATCTTATTGTTGCTCATATGGGCGGCGGCGTCTCCGTTGGTGTTCATGAGCAAGGAAAGGTCGTAGACGTTAACAATGCTCTTGATGGCGATGGACCATTTAGTCCTGAAAGAAGTGGCTCTTTGCCCAATGGTGATTTAGTAAAGATTTGTCTATCTGGAAAATACACTGCTTCCGAAATCAAAAATATGCTCAAAGGCAAAGGTGGCTTTAATGCATACTTTGGCACAAGTGATGCTCGTATTGTTGAAACGAGAGCACTAGAAGGTGATAAAGAAGCGGCCCTTGTTTACGATGCCATGTCCTATCAAGTGGCCAAAGAAATTGCAGCGGGCGCGGCCGTACTTAAAGGCAAAGTCGACGGGATTATTTTAACTGGAGGAATCGCCTACTCAGAAAGAACTGTCAGTGACATCACTGAGCGCACAGAGTTTATCGCTCCTGTCAAAGTCTATCCTGGGGAAGGAGAGATGGAAGCATTGGCAGAAGGTGCCTACTATGCCCTCCAGGGGGAACTGGAAATCAAAGAATACTAATATGTTTTGTAAAGCCAGATAAAAAAAAGGCCCACCTCAATTTGAGTGGGCCTTTTTTATATAAGATAACTTATTCTATAAGAGGCTATTAATAAGGTCTTGGCTGCGACTCACAAAAGCTTCACGCTCTTCTGCTGAAAGACCTTCTGAAGAAATCTGGGCCAAATCCCTTACATGCTGACAAACTTTTTCGGCCAACTCGCACTTATCTTCCTTCCAAAGCCCCATCACTTTTTTGATTAACGGACTTTCTGGATTAACCACTAAGGTTTTCTTAATTGGCATATTGAAGGCCGTTTGCCCCATAGTTTTTGTCATTTGAGCAAAGCGTTTCATTTGCTCATCGACTTTAAAATAGCCGGGAGCGGAATTGCCACTCAAACGCTTAACCTCGACATCAAAAGTTTTCCCAAAATCAGGAGTTGCATCTTTTTCGTCTTTTTTATTTTCGTCTTGTCCCAACTTAAAGACAGTATTAAAGACTTCTTGTACTTTTTGATCTTCTTCTTTATTGGAATCATCGCTCATCAATTCTTCAAAGACTGCATCCAAAGAGGCAAAACGCAAAGGTTCTTTTCCTTCTGTCCCCATCGATTTCATTTCAAAATGCTGCATGAAGTGAGGATCGATATATTCGTCCATTTCTACGGCCATAACACCTTTGGCCTTCAACATATTGCGAAGATTGGCATCGGATTTTTCTTTTTCAAAATAGACGATCTTTCCTTTGAGTTTTTCTTTGAACTCTTCGGGAATTGATTCTTGATACTCTTCAGCTGTTACAAACTTCCCATCAGTATTTTTGAAAACGATACGCTCACGCATAAGTTCGTCAAATTTAGTTTCGCTCATCGCCCCATATTTTACAAAGACACCAATATCTTCCCAGATCGATTCATATTTTGCGCGATCAGTACTGAAAAGTTTTTTGAGGGCATCGGCAACTTTCTTAACTACGTAGTTAGAAAGTCTGCGAATATTGGGGTCGCCTTGTAGTGCTGAACGAGAAACATTAAGTGGAATATCGGTTGAATCAATGACCCCCTTAAGCATCCCCAAGAACTCAGGAATAACGTTTTTGACATTATCGGAAACAAAGACCTGCTTAGAGAAAAGCTTGATATTGCTTTCATTAATAGGCTTATTAGGGTTGAGTTTGGGGAAATATAAAATCCCTTGCAGGGTAAAAGGATGATCGACATTCAAGTGAATCCAAAAAAGAGGCTCTGGGTCCATTGGAAAAAGGTCGCGATAAAAATTCTTATAATCTTCATCCTTCAAAGAATTGCTTTCTTTGCGCCAAAGAGGCTGAGTCGAATTAATAATATCAGCAGTCTCTTCTTTTTTATCTTCTGGTTTTTTATTGAGATCCTTTAACTCAATTGGATAAGGCATGAACTGGCAGTAGTTTTTCAAAACACCGCGTGTCTTAAAAAGCTCTAAAAACTCATGAGATTCCTCATTAATGTGCAAAGTAATTTTGGTTCCGACTTGATTCCAGGCAGTCTCTTCAAAAGTATACTCCGACTCCCCTGCAGAAACCCACTTGGTCGCCTTTGCTCCCTCCTCCACAGAAAGAGACTCTAGCTCAACCTTATCGGCCACCATAAAAGTAGAATAGAATCCAAGTCCAAACTTTCCGATAATGTCGGCCACATCATCAGTGCCCTGCTCCTTCATTTTTTCAACAAAATCTTTTGCCCCAGAAAAGGCTAATTGAGCGATATACTTTTCAACCTCTGCTTCAGTCATCCCGATTCCATTATCGATAATGGCCAAGGTCTTTTGCTCGCGATTTAGCTCGATACTGATTTTCCCTTCAGGAATCTCTTGATTTTTGTTGCGGCACACAATTTGTCTCTTGGAAATGGCATCGGAAGAGTTACTCACCAACTCCCGCAAGAAAATATCATGCTCAGAATAAAGCCATTTTTTTACAATGGGCAAAATGTCATGGGTATTCACTGAGATAGTTCCGGTTTTAATGCTCATTTTTTCTCTCCTAATTTCACATATTTTCAGTCATAATAGTCTAAATTCTCGAATAATTTGGGCACGATTGAAAAACTGTCAAGGGTACAAGTATGGAAAAAAACAAAAAATTTAGAACAGTCATTCTTACGACTGGTGGAACGATTGAAAAAAGTTACGACGAATTTGATGGCTCTTTGGCCAACAAAGACACGATTCTCAACAATGAAATTATCTCGCGCCTGCGCTTGCCGCATTCGGATATTGAGATCCACAAAATTCTCAATAAAGACTCTCTTTATTTTGAAGAAGCAGACCGTGGTATCGTCTTAGAAAATATTGAATTCTATCAAACTCAAGGCGAGGGCATGGTCGTTATTCACGGAACAGACACCATGGCACAAACGGCCAAGTTCTGCTACGAGCGCCTAAAAGACCCCAAAGTCGCCATTGTCTTCACTGGGGCCATGAAGCCACTTGGTTTCTACGATTCCGATGCGCGCCAAAATGTCATTGAAGCCTTGCTCGCATCTAAAGTTTTAGCTCCTGGATTTTATATTAGTTTTCATGGACGTGTGTATAATGTTCCCAATGTCCGCAAAAATAGAGAAAGAGGTACTTTCGAAGCTTTTTAATTAACCACAAAAACAAAGGATGTTTTTATGAAAATGAAGATTCTCGCTGTCCTTGCAACTTTACTTATGGCCCAATCTGCATTTGCCCTTGTCGGTTTATACGGCAGTGTTGATTACTCTCGCCAAACCATTAAGCTAGACACAGATGGATTTGATGATCCAAGTGGAAATGGCTTTGGGGTAACTGCCGGGATGAAATTTTTGATGCTCGCCGGTGAAGCCTTCTACCGCATGAGCGACATTGATGGTTCTTATGACGTTACCATCTTAGGTGTTCAAAAGACTGGTGACTATAACGTAAAAACCTCAATGTATGGTTTTGGACTTCGTTACTATCCCTTCCCTTTTATCAATGTTAAAGGCGGACTTGTCTTCTCAAATACTGAAACGAGCTCCGCAGTATCGAGCTCTGATGAATCAGATAATGGAATGTATCTTGGAGCTGGCATAAGCATCCCTCTTCCAATTATCGATGTCTATGCTGACTACCAACTCAATATGTTCAGCGATACTGATGTTCACGAAATTTTGGCAGGTGTTCGCTACTATTTCTTCTAAAAACTTTGCGAGTGTAAAAAATAAAGGCCCTCTTTAAAAGAGGGCCTTTTTTTTATTCGACTGGGTAATCTTTGATATGAGGTTGAATGGCCTTTCCCAGCCAATCAATTGCCAATCCGAGGTTCTGCATCGTGCGCATCCCCTCTTCATCGCGTTCAACATCACCTTCTCCTAAACCAAAACCTTGATTCCAATAAGTAGATCCCGGAATAACCATTTGTGAGATTTGAAAAAGATGATTAATGGTATCAAAAACATGTAAGGAGCCGGCTCGTCTTACGGCCACCACGGCCGCTCCGATCTTGCCTTTAAAAATGCGACCATTCGAAATAGCCACATAACCTGCACGGTCAATCAGGGCCTTCACCTCTGCAGTCACATCAGTAAAGTAGGTCGGAGAACCAATGACAATAGCATCAGCTTCTATCATTTTGGCCATGACTTCATTAAAACTATCATTTGCAATAATGCACTTTTGATCTTTATTCTCAAAGCATTTACGGCAGCCCAGGCAGCCACGCATGACCTTTCCCCCGACCTGCACAATTTCAGTCTCCCAACCTCTTTCTTTCAAAGGCTCAAAAGTCTTTTCCAATAAAGCATTGGTATTTCCATTTGCTCTAGGACTTCCATTAATACCTAAAATTTTCATAGCTCCTCCTAAAATATACATTTGACATTATTTGCACATACTTTGAGATTTTCACCCATTTATTTCAAAGCAAATCGCTTGTAAATTCCCTTGCACAAAAACAAAGGAGCGACTTATGAAAACAATGATCTCTACACTTGTACTTATTTCAACTCTTTCATTATCGGCATTTGGCGCAGAATCTCTAATCTGCAAAGATGGAATTGGTAGCCAAATTATAATATCAACACATTCAAGAGGACTTGAATACAGAATCTCAGGACCGGCCACTCAATATGGTCTTTCTTGGCAAAAGGAAAACCCTTCTAAAGTTTATGGGTATGAACTAAATGATGGTTCTTTAATCCTTAATTACCGTCATCAACGAAGTGATCGCTTCTTCACAGCACAACTAAATGATTATAGTCAGTTAGTTGTTTACCATCAAAATTCCTCCAAAGTCGCTTGGGTGTTTCAAAATTGTTGGGAACGCTAAAAATGAAAAAGGCCCGTGCAAATTGCACGGGCCTCATATTTGAAAATCTTGTTAAAGAATTACCAATTCCAAGAAAGACCTTGAGAAGCATCTTTAATATTAAATTGAAAATTATTGCCATTTTTGAAATTCAACCAATAGCCATTAATCACTATGGCCACTTCTTGTCTATAAAGACCTGTCGCTGCATATCCCAAATAGTAAACAGGAATATTTTCGGTACGAGTTTTATTTCCATAATTTTTATAAGGGTTGTAAGTCATCTTCCCAGAGAACTTTTCTCCATCCCAAGAAAGGTCAATTTGCTCTTCAATTTCATTGTACTCATATCCTCGGTCCATTCTTTTATTGAGAAAGACAACTCTAACTTCATCATTTGGTCCAAGGTTTTCTGCGCCCAAGTTGATCCATAAAGGAGATGCATAGTAGTTCGTGGCGGGTTTATTGCTGTGATAACGCTCTTTTTTGATTTTATAATCAACACTTACGTAAACACCTTCTTGAGATTTAGTCGTGATGTGATGCCAATCACCTAATTTGTAATAATCAGCAAAAGCTGATCCCATCGAAAAAAGACAAATTGCAACGAGCAAAGACTTTAAAGATTTCATTTTGACCTCCGTCATTTGATCCATTATCCTATTTGGGTGAGGTTCTACACCTTCGGAATAGACTGGCTCAAGAATATTTGCTTGAGCGTGAACTTTTTTCAAAGGACTCAAGGAGGAATACAATGGGAGTTAGTTTAAAAGAACTAGAAAGCTATCTACACGACATATATCGCTGGCATGAATATCAAGATTATGGACCCAATGGGCTGCAAGTTGAAGGCAAAGAAAAAATCAAACGCATTCTATTTGCGGTTTCGGCCACCGCAGCCTCCGTGGAAGAGGCCCTTAAATTCAAAGCGGATTGCATAATCTGTCACCACGGTCTTATCTGGAAAGGCAGCCAAGCTCATCTTTTCAAAGGAAAAATGAGAGATCGACTTTTTCCCTTGATTAAAAATGAAATTTCACTTTTTGGAATCCACCTTCCTATGGATGGACACCCTGAAATCGGGCATGGTGCAGTTATGGCCAAAAAGTTGGGAATGTCTCAAATTGAGCCTTTTGGCAATCATCAAGGCATGCCCACTGGGGCCAAAGGAGTTTTTGAAAAAGAAATAAAGGTTTCCAAGCTTATTGAGAAAATGGAGCACATTACTGGCCACCCAATTATTTACAATGCACTTGATTCTAATGCGATGATTAAAACTCTAGGCATACAGTCAGGGGGAGCCTCTGGGCACTGGCGAGATGCAACTTATCAGCACTTGGATGCCTATTTAACTGGTGAAATATCAGAATATGACTGGCACGAGTCGGCCGAAATGGGCGTACACATGTTTGCCGCTGGCCATAATGCCACAGAAGAATTTGGGATTGAAGAGCTAATGCAAAAAATGAGTCAGGATTTCAAAGGAAAATTGGAGCTGAGCTTTTATTCTTCGCCCAATCCTGCTTAAAGCCATGTCTCGCTTTTAAAAATCCAGTAGACTTAATGGCCTTAATCTGTCATAGTGCCCTACGATTTTAACTAGTTAGGGCACTATAAAAAATGACAAAACTCAGACTCCATTCCATATTCCGATCAACAGAAGGAGAAGGCTTAGAACTTGGCCGCGCTCAAGTCTTTGTCCGGCTACAGGGCTGCTCTGTGGGCTGCACCAGCTGTGATAGTAAGGAAACTTGGCCATTTACCTCTCCTGAAGCTGAGCTTGAAGATGTTATCTCTAGCATTAAAGATACGGCAAACTGGGAAACAAAATATCCCATAAAACGAGTCTCCATAACAGGAGGAGACCCCTCTGATCCCCTACATGAAGCATCTGCCCTTCTTCTCATTAAACGCCTCAAAGAAGAAGGCTTCTTTGTTACTCTCGAAGTTCCTGGAATACGCTTTGTACCTGATCTTTTTGAGCTGGTGGATTTTATTAGTTGTGACTACAAGACCGCTTCGGCCCAGCTAGAAGTCTCATCTCTTCCCACTGTGATGAAAGTCGTTGAATCATTCCCGCATAAATATCAGATTAAATCCGTTTGCCTAAATGCAGAAGATTTTGCAGATGCTTTTTCTGCTTATCAAAAAGTTTTGTCGCAAACAAAGCAAGCTGAAATCAAATGGGTATTAACACCTTGTTATGAGCCAGATGAAGAGTTTCCGGCAGAGCGCTTTATTCACGTGCTGCGCCTCAATGAAGAGCACGGTGGACCTTTTCGCGTAATTGGCCAACAGCATAAATGGGTTTATGGACCCCAAAGACAAAACGTTTAAATTTCGAAACTAATTCCTGTATAAACACTTTGAATGCGCTGACGTGAATTATTTACGAAGCCATCACTAAAATCTTTTTCCTCGTGAATATAGAAGTATCCGAGTTTCAAGCGCATTTGATTTTTAAAAAATTCATAATTGTAATAGATATGCCCAATTTTTCCAAAAAATTGCCCTAATGCGACAAGATCATCACTGTAAAGGTCATTGGGTATGGGGTAACGAGATGAGGCCCAGTACTCTAATCCTAAATGCGATTTTTTGAAGTGAAAACGCGTTCCTAATAGATAGCGATTGCCTTGAGTATCACCATCTGAAATAAACTGCCCATACTCTTCATCGGGAAGCCCAGTGAAATCAGGATAACTAGTCATCATTGTGCCACTTGGCTTCGTCCAAGAGTGCATATAGGAACCATAAAAATCAAAGCGCGTTTTAAAAATTCGATGTAACTCCAGATGAAAGGCCGTATTGTACATTCTAGCTAAAGTTCCCCCATCCAAATACACACTGTAATTAACTCCTTTAGAAACCCCTTTTCTCTCTTTAAAGGCTCCTAAACGCAAATACGAGAGCTGCCAAATGGCAAGAAAGCGATCAAAATATGAGGTTGGGCGAGCAACTTCGTACTCAAACATCTGAGTAAATCCTTCGTGCCCATCAGAAAAAGACCGAGGATCTCTTTCTGAAAGCGGTGCCGCCTCATGGGGATCTTGCCGATTAGCGATACTACCCGGCATGTAGACAGTTCTTCCTGTAAAGTGAGCTCCCCAATTATGCAATAAAGGAACTAAGCAATAAGTTAAAGCAAGTCCATCCAGGGGAACATTGTAACCCATAGAAGGATAGGTTCCCTGACGATCCCTGCCCATACGCAAATGCTCTGGTGGGCCATAGACTGTAGGCAGGCGTCCTGCTGAAAAAATTAAATTATCCCCCAGTAAATTCCAATCAAAATAACCGGTGCGCAAATAGGGCCTTGACCCAAAAACGGATGTCGTCCTTTCGTCGGTAATATTTTCTGAAGTTTGCAGATCATCATTGAAGAGATAATTCACTTGGAATGAAACATAAGTGCGAAAAGAAGGGTTGAGATCACCTTTGAATTTTAAACGTATATTATTTTTGAAATGAACATTGCGCACTGTCGCATCTTGATTGCGATGGTGCTCATTTTGAAAATATCCCCCTAACACATTCATTTCCAAATTAGTTTGAATGCGGTGACTGAGACTCTGTAGCTCTAAATCGGTAAGGCGCTCCTCGAGGCTTTTTTCGGGTTCAATTGCCCAGCTAGGATCAATAGCCCCCAAAATAAAGAAAAAAACAAAAACAAACCGCCACAACATAATAACTACCTCCCCATCACCGTTCCCGATGACTGTTCTTTTGCAATCTTATAAATATATACAAGATCAGAGCAACTCAAGCTTTGGCACTCGGCCAATAAAAGTTGCAAATAACGCTCTTGGCAAGTCTCATCGCCTTTAATCATCTCAATCAAGGACTTCTTAACCAAAAGCGCTTGTGCACGGGGACATTCGACCTTAACTCTTTGGATAAAGAGGTCTAATTGCCCTGCCCACAAAAGTGGACTAAAGCTACAGCAAAAAATTAACATCAAAAATTTTGAAAGCATCTTTTAAACTTATTCCCAATTCGCTAGACTTTACGATGGATTTTTATACCCACAGAAAACAAAATAAGGTCGATTGTGTCAAGTAAAGGAATTTTAAATATTGCACTCATTTTAGCTGGTGCCCTTTTCGGATTACTGCTTTGCTTTCTGTTTATCATTCTTGATCTCCATGAGCTAAATCTGGCCTATTCATGGGAAAACATTATTGATATTACCAAATCTCAGCGCCTCTATGCCGTTTCCTTCGCTCTTTTCCCCACTCTTTTTGGTCTTTTGATGATGGCCTTTTTGAAACTCCATCAAAAGCAACGACGAATTTTACAACAAGAAAAATCTTTATCCCAAAGTAAAAACATTGCTCAACTTATGCAACTCACTCTTGGTCTAAGTCATGAGATCAATAACCCACTGACCATTATTGATGGAATTTGCCTACTCCTTACAAGGCAAATTGGGAAAAAAGAAGCTTCAGAAGCAGATCTTGATTGTGTAAAACGCCTGTCCGTCATTAGAACGCAGGTAACTCGCGTAAATTTCCTCATTAAAAAGCTCAATCAACTAGTTCAACTTTTGCGTCACTCTCCTCCTCAAAAAATTGCAATGAAGGATATCTTCTACCCTTTCCAAACGAAATTAGAACTCGAAAAAGTCGAATTTGTACTCAATCTTCAAAATGCTAAAAAAGAATATCTGATTGACATTGACGGACTCAATACGGCCCTTCGCGAAATCATTGATAATGCAATTTTCTTTTCCCAAAAACATATGGAAAATGCCGCCAAGATCATCTGTAGCTGTTTTGAAAAAGACGATAAACTCATTATTATCATCACCGATAATGGTCCCGGCGTCAGCGAAGAGAATAAAAAGAAAATATTTGATCCTCTTTTCACCACTCGCGAATGCTGTATGGCAAAGGGCTTGGGACTGGCCATGGCCCAAAAATGGGTCGAAGTAAATGGAGGAATTCTGCGCCTTCAAAGCTCGCTTAATGGCTGCAGTTTTCTCATTGAACTCCCTTTAGAAAGGGATCATCTCTTAAAAAATTCTTAACTCGACAGGTAGCTCGACGGTAATCATTCTCTTCTGGGGAGTTGGTAACTCTTGTTTGAAATGGCAAAGCA
Source organism: Bacteriovoracaceae bacterium (assembly GCA_003245675.1). Classification (GTDB taxonomy): domain Bacteria; phylum Bdellovibrionota; class Bacteriovoracia; order Bacteriovoracales; family Bacteriovoracaceae; genus SZUA-425. The sequence goes on along the minus strand of QKCN01000006.1, from coordinate 3,527 downwards.
TCATTCCTTTATCGTTTTTATTGCCCTTGCCATAGCGAGGATCTCCGATAACAGGATGATCAATAGCTTCAAAATGCCGTCTAATCTGATGATAGCGTCCAGTCTCTAGCTTAACCTCAACATGACTGTAATCATCAAAAGCTTGAATAAGTCTATAAGAAGTAGTGCAAGCTCGCCCATCCAGTTCTTTTTCAATCGTTTGCCAAGAATCACTTTCGGGAAGTCTGCCTAAAACTATTGCTTGATAATACTTCCCGACCTCTCGCTCTCTCCATTTTTCGCTAAAAAAACGGGCCATGAACTTGTTGTAAGCAAAGAGTAAAAGCCCTGAAACCTCTCGATCTAAGCGATGAATAAGAAAGACCTCTTTTTTGCTTTTTTCTAATTTGCGCATGATAGAGAGATGGTCGCCATAGCGATTACCCTCTGAGAGAACTCCGGAAGGCTTATACCAAACACCCCAGTTTTTCTCTTCATAGATGGGATGACACTGATCCAAAAGCTCGGGGTTCTCTTTGAGTTCTGAATCGTAATGGAACATAACTCCATCTGTCGGATAAAGCTTGTAGGTTGCCTTACGAACTTTGCGCATTTTACCGCGCCCTCTCACCTGAACAGTGCAGCAGCCATTTTCTAATGCTTTTTTGATCTTAATTTTTGAAAGATCAACTTTTTGCGCTAAAAATTCAGCGAGGTCTAATGGGTCATTGTTTTGTACGATGGTTTTAAAGTCTATTTTCATCGCCCCAATATGGCCTACAAAACAGAGCTTATCAAGCAGTAATTTCAAGGAATTACAAAGGTTTGTCATCACGTGTCGGCCAAGCTAGCATTTAAGAAACCATTAAATACCACAGCAAGGAGCCTCTATTGAAAACTTTGTCACTCTTCATGCTTTTAATTCTATCTTTAACCAGCTTTGCCTCTGACACTTGCCTTAAAAGAATCTGCAAAGGTGACTACGTATCTGACAAATGGGGATGGCGTGGCGAAGTTGTAGATTTTGCAATGGAAGATGGTTTGGTCTATGTCGATCTCGGCAATAATCCTCGCCCTTGGGCCTTCCATTATGAAGAACTCTATAAATATACTCGTTGCATGGATGGACTTTGTGTCGGCGACGTTGTTGTTGATCGCCAAGGAGAAACTGGAAGGCTTGTTGAAATCTATGAACAAGGCCTTTGTTTTGTTCTCGATGCTTTTGGTGAAGGTCCCTACCCCTATTTTATCGATCAGCTCAGTCGCCAATAATTCAATAAAAAAGGGAAGGTTTGAACAACCTTCCCTCTCGTTTAGTAGCAGACAAATTCTTCCCAATACGCTTCTACTAATTATCAATAAGAGTTCTTAAAGCATTGTGCATATTATAATCGGTGATCTTTACATCTCTACGACTTAATTTCTTTAAACGTCTTTGACCTGTTCTACGCTCAATATTCTCACTAATAGAAGCAACGGCCCAAAGAGTTGAAAAAGGGAAAACAACAACTTCAGCAACAGCAATCCAAGGAAGCAAAATAAGTCTTTCAGGGTCATTATCAAGGGCCCATGCAAGCATTTTTCCTGGATAAAAGCCAAGACTTTCGTCTTCACTTCTTACGAGATGTTTATCGTTATGAACCGCATAACTAGCAACACAAAGACCTGAACGAACAATATATGTACGCGTTTCGCCAGAGCAACTTGTCTCTTGAAAAACAGGCGTCAAGCCTTCGCTATTACAAGCAGCACTTACAGCGTCCAAACTGCCTTCGCTTTTAACTTCGGCCAAGAAGAGCTGATCGCCAGTCTTGCGACTTACAAGAGAATGGCCAACTCGTTTCATATCATCATTTTCGATGCGCACCATTTTATCTGTTAAGCGAAAATCGGAATGACTTTTCTTATAAGATTTGTAGCATTTAGCCTGAGCAGAAAAAGAAATGAGTAAAGCAATAACAAGAAGTGATTTTTTCATAAAGCCTCCAAACAGCGTTATCTTGTGAATTGGCGGCAATATAAAGCGTGATTCAAAAAAAAGATAGGTATTCAGGAAACAATATAATTAAAACCTGTCACTGTGTATTTTTTACACGGGCATCTAAAAAAGGCTCAGCTGCTTCATTCCCACAATCTCATCAAAAGACTCTCCTCTCTCCGCAAGAACCACATCGGCAAGAGGGCGAATCTGTTTGTCTACATAATGATCATAATCCAGCTCCCCTTGCGCCAAAGCGAGTGGAACTGGACCAGAGAGCTCCATAACATAGGAAATACTATTTACATTCTGTTGGGCCTTCGGAAGTTGCAACAGTGCCCGCACATGAAGAGGAATATTCTTAGTGTACTCATCAGCTCTTTTACTCAAGCGCTTGGTATAAACAAGGCGATCATCGTAATCACCATTTTTTAACGCGGCCACAAATTGCTTAATAAAATCCCCAAGGGCCTCCCCCTTAAAATAGTGCTCAAAAAGTGCATATTGAAAATCATGGGCAACATCAGTCCAATCAGTGCGAACAAACTCCATTCCGACAAAATCCATCTCTCCATTTTCTTTTAATCCCACATAGCGCTTCTTCGTGCCTTCACTGGCCGCAACAGAACGAGCTGCGGGAAAAAACATTTGCCCATAATATTTTTCAAACTCAAGTTCCAAATGCGAAGATACTTCAAAATGAATAGATAGATACTTTTGCAAATAGGCATTTACTTCTTGCACCAAACTAAATTGCGCCTCTTGCTTCTCGCATCCCTGAACAAAAAGAGAATCGGTATCTCCATAGATGACTTTCAATCCCTTTGACTCTAAATAGGACTTTGTCGTCTTTAAAATATATTGCCCTGAAGTTGTGATAGCAGTGGGAAGATCGTAATTATAAAAACGACAATTAGAAGACCCTAATACTCCATAAAAGCTGTTCATCAAAATTTTCACCGCTTGCGACAACTCTTTGTTCCCTTGCTCTTTGGCAAGCCTTCTCTTCCCTAGGAGGTCCCCCACAATACCTCCAAGAATATTTTCCTCGCGCGCAATACTAATTCCGGATGGTAACTGCAAGGTCTTCCCTGTCTTTACATAATAAGACAGAGGATCAATATTAAAAGTTCGAATAATTGAAGGATAGAGACTTTTAAAATCTAAAACGGCAATGTTTTCATAACGCCCCGGTCTCGCCTCTAAGACGAGTCCTCCCGGAGCGCTTTCGCGCATAAAATCATCAAGCGGATCAAAGGCAACAAAGCCTCGGCGATGCAAATGAGGAAGATAAAGGTGATCAAGGGCCGGAACTGAAAGGTGCAGAAGCTCTAAAGGAAGTCCTGATAAGGATGCGCGAGTTAAAAGTAAATTTACAAGCTGACTTTTCTCAAAGATTCTCAAAACCAGCAGTGAATCTTGCAGATTATAGTGGGCCAATGCGATTTTGTCTTCGCGAAAGCGGCGCTCTATTTCTGCAATCTTTTGCTCTCCCGATGCTTCAATATCTTTCCCTTCCCCCAAAAGCTCTTGCGCCACAGTCTCTAACTTAAAATTAGAAAAGGAAAAA
>QKCN01000065.1 GCA_003245675.1 Bacteriovoracaceae bacterium | reverse complement strand
CCCCCTCTTTAAAAATCAGTCTCCTATGCTATAAATTGCTATAGACATTTATTAGCATGGAGGCATTTTATGAATCCCACTCAAACTCAAGAATGGAAAGAACTAGAAAATCATTTTCAACAAATTAAAAATAAAACGATCAAAGAGCTTTTCAATAGCGATAATTCGCGTGCACAAAACTTCAGTTTAAAAACAGAAGAGTTGCTATTTGATTATTCCAAACATCGCATAAGCCAAGAGACGATTGAGCTTCTCATCAAGCTCGCCAACAAAATGAATCTCAAAGTAGAAATTGAAAATATGTTTTCTGGAAAAAAAATTAATCAAACAGAGAATAGAGCTGTTCTTCATACGGCCCTTCGCAACCGCGGAAATTCCCCCATTGAAGTTGATGGCGAAAATATTATGCCGGCCATCAATACCGTCTTAGAGCAGATGACAATTTTCTCAGAGAAAGTTCGTCGCGGAGATTGGAAAGGATTTACCGGTAAGAAAATGAAAAACATCGTCAACATCGGAATTGGTGGTTCTGATCTTGGCCCCGTGATGGTTTATGAAGCACTTAAGCCCTACTCCCAAAGAGATTTAGATGTTTACTTCGTTTCCAATGTTGATGGCAGTCATATGGCAGAAACCTTGAAAAAGATTAATCCAGAAGAAACTCTTTTCATTGTTGCCTCCAAAACATTCACCACTCAAGAAACAATGACCAACGCGAATTCCGCTAAAGATTGGTTGCTCAAAAGTCTAAAAGATGAAAAAGCAGTGGCCGCTCACTTTGTGGCCCTGTCTACCAATGAAAAAGCGGTTACCACTTTTGGTATTGATAAAAATAATATGTTTGAATTTTGGGATTTTGTAGGTGGGCGCTACTCACTCACTTCGGCCATCGGACTTCCTGTTATGATTGCCATCGGTCCTCAAAACTTTGAAGCCCTTCTTTCCGGTTTTCATACCATGGACAAGCATTTTAGAACCGCTGATTTTAAAGAGAATATGCCTGTGCTGATGGCATTATTAGGCGTTTGGTACAACAACTTCTTTGGCGCGGAATCTCATGCCATTCTCCCATACGATCAATACTTATTGCGCTTTCCCGCTTATTTTCAACAGGGAGATATGGAAAGCAATGGAAAAAGTGTCGATCGCGAAGGAAATAAAATAAATTACCAAACAGGACCAATCATCTGGGGAGAGCCCGGAACAAACGGGCAGCACGCATTCTATCAATTAATTCATCAAGGAACCAAACTCATTCCTTGTGACTTTATTGCTTTTGCACAATCTCATAATAAGTTGAGCGACCATCACCCCAAGCTCATCTCCAACTTTTTGGCCCAAACTCAGGCCCTCGCTTTTGGAAAATCAGAAGAAGAGGTCAGGCAAGAAGTTAAAGATGAAAAGCTTGTGCCTTTTAAAGTTTTTGAAGGCAATCGTCCAACGAGTTCAATTATGGCAAAAAAATTGACTCCAGAAGTACTAGGGCAATTAATTGCAGCTTATGAGCATAAAATTTTCACCCAAGGAATTATATGGAATATTTTTTCATTTGATCAATGGGGTGTTGAGCTAGGAAAAGCGTTGGCCAACAAAATTTTGCCTGAATTAGTTGAAGCAAAAACAGAATCCAACACTCATGATAGTTCGACTAATATGTTAATTAAATTTTTCAAAGAAAATAGTTAAAATTACTAAAGTGATAAAATAGAGCTGTCGATAGGCTGCTGATCGCTTAGAAGGAGTTATATATGGCCGAAGAAAAAGACATTATTACTGACGAATACCTAGATGATGAAGAAGAACTGCAACAGAATCAATATTTGACCTTTCGTATTGCATCTGAAATTTACGGCATTGGCGTTTTGGATGTTGTAGAAATCATTCGCATGGTTAATATTACCAATATTCCAGAGTCCCTTCCCTACATTAAAGGGATTATCAATCTTCGCGGAAAGATTATTCCAGTGGCAGATGTGCGTTTACGCTTTAATCTCGATGAAAAAGAATACGATGACCGTACCTGTATTATCGTGGTCGGAATTCGCGGCGTAGAAATAGGTCTCATCGTTGATACGGTGGCAGAAGTCGTAGAAATCCCCGAAGACTGTATTGAGAAAATGCCTGGTGTAAGTGCTGGACAACAAAAGTTTGTCAAAGGTATTGGAAAGGTCGATGACGAAGTAAAAGTCTTATTGAGTTTAGATGCTCTTTTGGCCGAAGATGATATTGCCGCTTTGAAAAAGATTTAAAACTTATTGTGTATAGCCAGCTAGCACAACAAGAATTATTCCGAACACAGTTGTCATTATATCGAAAAACCACATAAATGAGCTCCAAATAAAAAAGCCTCGGATTATCTCCGAGGCTTTTTATATCACATCTCCTTTCGCCTTATAACACTCTTGAAATCTTTATAGGGTATCCTACCAACGACGATCATTACTATCTGTTACAAAAACATCGCGGTAATCAACTCTTTCAAAGCTTGAGTAGTAAGAATCAGATTGGATAACAATTTTACCAGAATAGACATTGACCGCTTTTACGGTGGAAGAACCACGTGAATTGGCCGTGTAAACTTTCTCTCCTACACAAATGCTGCGGATACATCCCTTCGTTGCAGCAAGACGATCAATGGAAAAACGCTCAAAATCGCCATAATAACTATCTGATTTTACAACAAATTTTTGCTTGGCAAAGTTTATGCCCACGACCGTCGCTTTAGAGCTGGAATAACTACTTGGAATGACTTTATCGCCCACACAAATATTATTCAAGCAACCTGTTGTCACGGCCAAATTACTCAAAGAAACTCGCTCATTAGAAGAATAGTAAGATGTTGATTTAACCATCACTTCACTGTTGTATCCCATGGCCACGACTTTAGCCTTACTGCTGTTGTAATTGTCGGGAATAACCACATCTCCCACCCTCACCGAATTATATCCATAAGAGCCTTGTCCTGGATAATAAGGGTCATAGGGATCATTTTGATGAGGATAGCTGGGATAAGTGGGGTCACTTGGATACTGAGGGTCATTTGGATACTGGGTATACCCTCCACTAGAACTTGAACTAGATGAACAAGATCCTGACAACTGACGCATTCTTTTTTCATAATTACATTCTTTGAGAGCTTCTCTCATACAAGTTAGATGATCGGAAGAGTTGCTACGAAAAGAGCTAATGACACGCCCAGAAACATCAATAAGATCTACCCGGCATGTGGCCAAAGCAGATACAGAAGACAACAAAAAGACAGACGTCAAAAGCAATTTTTTCATACACTCTCCTCTCTAAAAATAAAGTTCCGCTCTCTAACAGAACTACTATTTTGTTAGCAAGAGTAATGCCAAATTTTGAGAGACAAAATGGCACCAGATTTTTAGTAAAAGCTGTCATTTATTCAGAGCGGTTGTCATTTCAAAATTTAATGGGGAGAATGCCCAATCAACAAACTTTCAAGCAGGAGGTCATTATGGCAGGGAAATACCCTCCACAAATTAAGTACATTATTGGGAACGAAGGAATTGAGCGTTACAGTTTTTATGGCATGCGCTCCATTTTAGTTATCTTCATGGTGCAATATTTGATGATGGATAAGGCCGAATCAACAACGCTTTATCATCTTTTTGCCGGAGCCTGCTACCTCATCCCCGTATTGGGAGCCTATCTTTCCGATCGTTTCTTGGGAAAATATAAAACTATTCTTTCCCTCTCCTTGGTGTACTGTTTAGGAAATGTTCTACTCGCGTGCATGGGTATGGATATGGACACTGGCTCTCGCCAAACTCTTCTCTACTGGGGCTTGGGACTTGTCGCCTTAGGGACAGGAGGTATCAAGCCTTGCGTTTCCGCTTTTGTGGGCGACCAATTTAAAAAAGATCAAGAAGAAGAATTACGTCAAGTATTTAACCTTTTCTATTTCATGATCAATTTTGGTTCTTTCTTTGCAACCTTAATAACTCCTTGGGTTCTTCCTCGTTATGGAGCAACTTGGGCATTTGGAATTCCTGCCGCACTTATGTTCGTAGCGACTTTCATCTTTTGGCTGGGAAGAAAATATTATGTGGATGTACCACCAACAGGAAAAAACCCACACTCAACCACTGCCATTTTTCTTTCTGCACTTAAAAACAAAAAAGCGGGACAGCGCTTTTTTGATGGAGCAATCGCCGACCATGGAGAAAATAATGTGGAAGGCGTGAGAGCTGTTTTGGCAGTAGGAAAAACCTTTTTAGCTATTTCAGTTTTCTGGGCCCTTTTTGATCAACACGGCTCTACTTGGATTTTACAAGCACGTGATATGGAATTGAACTTTATGGGAATGCCTTTACTTCCCTCTCAAATTCCGGCCCTCAACCCCATTATGGTGATGTTGCTCATCCCTTTCTTTTCCAAAATCGTTTATCCCGGAATTGAAAAACTCAAAGGATCAGCATTTACTCCACTACAAAAAATGGGAACAGGGATGGTTGTTGCGGGTTTTTCTTTTGCCCTTGTTGGTATTTTCCAATACTTTCTTGATAGTGGAGTTAAACTCAATGTTGCATGGCAGTTTTTCCCTTTTCTCATTATCACCATTGCTGAAGTTTTAATTTCCATTACCGGTCTGGAATTTGCCTACACTCAAGCTCCCCGCTCTATGAAATCAACACTCATGAGTTTTTGGTTGCTGACAGTATTCCTCGGCAACATGTTGGCCGCGACCATTTCTAAAATAAATATTTTTAGTGGTGGAAACTTTTTTATGTTTTATGCCGCCCTGATGATTGTCGTTGCTCTCATTTTTGCTTGGATTGCTAAAAACTATAAAATGCGCAATTTTATCGAAGACTAAATATCTTTTGTCGTGGAGTAGGCAATCTTACTCCACGACTCCTTTCATTGGCACTTTTCTCTTGTAAATAAATTCCTTCTAACTCTATAACTATCTTAAATTGCATTAATTTTCCCATCCTTATATGCTAATTCTTTCAACGTGATGCATTGCGCTATAATTTACTTTGTACAAGTCACTAAATTCCTTAAAGTTTCTGGTCTTATCTTCCGAATAGACAAGTGGATGACCAGGAAAATCTAAAGGATTGGGTTTATGAGGTTAAAAAATTATTTAAGTTTAAAAATTGGAATTCTCCTCACCATCGGGGTGATGGCCGCGTCTTGCGTGCCTGAGCCGGAAAAACAGGGAACTTGCGCGACAGGCGAAAGCTACGACAAAACACTACGCCGTTGTATTGCAAGCACCACGACAGATGAAGAGGGTTCTGAAGTTACCACATATGACACTCGTCCCATTATTGGAACAGATCAAACTTTTACGTTTGCAGAAGGCCTTACCAGTGCCCAAGTTGTCACACTCAATTCAGCCTACACCAAAAAAGAAGATGCCGTTTTAGAATATCATATCGTCGACTACAGTCCTAATCTCGTGCTCTCGCCCAACTATGTTTCCACGACATCTCAAGCTCATCTTTCCAACTGTTTTTATACTGGCTACACAACAAATCGAAACTGCTATCTTGTCGTGCCTGCAGATGCTGACTTTACAGGCGAATTCTATTTCACTTATCGCGCTTTTGATGGTGAGGAATATTCTAAAGACACTGCTACCGTAAAAATTATCATTGCTGAAACAGATGATGATCCAACAATTTCTTTTGTGGGAGCAACAGTAACCAGCTCCAATGGCATGGCCAATCCTCCTCAATATAATATTACGACCTCTACAATTACTTCCTACGAAGATCAAATTGTTACTCTTTCTGGAATTACACTTACAGAGGGGGGAAATGGTTATGAAAAAACACAAGAACTTTCAGCGCGTATAATATCAGATACCCCCAGTATCATTCCAAGCTCTTCCATTTTATTAAGTTACAAAAACTCACCGCTACTCTACTATCCATCAGGCTACCCGCTAGGAGATGGAACCGATGCCGGTGATGCCAATAACGCAACCTTTGAATTCCAATTTACGCCCATTGCCGATTCCTTTGGCACAGCACTACTGCGCCTTCAAGTCTCTGATGACAACTGGGTCACTTATGTTGAAAGAACAATCACGGTTGTCGTACACGATATCAATGATGCTCCTACAATCAACCTAAAAGGAGTCCCTTCAGAGATCACAGTCAACGAAGATGGCTATACCGAATTCACCTTTTATATTGACGAAGATTTTTCCTGTACTCCGTCCATGAATTGCGGAGCCGGAAGCGATGAACTCTGCGCCCAAAGTATTCAGGGGTCTGCGGATCCCACTGGCAATGTTGCAGCTCCTATTGGCGCCATATATCTCTCCGACAATGAAAGCCCCAACCGCTGCTTTAGAAAAACAGGTGCTCTCAACTCTAATTGGGTAGAAGACCACTCGCGCAATAACTTTGAAGATAATCAAAGTATGTCGATTACAGTCTGGACCGACAATCTCAATGCGGTAACAGAGCTCCCCCCTTCTAGCATTGAAATCTATTACAATAATGTTTTAATTGGGAATGGAACAAATCTTGCGGCTGATCCAACCACCTTACTCGGAATTTCTGATGGTGGCACAGATGCCAACAGTAAGGCCATCAAAGTCAAAATTACTCCTCCTGCCAACTACTTTACCAAAACAGATGCCGCGGTTTTAAGTCTGGGCATTATGGTTGAAGATAGCGGAGGAACCCTTTTTGGAGGAAGTAACTCAACCAGTGATACAACTCGCACCATTAGAGTGAAACCCGTAAATGATGCGCCCACAATAACAAGCTTTGGTGCTGGCAATGTAACTTCAACTGAAAATGGAACCGGAGACCCTGGAGCTATTGCACTAGGAACTCTTACACTAGAATCAGGAGGAAGCTATTTAGAAGATGACCAAGCGATTACCATTAAGGTCACAGTCGAGAATACGACTGCCTCATTAGGTGCTCCCAATCTTCACCCCACCAGCTTTGAGCTCGTACCTGATCCTGAAACCCAAATTGGAGTAACGGCCAATAGCAACGTCCTAAGTGCTGTTGTCGACTCTGGAAGCTGTACTCACACTGCAAGTCAAAGCTCTTGTAATTATCTCATCACCCCTGCGGCAGGAATTTGGGACACAACTTATACCAACTTAAATGATGACGATATGAGTGTGAATATTTCCTTAGATTTTGCACAATATGACTTTGGCCATTTTATAATTACGGCCGAAATAATCAATGATATTAGCCCAACCCCAGATGCAGGAGCTGTCGATTATAGCTGTACCTCGGGTTCAGGCTGTCCTTCTGCAAGCTTGAACTTAACAGTCTCCCCCGTCAACCAAACGCCCGGAGTTGAGAATAATCAACTGGTATTAGGGGATGACGCAACTACGATTGGCTTAACTGGATCAACTATTACGTGGTCTGATAATCACAAAAATCCTCTCGAAGATCCCAAAGGCAGAATAAAAATCGCCCTTGAAGAAAGAGCAGGTGCCCCTACGGCGCTAGATGAGCAATGTCAGGAAGTAGGAATTCGGCTTGTTTCAGATATATCGACTTCTGCATTCATTAGCACAATCAAATTTTATGATGCTCCAACAGGTGGGAACGAATTGGGATCAAGCTTTACGACAAGCATCGGAGGAACAGATCAAACATTTTTTAAAACCCCTGGGGCCGATTGCACACTCTCATCAGAGAATCCTATCTACATTGAGATCGTTCTCAAAGATAATGCTAATGCAGGCGGAGTACCGGAGTCATTGCAGTTTCAAATTGCAGACAATGGAACAATTGATGGAGCGAATCCCAACTACATCGGTCTTGATTTTAGCGTCAATGTGACCAGCTATAATGAAGCAGCTCAATTTTACAATTTTCCAACAGATGATGTTGTAACAAACGAACTCACCGAAACATCCATTGAATTTAAAGTCGATGAAGGAGGAGTATTAACTGGCGGAAATGGCGATCCCGCAGAAGACTCCCAATCGCTTTGCCTCTATGTTGAAAATACAGGGGACACCAATCTTGTTCCCAATGACTCTTCTCATATTTGGGTCTACTGGGTAGATGAGACAACTGGCGCCAGAACAAAAGTGACAACAACCTGTACTCCCTTTGGTGTATCCGGCACTGGACAAGGAATTCAACTCGCAGGGAATACTGACGCTTATTCCAATCGCACGTATGAACTTTTCTTTCAACCAGTAGCATCACGAGTTGGTAGTACAAGCATTCAGCTAGATCTTTATGACGATGATGGAGCAGGAAACTGGGGCGCACCAATACTCGGAAGCACTAATACAATAACTCTCACAGTGCAAGAAATCTCAGCGATGCACAATGGTTGGTTAGCAATTAAGGCTTTTGGCGCCGACCGAGCTTATATCGACACTGATGGGAACACCGAAAATGATTTTCTTACTGACTCCGCTGTCCGCACAGATGATACAGCTTATGCGAAACCAATGATCACTCTCGCATGGCCAGAAATGAAGCTCTTTGAATACAGTGGCAGTGCTTGGGTCGATAAAACACCAACAGGTTACGCCGTTTACCGTAGCCGCAATATTAATGGACCATGGACTCTTATTGCCAAAACAGATGATGCAACTCTTGATATTGAACTGAAAACAATTACGGGAGGGTACCAAATTGTCGATCGCCTCAGTGATTTAGACACCGTTGATGTTGCGACACCAGGAGCAACAACTGCCAATAATGGTTTGACTAGTGCCAAAGTATATTTTTATAAAGTTCGTCCAATCTCGACTGGTAGTTACAGTATGGAGGCTCGAGAAACAGATACTGGCAGTTCATACAGTATTGTTCACGTCATCGCCCCTTCTGATAACCGCGTTTTTGTCCACCGCAGAATGGCCAACAAGCGCATTTGCGAAGAAATGGGGGCTGCCAGTGCAGACATTGATAAAGACAATTTTAACCGCTGTCCTTATGTTGGCCCAGGAGAAGCCTTCTATCCATCAGATGGAGGTATCGGCTCTGGCTACTATGACATAGGAAGAGACCTTCTTGTCGACCGCTACGAAATGGGATGCCCTTACACTATTGGAACCAGTGCATGTCCAGAATTTGCCAACGGCTGTATTGGCTACAAAGCCTGTATTCCAAGCTATTCTTGTACTGATACAGAAAGGGGAATCTGTGATAGTGATGCTGCCGCTGTTGCAGCAGGAGGAGCAGTTGGTGACCCATTTGATCCTTCGACCTCAGGTTATGATGGCTCCGTGGGATCTATTTTCTTAGATAACTCTGATGCCGCCAATCCCAAATGTTACAAAAAAACAGGGTATAATGACACTGACTGGGTAGAACTCGTCGGTTACAAGACTGTAACGTCAGCATCATTTCAGGATGTATTCTACTCTCGCGACTCAGGAAAATGTTATCTAAGTGCTTTCGCAAATAGCTCAACAGATTGGCACGAGGTCTCTTCACAAGGCTCTCCCCTTTTAGCCGGAAGCTTTGCCCAAATAGATGAAAACAGAATGAATTCTCGCTTTCTGCCTCCAAGAACTCATATTGCTCAAACTGATGCCAATTCAACTTGTGCTGCTGTTGGTAACGTAACTCTCTTTACGGATGAAACAACAAGTACGACACTTTCAACAAAAAGACTGCCTACCCGCAAAGAGCAAATTGTCTTCTCCGATTGGGAATCAGATACCAATGCTGCCAATAAAGAAGCAGGGACTCTTGTTTCTAGCTCTTCTTGTAACACCAAAGGTGGCTTCCAAAATGCGGATGATGACGGACCAGAGTCAACCGCCGTTAATATTTATTTTACCGATACAGATTATCCGTCCTCAATGAATGAAGAAACACTTCCCGGAAGCCATTCTTCAGGTATCCGTTCCCTACGCACTGGTTCCAAATCCACACGCGCAAGCTGTCAGTCCTTTTTTGGGGTTCAAGATGCCGTAGGGAATGTAGCTGAATGGGCCAGTGATAGATTCTGGGCAGGATATACTGATCCCACCGCAACACTAGCTTATGAAGATATTCTCTACCCCATTACAGATATAACGGAAGAAGTGATTGATGTAAGCACAGCACAGACCCTAACATGGTGGTATGAAGCTGGAGGAGTTGCTAACTGGGATCCATCCAATAGACTAAATACAACTGGAACAGAGGATGATTTTATCTTTGGAAACCGCCTACTCTATGCCTTTGGTGCTCAACAAGTAGATGATTTCAAAATTAAATCAACTGCGGCAACTGATACCTATTGGAAATTTTATTCCGATGCTGGCCCATCCTTTACCTCTGCCGACATTACGGCAACAACTCTCTATCACAGTCCTACTGTCGATACGTCCTCTTGGTTTATGCCCATGGGACTTCCCAAGTCTGGAACTGACGATCTTTTCTCTCATTGGGATGCGACTCTTGCTACTCCAGCTTGGGTCGCGTTGACAAATCTTGTCACCGTTACCCCAACAGCAACAGGAAATATTCGTGGTGATAAAATTAGAATTTTTCATGCCCAAATGCAAAAAAGTGGCTCATGGAATGGTGCAAATGGAGCTGGAGCGAAGTTCCTATCTCACGCTGGAATAACAGCTAAACCTTTTAGGGCCAATCGCTATCCTCCACCGGAAGACTCAGATACCACCATAGAAGCAACATGGAATAATATCCTTACCCAAAGTAACAATAAAAAAATGGTTGGAGCAATTGTCTACGGTGGAAGTTATTATAGACCAGATGGTTCTACGGGAATGTTTGGACAATTTAGCATGGATATTATGCCTATTGATGAAGTCCTCTGCATTGATAATAATGTTTCCACTCCTGCTGCTGCGGCTAACCAAAACGGCGTCTGCAATGCCGGAGAACATCTCTTCGTTAACGATTACGCAGTAAACTCCGAAACAGGATTTCGTTGTGTGGTGCCTGTCGATTATCAACCAGAATGGACTGACTAAAATTCCAAAAAGCAATTGCAATACTTTAAACAGCACCGCTTTACGCGGTGCTTTTTTTTATGCTAAGCTTGCCATCCAACAAGGATGTACTATGAAATATATTATTTGTATGCTGATAGCTCTTGTCTCCCTTGAAGCCTTCGCCCAAAGACAAGGACCTCCTTCATCGGCCGGTATTGTTTATCGCGAAGCATCTCCCATTTACATCTACGACTCCGATACTACATGGCCGGTATTACCCGCCTTCACCTACTCTGGCGAAAACTTTTATTTGCTGGGAATTTCTTTCGGCTATCGCGTGAGAAAAGCTCCCCCCATGATGAGTGTGGAAATTTCCCCCAATCTACAGGCCCTCGATCCCGATGACGATTCTCGTCTCTCTGGCCTAGATGAGCGAAAGTGGACCGTCCATGGAGGCTTTTCCATATCTATGCCAACTCCCTTCGGCATGACTTCTCTCAAATTTCAGCAAGACTTACTCAATCGCCATCAAGGCCAAGTTATCACTCTAGGCTGGCATAAACGTTTTCAGGCTTCTGAAAAATGGAGTTTCGGAATTGGCGCAAGGGCCACCGCCTATCTTCCCAAATACACCCGCTACTACTACGGCGTATCCCAAGAAGAAGCACAAAATAGTTCCTTTAATGCCTATCAACCTGATACGGGATATGAATATGGCCCCAATGCCGTCATCAACTACTTTCTCGCCCCCGGCAGTGTTTCACTTATGTTCATGTATAGCTATTCTTGGCTTTCATCCCAAATTAAAAACTCTCCTCTTGTGCCAAGAGATACCCAATACTCAATGATGGCGGGAGTCATGTATTATTTTTAATCAAAGAAGCTCGTCCGAACTCTTAACTTTTACAAAAGGTGCTACCGAGCGCTCAAAAATTCCATGGCAGAGGGCAATCGTCATCCCGTAATTTGTCACAGGAATTCCTTTTTCAATGGCCGGTTTCAACTTGGCAATCACCTGCCGCCGCGTCAGCATACATCCTCCACATTGAATGACCAGAGCATATTCTTCAATCGGACGAGGTGGATCATCAAGACTTGCCACAATATCATACTCTAATTTTTTCCCCGTAAAATTACTAAGCCAGCGTGGAATTTTAACTCGACCAATGTCATCGCAAGACACATTGTGCGAGCAAGATTCTAAAAGCAGTACTCGATCTCCATCGGAGAGATGATAGATCGCAGGCGTCCCCTTGATGAAAGCATCAAAGTCTCCCTTAATGCGCGAAAAGAGAATGCTAAAACTCGTCAAAGGAACATCGGAAGGGGTCAAAGCATCAACTTTTAAAAATGCTTGAGAGTCAGTCACCACTAGTTTAGGCTTCATATTATAAGTTCTAAAAAAATGATCCAACTCTCTTTCCTTTAGCACCACACAAATGGCATCATGATCCAGACTATCGCGAATGGTTTGAACTTGCGGTAAAATCAAACGCCCCGCCGGAGCTTCCTCATCAATAGGAGTCACCAAAACAAGAAGATCGCCTTGCCCCACCAAATCGCCTAAAATCGTAGGACGCGAAAAAACAGTTTCGGGAATTCCCGCTTTTATTTTCAAAATCAAATTTTTCTTAGCCTCATCAGTCAGCGCAAAAGCAGAAAAAGAAATAACCCCTTCTCGCCTTCCATTGTATTTTTCCAGATCTTCTTTATTGTGAATAACGAGATAGGGGATGACCTCGTTTTTAAATTGCGCGATCAGCCCTTCTTCAAATTCACCCCACTCATTGTTGGCAAAAAGCAAAATAGCAAAATCACAATTTTTGATAACTTTATTTGTCGCTGCGACTCGTTTTTTGCCTAAATCCGTAGGATCATCAATACCCGCCGTATCAATCATCACCACCGGCCCCAGCTCTAATAGCTCCAGTGTTTTATTGACAGGATCTGTGGTCGTCCCCGACTGTTCAGAGACAATGGCAATTTCCTGCCCAGTCAGTGCATTGATAAAAGAACTTTTGCCCACATTGGTTCTTCCAAAAATACCAATATGGGGTCTATGACTTTTTAGCATTTAAAACCTCTTTCAAAGTAAATCCCAAAGACAAGAGGCGAGATTCACTCAATGCCTCAGAAATTTGCTCTTTATCCAATAACTGCAATTTTTCATTAGCTGAAAAAACATCGCAGCTTTCTTTTTTCATAAGCTGTGCAAGTTCAGTGGCCTTATGATAGCCAATATAAGGAATAAGGGCCGTCGTCACTGAAGGTGCGGCCCAAAGATTTTCCTTGGATACTTTTTCATTAACCGCTAGATGACGCCACAATTTGGCCAAAGCACGATTGCCCTCTTGTAGTAAACTCAAACTCTCCAAAAATGCCGTCCCAATCATCGGCAAATACGGATTCAACTCCAGGGTCCCTTGTGCCGCCAAACGCGCGATCACATCATCATTAGAATATACGCGATGACAAAGGGAGATTATAAATTCAGGGATAATGGGATTCACCTTTCCCGGCATAATGGATGAACCCACTTGTAAATCAGGTAACATAACTTCTTTTCGGTCCATCAGCCCGGAAGAAAGCAAGCGCAAATCAGATACCATTTTTTCAAAATTAACAGCATGTGCTTTTAAAATGGCGTGCACCTCAACCAAAGAATCCAAATTACAAGTGGCATCGACCAGGTTTTCTCCTTGGGTCAAAGGACGATTCACCTCTTCTCGTAAAGTTTTGACCACTTCCACGATAAAATAGCGGGGCACACTCACTCCTGTACCAATCGCAGTTCCCCCAAGATTAACAATTTTGATGCGCTCAAAACATTTGGAAACCCTCCACCAGTCGCGTGACAGAGCATCAGAATAAGAACTAAAAAGCTTGCCAAAAGATGAAGGCACAGCTTCTTGGTGTTCCGTAAAACCACGCCGCAAAGTATTGCGATATTGAGTTTCCTTATTTTCAACTTCCTTGCGCAAAAAGTTGATCTCTTCCTCCAAGACTTCCAGCTCTTCCATAATGGCCAGTTTTAAGGCCGTAGGAACCACATCGTTGGTTGACTGAAAAATATTGGCATCTTCAAAAGGATCAAGTTCTTCATATTGGCCAGGCTTCTTGCCCAGAATTTGCAAAGCGCGATTGGCCACTATTTCATTAATATTCATATTAAAACTAGTCCCTGCGCTACCAGAGATAGCGGGAACAATAAAATGAGCATAGTGTTTTTCTTCTGTAATTTCCCGAGCGGCCACCATTAAGGCATCGACCTTATCATGCTTAATAATATGGAAAGGTGGGGCGAAATCTTGACCATATTTTTGCTGCAGTTCCACCATCATCTTTTGATAGGTTCGGTAACAGGCAAATTTAACAGCTCCCATGGCGCGATACCAAGGCAAGGGAAATGGATGATTTTTCCCAAAGTTTTCACACGCTCGCATGGCATTGATTCCATAAAGAGCTTCCTTTTCAATTGCTAGCTCACCCAAAAAATCTTTTTCTCGCCGCATAAATTTCCTGCTGTTTCATAATTTCTGTTTTATCATTATAATGGATACTAACATAGCTTATAACAATTCGGGAGATTGGATTGAAATTCCCTTTGACCTTAGTGATTCTTTTGTGTTTTTTTTACAGTTCTTTAATAGAAGCGGCTCAAGATGCCATCGTTAAGGTGGATAAGGCAGTCATCTATTCAGATACAACCCTCAAGTCACCCATTGGATTTGTGCGCAAAGGAAAAAAAGTACGCGTGGGAGAACGCCTTGTACGCAAAGGCATACTGCTACCCATTATCATCTCTGGGAAATTAGCCTATATCAAAATTTCAGACCTCACTTTCAATTCGCATCTCGAAAACACAGGCTCCTCCAAAACGTCTAAACGCATGGCCGAACTCTACAATGAAGAAGAAGAAAGAGAATTTCCTGTTTTTATGAATTTAGACCTTAAAGTGATCACTCCTAACAATGCCTTCCTAGAGGATAGCAAAGTCATCAATGGCAAAGAAAATAAGACGGCCTTTCAATATCTAGCACGTATGAGAATTCGCCCCAATTTAAAACGTCACTGGCTCATTTACGGAGGCTTAGATATTGCCTTTCAGCAGGATGAGCGCATTCAGTTATGGGATGTAGGTCCCTTTTTAGGACTGCAATTTTCTCTCTTTCCAGAGCGCAGACTTGATATCCAAGCCTATGGCGAAGGATTTTTCTCTCCCTTTTCCTCTTTTTATCTTCGCCAAGTACGCTTTAGCACCATGAAATATGGCAGCAATGTGGGGGGACGAGTTCTCTTTAAATTGAGTCCCTACTTCGAACTACAAGCAGGACTTCAGTTGAATTCCTTTACACGCAAATGGATAGATCCCAATGCCTATGGCCTCAAAGAATCAGGCTTTGATACTGAACTCTATGCTGGTTTTAATATCAACGCCATTGCCAACTAAGGGCGATAGCGCTTGTGAAATAGAGGCTCTTTGCGCATAGAATCGACTTCCCTAATTTGCTCAAGTTTTGTCATTAAGTCTTTAAAACTAAGAGAAGACTCTTTGCCCTTCACTTTTTGAATCAACTCTTGCTCAATCGGTTCAGCCACTTGATCCAAGGTCAAGAAAAGTCGAATCTGCTTTGCCTTCATATTTACCGGAAATTTCTCGATCACGGCCTTTTTTACAAAAGGCAAATGCCGCAAAAGCCAAGCAAAAGCAGACTTCAAATTAAGACCAAGACCATAATGAAATTGATAATTTTTCTCACTCATCCAATTAAATAAGCTCGTCATAATGGCATCGCGCACTCTGATCTTTCTCATTTTTACAGGATTACGCCACTCTGCCACCAGTGCAAAGCGTGGATCATATTCAATATCACTTGGAGCAAAGGTTTCAAATGTTTTGACCGTCTCACTGTCAACATCAATCCCCATAGGATCTAAGAAGCCCAAAATTCCCTCACGAAAAGTCGATTTACGCAAAGGAACATCAATTCCGGAACTATCGAGAAAACCTTTATGGACAACCTCTGAGCAAAAAAGATCTTTGGTATCCTCTAAACTCATTCCAAAATCGTACTGAATATTTTTACTTTTAGCCGCAAGATAAGATCTAACATGCTCAAAGATTGCCTTGGCCGCCAAATGAGCTTTCTCTGCATCATAAAAGCGCAAGACAACAGAACGCGCATTCTTTTCCTCAATATGAGTTTTAATTGGAGCCACGACTGCTCCAATTTCAATATGGGACTCAATGGTCCAAAGCTTTCCCGCCTCATCACGATACACCATAGAAATATGGCTAAACTGACCAGGATTTTTGGTAATGCGTGCAATTGCCGCAGAAGTAAAAGCATTACCTCGAGACAAAATAACATCTCCCGATTGTAAATCTTGTTCATTTTCAAATTTAAACTTGGGATTCTTTTGAAAAAAATCCCCCTTTCCTCTAAAAGTCACAAAGTCATCTTCGGGAAAAGTTAATAACTCAGCACTCTTGCGCTCAATAAGGTAATCCTCAAGATAACGCAAAAGCCTATTCAAGCTGGTTACAGAAGAAACGCACTTTCCTTGAGCTTTCAAGCGCAAAGCTAAACGCAATTCAAATGATTTCTGAAGAGCAGCGGCAAAATTTTTGACTTTAATTTGTCCAATATCTGAATGATAAAAGTCATCATATAATTGCCCATATACCTGTTGGCAACTATTCTCACCAATATCGCGCGCCAAACTTTGATCGATTTTAGCGAGATAATCCTCTATCCAAAAAGCTTCATCTAAAGAGGCTGGTCCTCTTCCCATTTGACGTGGCCAAAATGAAATGAAAAGCAAAAAAATGGCGGCGGCTAAAGCAAATGAGTTTTTCATCAACACTCCTTACAAAAAAAACAACTGTCTCCTCCTTATCGGAATTTTTTTGCTTGTCCTAAATTTGCAATGCGCTAAAATAATATAATGAAAAGCTTTTTTACAATCTTGACCATTTTACTCTGCTATCTACCCGTTATGGCCTACAGCTATTCCTTGGTCATCATCAAAACGATCTCTGATACACGCAGTAGCTTTGTGACCAATCAAGGTAAAATGGATGGAATCAATCCGGGAGTCAGAGGAACTTTTATTTTAGATAATTTTAGCTTTATCGCTGAAGCAGTTAGCGTTAATCGCAATTACAGCCAATGGAAGCCAATCAATCCCCAAGTACGCATTCCTTTTGAAAAAGAACAATTAGTCACTTATAACCGTGCAGAAGAGTCTGTTTATGGGATGCGTCTAACCAACCAGACAACGGCCCCCAATCGCCCTGAAACAGTTAATACTTTTAATGAATACTTTACCGATCGTCGCCTTGGAGAATCTCGCGATCCCGACTGCATTGCTCTACGCCTAACTTTTTTTCAGGGACTAACAAGCAGTACGACTTCAGTTGACGATATTAATCCTGATCGCCAAGGTGCTTCATTCTATGCATCCTACGAGTATGCACTAGCACACTTTCTGAGTGCAGGTCTAGGGGCCCGCCTAGAACAGGAATCAATTGCTGCTTCCGAAGGAGCAAACTTCGTCTCACAAAAATTCATTTTACAAGGAGAGATCAATCTCTATATGCCGGTAATGGCAAATTTAGGACACACGCAAATTTATATGGGGGTATTTTTAGGTTTTGGCCAAGCTCGCTTAACTCTTGACGAATATCAGCAAAATGGGGCAGTAAACTACGTCTTTGGCGCAAGGGCCGGAGCGAATCTTCCCATCAATCCCGAGTTGGATCTCATTTTGGAAGGAGGAATCGAAACGATGAATATCGAACAGGCAATTACCGATACCTCTTTTGCTGAAGATGAATTGATACAAACAACTGATCAAACCAATACTTTTCTTAGTATCGGCATCCGCAAGTACCTCTAAAAAACTGCTGCTCCAACCATTTATCTGCTTCTAAAGTGATCGCGACATTCTCTCTGGAAATTTTATAGAAAACTATCTCATTGTTAAGTTTTTCTTCTGCCCAATTTTCTCCATACTCTTCTAGCGATTCCTGAGCAAAAAGGTAATCAAAAACCATTCCCGAAACATTAACTAAATAATCGAGCAACTTTTTGATATCAGATTTGTCATTAATATCCATCGACAAAAAACAGGAGACAGGAAGGCTGGTCATGTCACTACTATCCACAAAACTAACAACAAGCAAAAGCTCATCTGTAAAAAGTGAACCAAAAACCTCAAATTTTCTTTTTTTCTCTTGAATCTCTTTTTCATAGGCAGAAGTTAAAACATCTTCTACTTTTTGAGTCCATTCTTGAGGGATTGAGGCACCTTTTTCTTCTTGATGTTTTCTGGCCAATATCTGCACGATCATCTCCTTAATAAATTCTCTGATTTATGCATTCTTGAGAAAATGACTATAGCAAAAGCCATTAGGATTATACAGGCATATTTTTGCCATTTGTCTTCAAAATAAAAGCTGGGTAAACTGGCTTATATTTTTAATTCATTTCGTATAGTGAGGAATCATGAGCAATGTTTACATTTTAGGTGGCGCTAGAACTCCTAGCGGTAGTTTTTTAAGTTCTCTTTCAGCAGTCCGAGCTCCAGAGCTGGGTGCTATTGCCATTAAAGGCGCTCTAGCAAAATCCGGAATCAAGGCTGAAGAAATTGACGAGGTCATGATGGGCAATGTAGTACAAGCAGGTCTTGGACAAAATCCTGCACGTCAGGCATCGCTAGCGGCCAATGTCCCTAACTCCGTACCTTGTTCGACAATCAATAAAGTATGTGGTTCAGGACTCAAGGCTATTATTTCTGGCGTGCAAGCAATTAAATCTGGCGACGTTAAAACTTTTGTCGCTGGTGGAATGGAAAACATGAGTCAAATTCCTTTCCTTTTACCAAATGCACGCAATGGCTTTAAATTTGGATCGACAGAACTAAAAGACGCCATGCAATTTGATGGTCTCTGGGATATCTATTCTGATCGCGCTATGGGACTTTGTGCAGAAGAAGCGGTTCAAAAATACAATATTACGCGCGAAGAACAAGACGCCTATGCAATTCGCTCATTTCAAAGGGCCCAAAAAGCTCAACAAGATGGCGCCTTTAAATCTGAAATTGTTCCCGTAAAAATTAAAGATCGTAAAAATGGAGAAATCTCTATCGAAGAAGATGAAGGGCCTTCAAAAGTTCGATTTGATAAAATTCCAACTCTGCGTCCTGCATTTGATAAAAATGGGACAATTACCGCAGCAAACGCTTCAACAATTAATGATGGTGCCGCTGCCATTGTCTTAGGCGGAGAAGAATACAAGAATCAAGCAAAATTTCGCATTGTTGCTCATGCTGCTCACTCCCATGAACCAACTTTCTTTACCACAGCTCCTGTCGGGGCGATGAAAAAATGTTTACAAAAAGCCAATATGGATGCTTCTAATATTGATTTTTTTGAAATCAATGAAGCTTTTGCCATGGTTCCAATTATTGCTCAAAAAGAATTGGAATTACCCGATGAGAAAGTGAACATCTATGGAAGTGGCGTAAGTCTAGGACATCCCATTGGCTGCTCTGGAACAAGAATTATTGTCACCCTGATGAATGTACTAGAAAGAGAAAACAAAAAATATGGCATGGCCGCCATTTGTATTGGTGGTGGTGAAGCACTGGCCATGATCATTGAAAGATTATAGGAAAAAGAAATGGCAACAACACCCGCCTCTCCCAAAGCTAAAAGTGCAGCCGCCCCCAAAGCCTCAGGAGGGTCGGGTTTACGCCGACTTCAACCCAATGAAGTTCTCTTCAATGATGGAGATCCCGGTAATTCTCTCTACATTATCCAAAAGGGGCAACTACGCCTTTACAAGCCCAAAGGCAAAGGTTTTATTGAAATAGCAGTTCTACGCGCAGGCGAAGTGATTGGCGAAATGGCTTACTTCACAGAAGACTCAGAGGCAAAGCGTCGCAGTTGTTCAGCCAAGGCCATGATTGTAACCGACATTATCGAAATCAGTTTTGCCGCTTTTGATAAAACCATGCAAAATTTAAATCCATGGTTTAAGACCATCGTCAATACACTTGCAGCTCGTCTACGCAAGACGAACGACCGCATGAAGGAGCTGGAGAGCAATTCTGTTTCCCATGGCTATGGCAATAAAGCTGCCACTTATGAATTTTTGCGCCCTGTAGATATTGTAAAAATCATGAGTGTGTTGTTTCTGACCATGAAAGGACATGGAGAAAATAGCTCTCAAGGCGTCAGCGTCCATAAAAAAGTGATTTCCTTTTATGCCTTTGATATTTTTGGGCTCATGGAATCCAAATTTGATGAACTCATAAACTTCCTCTCAAGCTTAGGTCATGTTGCAATTGCCAAGGACAAAGAAGGAATGCCAGCTCTCATCGTTGTCAAAAATCTCGAGACACTGCGTTCTTTATTGATCTTTTTCAATACTCAAAGAATCCTTCCTCCTGAAAAGCAAACGAAAGTACCTCCTAAAACGGAACAGTTTTTGGATGCCATTTTAGAGCAGGTAAAAGAAAAAAGACTTTCAGGCGATACCGTAAAAATTAATTTGACTCCTATTTTAGAGCATTATCAGGCACACAATGTCAGAATTGAGCTCATCGATTTGGACGATGCTCGCATACAAGGATTTGTTGGAGATACTGTCGTTGAAGCAAATAACCAACTCGTGTGTGACCTTTACCTCAGCAAGTTATTGCCAGTGATGCCAGCACTGCGCATGCAAAATGCCATACAAAAGCTAAATGAAAATCAAGGTAAATTTTAAATTACGAATCCAAGTGACTCATTAAAAATTGATAAGCATTGGTAAAATAAACAAATGCTTCATATGGAGTATCGTAGGGACTAAAGTAATTGTGAATGGCTCCATCCCCTTCTCCTTTAGTCGACATGTAGTAAAAATGATCCGAGGTCATTAAGCGCTTCCAACAAGAAATGAGAAGCTCATTGCCAGAATTTAAAACTTTTGGCCATGAACTATAGAGCAATTCCAAAGCCTGTTTCTGCATATCATTGCCCATCCAAGCAGAGAGATCTCTGTCTTCATCGGCCCAAGAAGAATATTCAGGACAAGAGTAGAGTGTTTGCGATTTGCTTTTTGCAATTTCTATGGCCTGTTCAGAAGGAAGGATAAACTCCCCTCCTTCGGCCAAAAAGAGCTCTACAAATTCTGCAAAAAAATCAAAAATACCTGTATCGTCCCATTGGTGTTCACCAAAGGTTTCATAATCCATGAATAAATTAAAAGTTGAATTTCCTTTTTGAGATTCTTCTTGCAGTAGTTTTAAATATTTTTTCGGAGTTAAAGGGTAATGCTTCCATTTCTTATTGGAAAAACGGAAAGCGATATCATCAGAGCGCACATAATTTTTTAATAAAACAGGAAGACCATGCAAAGAAACAGGAAATTTAGGCCCAAATCGTTCTTGTGCACCTTCGGCCAAAACACCAATCATCCCTTGCTCTTTCACCCATTGACTAAGCTCATCGGCATAAATCAACTCAGTGTGTCTAAATACAGGAACAGGCTCCGCACCTAGTTTCTCAAGCATCATCCGGCGATGTGCTTCTACCTCTTGAACAAATAAATCCTTAGAAAACAAAAAAGAAAGTGAGTGAAAATAGGTTTCCGTTAAAAGCTCAAAAGAATTGCGCCGCAACAGTTCACTAAATGATTCCAGCACCTTAGAATCCAGCTGTTCGAGTAAAACTCCAGAAAAGCTAAAGGCTGCTTTAAATTTAGTTCCCAATTTCTCACTTAAACGCTCTAAGAGGCCATTCATGGGCAAATAACACTTTGCTTCCACTTTCCGAATAATCTCTTGATTGAGTGTCTCATCGTAAATACTTCTCAAGCTCTCAAGCTCCGAAAAAATATTTATATCTCTTCGCAAGCGAAGAGGCTGATGCACCTGAAAATATAAACAGATCCGCAGTTGATTATTCATAAAAAAACTTAATGCAAAATTTACCCTAGTTAGGTGATAATAACGTGGTTGGGTTAAAATATCATCCAAATAATAGTATTTAAATTTGGGCAAGGGGATTCCTATGGAAAACAATTGGTATTATGTCGAAAATGGCGAAAGACAAGGACCAGTTGAGGCAAAAGAGCTGATCGAAAAAATCAAGGCTGGACTATTAGGTGAAGACGACTACGTTTGGACTAAAGGCTTAGAAAACTGGCAAAAACTCAAAGACGTAGAAGAATTTCAATCCTTTCTTGCTGCCGGAGAAGAGGCCACTGAAATTTCAGAAGACGAAACAGAAGAAGTCTCCGCCACTGATGAGCCTCCTATTTTTGATGTCTCGCAAGTCCCTTTTGATAAAAGAAAATTCACAATCAAAATAGGAAAAGATAGAGGGCAAGCGGCAGATGCTGAATATGGACCATATTCAATTGATATTCTTAAACGACTATTTAAAGAAAAACGCATCAATGCCAAGACACAAGTTTTCACTCCAGGGATGAGCGACTGGGAATACTTGGCCGCACTTCCCTTTTATGAAAAAGTGTTCAATGAAGCGCCTCCGACGCTTCCTGAAAAAAGATCAAATCTCCGCAAACCTTTTGTTGCTCGCATGTTTTTTCATAATCAATCAGAACTTTTTGAAGGAACCTGCCGTGATATTTCAGTTGGAGGCATGCAAGTTCTGGTCCATGAATTTCCTGGAAAACCTGGAGAACAAATTTCCATAAATGTTCATCCAGAGAACAGCGACTATTGCTTTGTCGCCTCTGGAAAAATTGTTCGCTTGCTTGATGGTGGTCAAGGTTTTAGCTTCCGCTTTTTAGCTTTAACAGATGAAGCCAAGACGGCCATTCAGTCCTACATTTCCAGTGAAGAATAGGTGTGTATTTCATGAAAAGACTTTTGATTTTTCTTATTTTTTGCGTAGCTTGTTCTTCCTTATCTCACAATATGATTCAGACGGGCGATTTGAGTTTTCAAGGTGGACGCTTTAACGATAAAGAATGGAGTGACCGATTAACTTTTAAAAGAGTGTCTTGGTTTAAAGAACTCAGTCTTGAAGTTGATGCACTCATCTATACCGTTGATAAAAAATCCCCTTTTTATAATTGGTTTTCAAGTGAAGAGCAGCGAAGCATAAGCAACTGCCATCAATATTTGGTGGCCCTGGTCTACACGGCCCTAGAAGGCAATATCAAAAAGTCTGATTTTAAAGACCAAATGAAAGAGAATGGATATAGCGATCAACAAATTCCTTCTTTTACCCATAACCTAAAGGGTCATCCTGAGTTTTCGCAAAAAGCGTTGATGCAATATAGAGTCGTTGGATTTTGCCGAGAAATTGGCACGACCAGCAAATTGCGCTTCCACCTCCCCAACTATGCAGAAGCTGCAATCAATTTGTAGGTGAATTATGGAAAGTTGTAGCCGCAAAATACATTTCTGTTATGGACATCGGGTAATGAATCACGAAAACAAGTGTGCCAATCTTCATGGTCACAATGGGATTATTTTTGTTTATGCGACCCCGATTGACCAACTAGATGAACTTGGCCGCATTGTCGATTTTTCAGTGCTTAAAGAAAAAATTGGTGGCTGGGTCGACACTCATTGGGATCACACAATGATTATTAATGAGCACGACGAGAAAGTAATTGAACTCTTAGAAACAGCTCCTCACAATAAACCATTATTCATTCTCCCCTACAATCCTACCGCTGAAAATTTGGCTCGCTATTTACTTTATAATGTTTGCCCACAAGAACTTAAAGGTACGGGAGTAATTGCTCATAAAATTGTTTTTTATGAAACGGAAAATGCCTTTGTCGAAGTATCTCTTGATCCCAAAGATCCAGAAATAATTAAAGCTTATGCCCAATAAAAAAAAGCAGTCTCATGGACTGCTTTTTTTATTTAAATGTCTGGTATAAATTATTCTTCTAAGAAAAAGTTTTTATTTTCTTGAATAGTAAATTCAATCTCTTTTTCTGTTCCAAGAATTTTATCGCGCACCGTGCCCACATACTCACCGGCCGGCAATCTTAAACCTCGCACCGGCAACTCTTTTTCAAGTTTTTCTCCAGCAACATCCAAAATTAAAGTATCTCCTGGACGGAAGTTATTGGCCGTGGAAAGGGCGCCATAAACTGCTTCTTTCAAAGGAGGTATTTTAACGACCTTCATATTCTCAAGTTCGGATAATTCAATTGTCACCAAATAAGGAAGATGATCTTTTTTTACAACTTTTAAACGATGCTCTCCATAAGGCAAATTAATCATATTTCCAGCAATGGGCACACTCTTCCCATCGATAAAAGTCTCCATATAAAAATCAAGCCCCTCAAACTGTACTTCGCCAGGTGGTTTGGCGGCTGGCTCTTTTTCTGTTTCTGCAGCAATTTGACGACCTTTTTGATTTTGCTCCTGCCCAACAGTTCCTTGTGCGACCTTCGCTTCTTTACCAATCATTTTGGCAATATCGACACCAGTATACTGTTTCACCAAATCTGGTTTCATATACGCAAACAAAGCAAGTGAAGCTGCAATAATTATTATTATTTTAGCTCCTCCACCAGAAGAAGCTTCCTCCTTCTCCTCTGTTTGCCTTTTGCGCGATGGAGGCCGTTTCGCTGCCTGCGTTTTTGTCTTGCTGGAAGCCTTTGCCGCTGAACTAGCACCTCCGCTGACCTGCCGAACCTGAGTCGCTCCACTTTTTTTGGCGCTTCCCCCATCCAAGACGAGTTTACCTGTCGCACCTGAGTCATGAGCATTGAGATCTAACTCCAAAACTCGACGAGTTGTCGTGCGCGTTGCTTCTCCCGCTTGAGCTCCTGAGCTGGCAGGAGAAGCGGAGGGTGCACCTGCACCACCTTCTGCAGCACTCTTGCCCCCTTCTTCTTCTCTTTTCAAATCAGCAAGATAAGGTGCCATATCAATTTTTCCAAATTCTGCAAACTTTTTAAGATCGCCACTGATCTCTTCTTTAAAAAGCTCTTTGGAAAAATATGACAAGTCAGTATTATTAAAATCGGGATAGCTCGAATAGAGAAACTTAACAAGTGCTCTATTAAACTTATCCATGTTCTCATAACGAAGATTGCGATCCTTGGACAGAGCCTTCATCACAATTTCATCCAATTCTGGTGGAACATTTGGATTAATCGAAGATGGTGGACTAATTTTGCATGCCTGAATTTTTTTCAACACAGCAAGGTCATTATTCGCAGTGAACAACTTGCGAGAGCACAACATTTCCCAAAGAGTAATTCCTACTGCAAATTGATCATAGCGATGATCCAAATCCAATCCATCTAAATATTCAGGTGCCAAATAGGAAAGCTTTCCTTTAATCGTTCCCGCCTGAGTTGCCTCGGAGTTGGTCTCCGCTTTGGCAATCCCAAAATCGATCACCTTAACCGCACCATCATAGGTCAACATAATATTATGGGGAGATATATCACGGTGAATAAGATTTAATTTTTTACCACTCAATTGATCTGCAAAGTTATGGGCATAAGTAAGACCTTGGCAAACTTGAGAAATAATATAAACACTAATTTCAACAGGAAAAACATATTTCTTAGAACTCAAACGGTCCAAATACTCTTTCAAATTTTTTCCATGAACATATTCCATGGCCGTAAAGAGTCGCTTGCTTTTCATCCCATATTCGTAAGTCTGTGTGATATTGGGATGCTGCAATCCAAACATGATCTTAATTTCATCCATAAACATAGTCTGAAATTGAGGATCCTTGGAAAACTGCGGCTGAACCATTTTTATGGCCACAATTTTTCCCGCCTGCTCACTTAAATAACGTGCGCGGTAAATTTCGGCCATCCCTCCATCAACCAGATGGTCTAATAACAGGTACTTACCGAATCTTTTGAGTTTAGGACTTACATTGTTATCGCTCATAAATAGTCTCCTCGCATCTGACTCATCGGCAAACTGGCTATTTTCTTTAATAGAAACTTTATGCGAATCAATGATTTTTAAAGTTTTCTTAGAAAAGTCCGATAAGAAAACTAGCGAAGGGGATATTGTGCGAACAATAAAACGATGGGAACGGAAATTTAACAATGCTTATGCTTCTTTTTACAAGAAGATACCTGCACCGATTCGCAATTTCTTTATCTCGCAAATCAACAGAATCAAGCGTTTTTCTGACAAATGTATCAATAAAATAACTTCCTTTATCTTTTGGCCAATTAATAAGATACAAAAACTCCAAAAAGCATGGGCCAAAAGAAAAGAAATCAAAGAGAAAAAACAAACTTCTCAAGCAGAAACAATTCACAAAACAGGCGTGGCGAAATTTGAAGGGGCTAAAGATGGACGCCTAAAAACCCAATTACAGCGCATTTTATCTTTCCTCGCCATTCTCATTTCCATGCAATTTAACAAAGTGTCTTCCTTTTTCTGGAAAATCACTGCGGAACAAATCGCTATTTTTGCAACTGCTTCTGCCGTTTTCGTAACTGCCGGAGTTGTCATTTATAAATCATCTGAATCTATTATTGAACAAACGGCCAAGCGAGAAATTGCATCTGTTCAATTGGTTTACAAAGACAAGCCCGCCTACTTTAAAGGTGAAAGAAAACAAATTCTCATGCCACAAATAAAGCTTCCCATTTACCTAAGTCAACAACAATCAATTCGCTTTCTTTCGATGGATGTCATTCTCCATTCAGATAATCGCTACATCATAAAATTTCTGGAACACAATGAACCACTTGTCCGAGATCGCATTGTTCTTTCCACTGAAAATATCGAGGCCAATTTCCCTCTAGAACAAGAAGGAAAAACAATCATTAAAGAAAAAATCCAAGATGAGCTTTCCAAACTTCTAAAGGAACGCCATGTAAAAGGGAAAATCATCAACATCAGCCTACACGACATTTTGGGTGTTTAATTTTTTCTTCAACAAATTGCGAACTGTTCTATCACTTATTTTAAGCACACT
Source organism: Bacteriovoracaceae bacterium (assembly GCA_003245675.1). Classification (GTDB taxonomy): domain Bacteria; phylum Bdellovibrionota; class Bacteriovoracia; order Bacteriovoracales; family Bacteriovoracaceae; genus SZUA-425. Next base: position 18,794 of record QKCN01000065.1, on the reverse strand, counting down.
CGCACATGCTCTTATATCTTTCTCCAATCTTTCATAAACTCTATAAGCATAATTTTCTTTAATTTCTTTCAAAGAATGCATATCTGATTCCAAACTTCCCAGTTCAGAACTTTTACAAATCAATTCGTCATCAAGATTATCAAAATCAATTTTCCTGCCTCGACTCATTTCTTTTTTCTTTCGTAAATGTCCAAGAAATTGCCTCAAATTTCCTGGCCAAGGAAGTGATTGATAAAACTGCACAAGAGGTGCAGCAAATGTAACATCATGTTCTTGTTCAAAAAGGCGTATATGCTCAAGAAGAAAAGTTGGTCGCTCCCTTAGTGGAGCTAAGTTTTTTTGAAAGCCTGCTGTCAATCGAAAGAAAAAATCTCGCCTCATTTTCCCTACTTCAACCAACGGCCGTAAATTTCTACCAGAGGCTAAGATAAGACGAGCATTGCTTTTTCGAATAAACTCTCCTCCAACGGGGCGCACTTCCTTCGTATCAAAAAAAAGAAGAAGCTTGGTTTGCAAGGCCAATGAAATCGAATCAACTTCGTCCAAAAAAAGTGTTCCATCCTGCGCTTGCAATATGGCCCCTTTCTTTTCTCGCTCTGCACCAGTAAAAGCACCTTTGACATGCCCAAAAAGTTCACTCTCAATTAAACCACTGGCCAAGGCGGATAAGTTGATATGAACAAAAGGACCAACTCGCCCTGAGAGCTGATGAATATCTTTCGCTAAATGGCTCTTTCCGATACCTGTTTCACCAGTTAACAAAATGCTCATGTTTGACTGTATTAACCTCTCATCTCCTAAAATAGCACACTCTTGATGCCTCATGCTTTCCATTTTTTTGCGAAATAGAATTTTACTATGCCCAATTACAACAACATCTCCTCTTTCGACATAAGAATAAAAACTGTAGTTGCCATTAATTTTGAAGGGATAAGGAGAAAGAGAGCGCAGAATATATCGTCTTTCTTCATCGCGCTCTGCTTCAATCAATCGAAGTTCACAACTAAATTCTTCTGCCCCCAAGTGGAAAAGAGGAATATCAACATTTGTCTTCTTTATTCCTGTTGCCAAATGAAAGCAAGTTCGGTTCAAGGCACGAACTGATCTCTTGCGATCGGGAGGGAATATAACGAGTTCATCACCCAAACGAACTCCGTGTTGAACAATGTTTGAAATAACAACTAAATGCTTTTGCGCCTGCGACATAATTGCCTCCTCTTTTGAAGAGGACCATCTACAAAGATCATGCCAAGCTTTGCGTAAATATTAGTTACTCCGATGTGAAATTTTGGTATACTTTCTTTTCTGGAGGTGTACATGGCATATCGCATTGGCAAAGGATCAACTAAATTTTTAAGAGGTCTTTCAAGTGAACTCGATATTTTATCAGCAAGAGATATTTTCAATATGTCTGTAGCTCCTCTTGTTTTTGTTGGTCGTTCTAATGTTGGAAAATCATCCCTTATCAATTGCCTTTTTGGGAAAAATGTTGCGCGTGTATCCAACACCCCAGGAAGAACTAGAGAAATCAATGTTTTTACGTTTGAAATACAATCAGACGGTGAAGATAAAGAAAAACACACATTTCTTGCTTTTGATTTACCAGGCCATGGTTATGCCAGTGTTTCCAAAGGAATGAAAAAAACTTGGGACCATTTGATGGGAACTTTTTTTCAGGAACTCCCCGCTGCTAGTCTTGTTATCAATATCCAAGATGCTCGCCATCCAGAACAAAAAAGTGATTTTTTACTCAGCAACTATCTACAAAATTTGTCCCTGCAAACCTTTTTGATTTTCAATAAAATTGACAAGCTCAAAAACCAAAAAGAGCAACATCAATTCAAGACCTTCATTAAAAGTAAGTCAAAAGATTATAAATGGGTTAGAGAAATACACCAAATATCGGCAGAGAAAGGCACAAACAGTGAGGCTTTAGAAAATTCCATCATCAATTATTTACTGGAATATTCAAGATAGGCTTTCTTTTTTTATACTACGCAACTCCTCCTCACGCCCCTCTAGCTCCTCTACCGCAGTATTGATCGCCGTGATGATTTGTTGCATCTCTTCTGAGACAACACTCTGCCGCCCAGCTTTAATCTCATCGTAGACAAGCTTTCCCAATTCCTCAAAGTGATGATGCAAATGAGTATTGGCCTGGGATGCAAAGAACATACTTTGAAACAACTTTCCCCCTCTTTTGAAAAAGAAAATTAAGTGTTCCAATATTTTTTTCAATTTGCCTTTATTCATAAATAACCCCTCCCCTCAAGCCTAACCGAGCAAACTCTTTCGGTAAAAACGCATTGCGTCAGATGATATTCGTTGACACTGTCCCTTCTTTTTTTTAATATGACTCCACTTGAATGCCTAGGTGGCGGAATCGGTAGACGCAGCGGATTCAAAATCCGCCGGTAGCGATACTGTGCGAGTTCAAGTCTCGCCCTGGGCACCATTTTAAAAGGAGTTGTTTTTACAGCTCCTTTTTTTTATCCCCTCCCAACAAGGACCGACCGCAATTTCGAGCAGATGAAATATTAAGCAATACACAAGTAAAGAAGTCGGATACTGGTGAGCAAAAATCTTCCGACCAATGCTGAAATGGCGCAAGAGTTATGACCAAATTATTATAAAAATAAAGGGCCTGCGTCATGTCCTAAACCGCGAAATCGTGTATAATTGGGACAAATTTAGCGAGGTCTCATGACGGATACAAACAATTCTTTTATCGAACTCATCGATGAGGCGATTCATGTTTTTACAGAACGCCAACTACTTGATGCTGAAAAAGTTCTTAGAACAAATAATGTTGTCGATCCCTGGGAAAAAGGAAATAGTGACGAGTATCTCATCATTTCTGCCCTCATTTCGGGAACAATAACGGCCCAAGTTCGCGCCAAAATAAAGAAAAGTACAAAACTCGCAGTGAGCTCCAAATGCGATTGCTCTCACTGGAACAAAGAAGCTCATTGCGAACATATCGCGGCATTACTCCTCGATTACAAAACAAGAATCAGAGCTCGCACAGAAAAAGAAATTACAGATCCAAATGGAAACCCACAAGTACGTCAGAGAAGATTTGCAGAATTATCTGCAGCTTATGTCGAAGAATATGGAACAATTATTGATGGAGTACATCGCTTTTTAGGTATTCCTCCTAAGAATACCTATAGTGCTGGCCATTATCGTCTTTCTTCTGGCAATGTGATTCAATTCCCTCTCGTCAATAAATGGCAGGGATGTATTCATATGAACCTCAGCCAGCATGCCTATGGACATGCGGCAGTGGGACCTTGGCCATCATATCGCCCCTCTTTTTCCTATCAAACCAAAGAAGGCAACATCATCTCCGAGGTTTCCTTCTTTCAATATCTCTATCTGTTCGACTGGAAAAATGGTGATTGCTACGATCTCGATAATGACCTCAAAGACTTTATCCGAAAAATTTTAGCGCGAAACAACTGGCCAACAATTGGAGAATACCTCCAGTATAGTTTAAAGTTGCGCAACCGAAAGCTCATCAACATCAGTATCGATGGGGTTCCGCTCGCTGAATTCGAAAAGAAATCAGTGTTGGGAAGAATTTTAATTGAACCCTCCCAAAGACGAAGTTATTTGAACCTCGCCCTTGAGTTTTATGATGAAAATGAAAACCTCATTACACTCCCTGATTTTTATCGTCTGTTCTGTTTTGAAAATGGCTTACTCTCAACATTCAAAAAGAAAAATGACGCCTATGATTTCATCGTAAAATTGACTGACTTCTTCGAAGAGGAAAACAATTACTACAAGCACACCTTGCGTTCTTCTTCCGAACGCGATTACATTGAAGATCTTATTGAATACATCAATACCAGTGATAACCTTCCCTATGTTGATACAGAAAGCAAAATCATATACGAATTTGAATCTTTCAATCTAAAAAGATTACTGGAGCACTTCACTGAATACTTTGGAACTCTATTTTTTCGATTTGCCACTTATGTTCCAGAAAGCAAAAAGCTTTCCTTTGAATCGGCTAAATCGAATATTCTATCGCATATCTATCAACTGCATCGTGATCTAAAACTACTTGGAATTCCCGTATTCTACAATCGCAAGATTATTAGAACCTGGAGTGCGCAAATACGTTTTGAACGTAAGAAAAATTTTACGGACTGGTTTGACCTAGACCTTACAGTCAATAAAGAAGATCTCGAAGTTATCAAAAATGCAGAAGTCGACCAAAACGTCGTGCTCACTAGTGATGGATTACTATTGCTTGATGAAGAGCAGCAGTTGCTCATGAAACTCATGAAGCGCTACACCAACTTTGAAAGTGATGAAACAAAAAAGATGGAAGGAGACCTTACTCGCTTCTCTCTTCCTCTGAAACGCTCACGGATTTTTGAATTATTTGAACTCAAAAAGCTAGGAATTGATGGCGCTCTTACTGAAGATGAAGTGGAACTATGTCAAAAACTTATGACCCTTGAGAAAGTTCCAGAATACGAATTGCCAGAAAGCTACAAACCCATTGCCCGAAATTATCAAGTCACAGGATATCGCTGGCTCAAATTTCTCTATGAAAGTAAACTGGGGGCTTGCCTTGCTGATGATATGGGTCTTGGAAAAACACTACAAACAATTATGTTCCTCGAAAGCATTTTTCAGGACATAAAAAAAGTTCTCATAGTTTGTCCCGTATCCATTATTTTAAACTGGGAAAATGAATTTCGAAAATTTTCTAATCTCAAAGTTGATATTTACTATGGCGGAGACCGAACTTTCCCCCATGATGCAAAAATAATACTCACCAGCTACGGCATCATGAAAAAAGAATCCTTTGATGAGCTACAAAAGTATGACTTTGATATTATCATCATGGATGAAGTACAAGGCCTCAAGAATGTTCGCTCGCTGGGAGCGGGAGCTGCTCGTAACCTCAAGGCTAACTTTAGGATCTGCCTCACTGGTACACCTGTAGAAAATGACCTTGCTGAATTTTATAACATCATGGATTTGTGTATTCCTGGCGTTTGGGGCGATCTTAGCTTCATTAAAAATAGAGACGGCCAAAAGTCGCGACTTATTGCCAAACAAACTGTACGCCCATTTATTCTGCGCCGGACCAAGTCCCAAGTTTTAACAGATCTACCTGAAAAAATTGAGAACACCGTTTATCTTCCCTTCAATGAGGATGAACAAAGTCTCTATCGAAAGCGCCTTGAAGACATTCGCGATAAAATTGAAACGGTTAACCAGCAAAAACGCTATGGTGCCATTTTAAAAGGTCTTCTTGAATTAAGACAGCTCTGTCTCTGGCAAAAAGAGAAGAATAAGCTTCCAACGAAAGTTGAATTTTTACTTGAAAATTTGAGCCAAATTTTAGAAGAAGGTCATCAAGTAATCGTCTTTTCACAGTTCACCACCTATCTGGATATTATCCAACAATATATAAGAGAGAAGCGTTATAAATTTGCAAGAATTGATGGCAAGCAAAGCTTTAAGAAGCGCCAAGAACAAGTAGACGTTTTTCAAAGTGGAGAAGCTCCAATCTTTCTCATTAGTCTAAGAGCAGGAGGCGTGGGTCTTAACCTCACCGCTGCCAGCTATATTTTCATGATGGATCCTTGGTGGAATCCTGCGGTAGAAAATCAAGCTATTGACCGGGCCCATCGGATTGGCCAAAAAAATAAAGTAACAGTTTATCGTCCAGTAATTAAAGGAAGCGTGGAAGAAAAAGTTCTATTGCTCCAAGAAAGAAAGCGTGAGCTTTTTCATGACCTACTGGGCACAGAAAATGATCAATACTTTTCAGGGAAATTAACTCTGGAAGACTTTAGAGCGCTATTGAGTGACTAGCAAGGAGTAAAAAATGTCGAGAACGGTTTTAACAGGAATTAAACCAACAGGGATTCCCCACATTGGAAATCTTTTGGGAGCGATTCGCCCCGCACTGGATATGGTCAACCTCCCTCAATTTAAAGATAGCCGCTTTATCTTCTTCATTGCGGACTACCATGCGCTCACTACTCTTAAAGATCCAAAACAATTTAATGCTTACGTATACGATGTTGCGGCGACTTGGTTGAGCTTTGGCCTCGATCCTAAGAAAGTGATCTTCTATCGCCAAAGTGATATCCCTGAGATATTTGAACTCAGTTGGCTACTTGCCTGCCATACCCCCAAAGGCGACATGAATAGGGCCCATGCCTATAAAGCACTCATACAGCAAAATGAAGAAAAAAATGCCAAAGATCCTGATCATGGAATCAATATGGGGATTTTCACCTATCCCGTACTCATGGCCGCAGATATTCTGCTCTTTGACACAAATATCGTACCAGTGGGAAAAGATCAGGTTCAACATGTAGAAATTGCTCGCAGTATCGCGCAAAGAGTTAACCAGTACTATGGACCAACTCTTATTGAACCTCAAGAGTGGGTTCGCCAAAATTCTGCGACCATTCCAGGTCTTGATGGACGCAAAATGAGCAAAAGCTATAACAACACCATTCCTCTTTTTGTGCCCGAAAAAACGCTTCAAAAGATGATCAATCGAATTAAAACAGATTCCACTCCTCCAGAAGCGCCCAAAAATCCAGATGATTCTTTGATTTTTGATCTCTATCAGGCTTTTTCTACCGAAGAAAAAACATCAATTATGCGCAATCGTTTTCTAGAAGGAATCTCTTGGGGGGAAGCCAAAGCTCAGCTTTTTGAAGTTATGAATGAATACCTAAAAGAGCCGAGAGAAAAATATCTCTCAATTGTTGAAGACAAAGCCTATATTGAACAGCAGCTCAAAGAAGGAGCTGAAAAAGCTCGCGAGATAGCCTCTGCAACAATCTCCCGCTTTAAAAAAGTTTTCTATCCTGGCTAAAGACCAAACAAAGCAAGTGAATTCTGATAAACAATAGGAGCTACTTCATGTAGCTCCTTTTCTTTGAGCTGCGCTAAAAATGCTAAAATATGAGGGATATATTCTGGCCAATTTTCCTTTCCCCGCTTAGGTACAGGAGTTAGAAAAGGAGCATCGGTTTCAAGCACAATTGATTCAAGAGGTGTTTTGCGGATCATATTGCGCAAGTTCTCAGGCTTTAAAAAAGTCATCATGCCATTCAGGCCCAAATAAAAATTTTCCTCTAATGCAAATTCCCAAAGAGATTCATTGGAAGAAAAACTATGAAGCACAACGGGCTTTTTTAAGCTACCGCGAAACTGAGAGAGAACTGCAATTGTATCTTCTTCTGCATCGCGAGAATGAATAATAACAGGTTTATCTAGCTCGACAGCTAAATTCAATTGAGCTGCAAACACCTCTCGCTGAACTTCCCTCGGTGTGTGCTCATAAAAATAATCTAAGCCAATTTCTCCAATGGCCACAACCTTGAAAGAGGACAAAGTATTCCGTTTAATCTTCTCTTGTATGCCCAGATTGTAGTCTTTGGCATCATGAGGATGAACCCCTTGGGAGCAATAGACATTTTCAAATTTCTGACTGATCTCTAGACAGGTATCCAAATTATCAGGATCAACGGCAACCGTGACGAGTTTATCCACTCCTACGGCCAAGGCATCACCAACAATTTGCCCGATCTCTTTTTTGCGTAGGCGATCTAAATGGCAATGAGTGTCCATCATTCTCATTTATTATTTCCCTAAAAGTGACTCAATCAAGGCTTTTATTTGCATTGTCGTCATGCCGGGAGATAGTTTTTTTCCATTTAAGAAAAAGCTAGGTGTTCCTTCAACCACAAGCCTCTCTCCCTCAAGAATATGTTGCTTCACAAGCTCTTGGACTTTCGGCTCTTGCATACATGCAAGTAAACCTTTTTTTTCTGCCACTTCATTGATCCATTTCACACTGAGTGACTCTTGATTTTCGTAAATGTAGTCATGCATTTCTTCAAAACGATCTCCTGCACAGTATGATAGATAGGCTGCGCGGCAAGCTACATTGTGGAAAGGACGAGTAATATTGCGATTACACTCTTGATCAAGGGGATAGTAATAATAATAAATCTCAACATCATTGCGATATTCCCTGATGATTGGTCTCATTTTTTCAGCAAAGAGTTTGCAAAAGGGACATTGAAAATCGGAAAAAATATCAAGGCGAATTTTTCTGTTTTCTTGAATCGTTAATGGAATGCCTTTTATTCCGGGCTCTCCAAACTCAGGAAGCTTAGCAAAAGCATCACCCATTTCCTGTGATATAAATTCAAGTCGTTTTTCTTTTTGATGAACATAGGCTTTCATTCCCAAAGCCGCAGAGATAAGAATGACACCAATCAATGCACAAGTCCTGATGTCACACATCCAAGGAAGATCCGAATATTTATAAAACATAAAAAGAAGAGACCAAGAAAGCGCATAGTACATGGTACAGAATGGGCAAAGCGAGTGAATAATGATCACTGAATAAAGCATTAATAAAAAGCACCCAATGCCATTTACCAACGCTATAAATTTTAGAGTTCGCTCAAAGCTATCATTTCTGACGATAAGAAAGACACTGAATAAAGCGCCAATAAAAAAGCCAAAAAAACCAAGAGGAACACCCCAAATATTAGAAAAACGATCATAGGCTGCTGCATCACAGGAAAAAAAGCTATGGGAGTCACACATCGAACTCGCTTCAAAAATATTTTCGGGAAAATGAGCATGTAGATAATGACGAGTCAAATAGACTGTCACACCCCAAATTCCAATAATGATTCCAATAAATATAAAATGAGGAAGATTCCACTGATTGTCCTTAAATCTCTTCATCAATATCTCCTTTATGCGCAGTACGACTTTTTTCTATAATCTCTTGAAAAAGGTCCGGCGCCTTCTGCTCAAAATACATTTCTTGCTTCGTGATGGGATGAACAAAACCCAAAACCTTGGCATGCAAAAAAGGATAAGGATAATCACCAACCTTTTCCGCTAACTCCGTCTTCAGCAACCTTATATGACGTACTGGGTTTCCATACTGCGGATCCATCAAAACTGGGCCATTCATAATTTCAGCAAGGTGTACCCTGATTTGATGTGTTCTTCCCGTTTCTAGTCTTAACTCCATATGTGAAAAATGCGTAAAGCGCTCTAACACTTTATAATGAGTAATGGCAGTTTTTCCATGACGACAATGGGAACTCATCTTTTGTCGATCTCGTTGCGAACGACCAATTTGCGACTTTATTGTCCCCTCAAGCCGATCACCCTTATACAAAGAAAGCGCCTCATAACGTCTTTCAATATCATGTCGTGCAAATAGGTCGACCAAAGCCTCATGAGTCTTTTGCTCCTTAGCCACGACCATTACTCCACTTGTTCCCTTGTCCAGCCGATGAACAATTCCCGGTCGTTCGACCCCCCCAATCCCCTGAAGATCTTTGCAGTGATACAAAATTGCATTAACAAGGGTTCCTTGCCAGTTTCCAGCACCGGGATGAACAACCATTCCCGCAGGCTTATTGATGACCAGCAAATATTCATCCTCAAAGAGAATATCAAGGGGAATATTTTCCGGAAGTAAATCGGCCAACTCTGGAGGAGGAATACAAACTTCAATACAGCTTCCTACTGGAGGCATTTTTTTTAATTCAACTTTCCAAGGAGAAGGAGAAGAAATTTTAATTTGATCTTTCTCAAAGAGTTTTTTAACAAGCGAGCGACTCATCGTTTCCAAACGACTCACTAAAAATTGATCCAATCTCTTAAATTCGATTAGATCTTCTGCTTGAACCTCAAAGAGAACCCGCTCTTCACTATTTTCCATTTTCTTTTAATTTTTTCAAACGCTCAATATAGGTCTTCGTAACCTTATCCGCATCGAGCTTTAATATTTTCGCATACTGCATGACAAACCCCCTGATATAAACAACCGCTGGCAAGCGATTATAATCTTCTCCTTCAAGGGATCTAATATAGGTTTTAGAAACTCTTGTTATCTCCGACATTCTTTCAATTGAAACATTTTTGTATTCGCGGATGCGCTTTAGCATTTCACCAGTAAACTCAACACATTCTTCTATCTCTTGTTCAAATTCTGCATTGCTTTCAAAATCAAGTGCATATTTATTTGAGGCAGAAAGCTGAGAGACAACAACTTCATTTTTCCTTAGATCAAAATCTGACTCAAAAGAATGTTGCCGGCGCTCACTTCCCCGTCTATCACTGGCGTTACGACGCTCCTGCAAAGGATGTTGATTACCATCTTCATCTTGCATGACTCCTTGAGATCCCTGACGAAGCAAATCACTATTGCCCTCTCTTTCAATCCGATCTTTAAGCCGCAACTGATCGAAGCCCCTAACTTTGTCATACTCTCTTCGCTTCTCTGGAACAGATAAAACACTATAAGCCTCTTCAATCAGCTCCAGTTGTCGATGGCATTCATCTTCTGTCATAAGAGAGTAGAGCGCAATACTATCACCTGTATAAGCATTTCGCGCTCTCACATACCCGCTGTAGACATCTTCCTGTGAAGAACTCATCGAAACTTCTAATACTTCATAATAATTTTTACAATCTTCGGCCATGTTCATCACCTTATACCTAAAAGTCTTTGTATCATTTTTTCAAAATTATTAACTAAACGAGAATTGGGAAATTCCATCAGAAGTGGTCTACGCTTTTTTACACTTTGCCAGACCGCTGCATCGTAATCCAAATATCCGATAAATTCGATTTCGATTCCAAAATATCTTTTACAAATACTTTGAATTGAAAAACCAATATCAATATCGGCTTGGCTACGCACTTGATTGACCACCAACTTCAAGCGAATTTTAGAAATTTCATTTTTTAAGCGCATTCCCATTTCGGGATTTATTTCAATTATCTTACGCACAAACTCAGTGGGTGCATTACCGGGTGAACTAATTTTGGCATTCATTGCTTGCTCAATAAGAGGCTGAATTTCCAAGAGCTCCTCAATCATTTTCAAGCGACGAAAATAAATGGCCTTAATAAATCGATACGTATTTTCAATACTCGTTGGCTCCGGAAGAACAACGAGGATGCCATTATCTGCGGCAATAAAGAAATCAAGGGTATTAACACTTGTTCCCGCGCCAAGATCAACAAGTACAAAATCAGAATCAATTTCATGGAGATTCGCCAGTATTTTATTCTTTTGCATTTGCCGCAAATTCGCCATTCCCATGGCATCTTGCGCTCCACTAATCAGTGATAAATTCTTTATTTTTGTTGGCGTAACTAAGCCTTCCATTGAAGAAATTTTGCCTTCAACATAATCGGAAAGCGTTTTCTCAGGAACTCCAACACCAAGACAGGTATGCAAATTTGCGCCACCCAAATCAAGATCAATTGCAGTAACCTTGTTGCCCATTAGAGAAAGACAAATTGATAGGTTGGCCGAAACAAGACTTTTGCCAACACCACCTTTTCCACCACCGACGGCCCAAACCTTGGGACGCTTTTTTCCTTCTGGACCTGTTCCAAACATATCGTTGTGCAATGCAACATCCTTGTTATGCTTTTTATCGATTATATGCCAAGAAATAAGAAGTTTCTAGAGAACATTTGCGACTTCATCACCTAAGCGAATTAAAGTTTCCGTCTTTTGCATGGTATTTTTCAAAATATCATCAGCAGGTTTCCAACGCCCTTTTTCACCGAGCAAAATAACGGTTGAGCCGCCGAAAAGAAAATACCCTTTCTCCATCCCACGTTTAAAATTTTCTTTTTCATCATGAGTCTGAACGATCTTCCCCACCATTGTTGCGCCCACTTCGATATAAGCGAGTTTTCCAAAATGATCTGTCTCTAAAATAGTAACCCGCCTCTCGTTTTCAAGAAAAATTTTATTATTGACGCGCAGGGCATATGGGCTTACTGAATAAAGCTTATTTCCAATTTCATAACTTTCTAAAGTTGAACCATCATCAGGATAGTGATAGCGATGATAATCAACTGGAGCGAGACGAGCAATTAACATCGGACCACCCTCAAAAATCGAGGCTAATTTTTGATTTTCAAGCAATTCTTTAAAATTCAAAAAATGCCCCTTCACTGGAAAGCTGATGTCATCATTTATCTGCTGATAACCCAAGTACCTTGCTTCTGCAAAAGCAGGCATTTGGCCACCATCCACAAAGGGTCTTTTCCCTGGCAAAAATTTTCTTATAAAAAACTCATTAAAGGAAGCATATGAACTCTCAATGTCCACGCTATTTACTAAAGATCCCGGTGCAAATAAATCCATCTCAATCTCGTATTCACTCACAAAATTTTTAATTTTGCTTCGACTCCAAGGTAAATCCTGTAACTTTCCATATAGACGAGAAACAAAAGGATGCACAAAAATCTCAAGCAACATCTTGCCCCAAATCGACTCATACAAAAAACGCAAAATGGAGTCGCCGAGCACCTTTTCCTGAACAAGAGACTTGTGTTTGCGATCAAAAATATAAATTGAGCTGCCATCACTCATTAAAGTTCCTTTTTTTTTAAATCAAAATTCCAAACATTAATAAACAGAGTTTTCAACTCAATGCAAACATCCTGGCCACGCAACTTAGCCTTTAATTTGGGAAATTCACATAAAGGCATTTCTTCTTTAAAAAAACAAAAAACCTTGTTTATATCACCCAAGGCATCAATGGCCTCCTTGGGACAATCAATATTGCGCTCTGACGAAAACTTATGTCCTTTAAAATCATCAAAGACTAATTCTGGGGCAAAATCGGGGGGAATACATAAAATCCCTTGATAACTAACGCGACAGCTAAAATGTTCGGGGATGGATGTTTTTAAACTATGAGCAGCACTGCGCACACATTTTGCATCTTCGACACTATGAACAGTCCAATCTGAAACATTTGAAATACCAGGGCAAAGTTTTGCAACTCGCTTCAAATTGTCACGGCACAGCAAATAGTTGTCTTCTAGGATACAAGGTGTATTATCACTTACAAAGTTAGTAAGAACATTAACCATGCTCTTATGACAAAAAACTCGAATATCCTTTAATTTTTTGACCTCAGAAATATTCCATTGACGATCTATTTCAGCTGGACAAATTTTTAAAGGATAATGAACCTGGGTTATCTCTTCACCCTTGGAAAAAAAACTAAAAAGCAATAAAACTATAAAAGGAAATATTTTCATAAAGGTATTGTTCACTATAAAGGAGGAAAAATGAAGTATTTTGGATTATTTATCCTTTTTAACTTATTCTTCGCAACCTTAGGACAAGCTTCTTTGCCCTCTGCCGAAGAAAACACAATTAAAATTTACAACCAAGTCGTTCCCTCTGTCGTCAACGTAACAAATATTAAGCTCGTTGGCGATTGGCTTTTTGGCATGGAAAAAGTTCCAGCAGGCACAGGTACTGGCTATGTATGGGACAAAGACGGGCACATTGTCACCAATTACCACGTCGTCGAAGGTGGAAGAGAATTTTTAATTTCTTTTTTCCAAGATCCCAAAAAATACAAAGCTCAGGTTGTAGGATTTGAACCACGTCAAGACATTGCCGTCTTAAAACTAGATGAACTTCCCCAACCAAAATTGGTACCCATACAACCAGGGCGCTCCGATGATCTACAAGTGGGCCAAACAACCCTAGCGATTGGAAATCCATTTGGACTAGATCATTCATTATCCAAGGGAATTGTTTCTGCACTTGGAAGAAAAATTGAAGGAATTGGCGGAGTCAAAATTCACAATATGATTCAAACAGATGCGGCCATCAATCAAGGAAACTCTGGTGGCCCCCTACTCAACTCCGATGGCAAACTCATCGGAATGAACACCATGATTTTTTCAACCTCAGGCTCCAATGCGGGGCTGGGATTTGCAGTTCCCGTCAATACAATTAAGCAGGTCGTTCCAGATCTCATTCAGTTTGGCAAAGTCAAACGCCCTGCTCTTGGAATTGCGATCCTAGAAGACCAAGTCAAATCCTACTACTATCCCCACGAAAAAGGTGTCATCATAAAGTATATTTATGAAGGAGGAGCTGCAGACAAAGCAGATCTTCAGGGAATGAAAGTTGATGACTGGGGCAGAGTGTATATTGGAGACATCATCCTCACCCTCAATGAGCAAGAAGTGAATTCCTTGGATGACCTCTTTCATCAACTCGGGAAATACAAAATTGGAGAATCAGTAACACTGAAAGTGAAAAGAAAAGATAAAATCATTGATGTAAAGCTCACGCTTTCTGGGCAATAAAAAAGAGGGAGACTTTCGTCTCCCTCTTTTATTCTTTAGACCAAAGACGAGTATTGAGTTCAAATTCTTCAACTAAACGCTGCAGCAATTCCAAGACTTCGTAAATATCTTTGAGATCCGCAAAAGGAAGTACTGATCCAAAAAAGGAAGGCTCAAATCTATTTTTGCGAGAAGAAATAGCGATATAAAACTTTTGCTCAAAAAAAGCACAGCTAACACGACCTTTATTAGACTTCTGTAGCTCCACAAATTTTTCCATTAGCTTTGGAGTAATTAAATAACGCGCCTCATTTTGATCAGAAGAATAAACCGCAAATAATTTTTCAAAACGAGGGTCTTCCATACGAACTAATTTTAGATTACTAAAACTCGATCCCATTTTTTGCAGCTTATTGCCAATCAATCCTCCCAAAAATCGCTCGGCGAAGTCTGGACGAATAACGGTATGCTGAGAAAAATTCTTGTGAAAATCAAGTTTAAAAAAAAGACCTGAGAAAATATTTTCAACTCTGCGATTTTTTCCAGAACCAGTCACCCTTTTTGCAAAAACCTCACTTACACAAACATCCGTTTTCCCAAGTTTACCAGAAATCTCATCTTCATAACGGAAAGTATTTGATTCACTGAGAAAAAGGCTCGTCCTATTAAACTCAGCCATCTGCGATAGATTTCCAATTTTGCTATTTGTAAAATCCTTTAATACCTCAAGCGCCCCACCACTGTCTCCCACCTCATCCACCCCATTGGGGCGGTAAGTAAAATCGGGAAAGGCTAACTCAAAAACCTTTGCAATTAATTTGTTCTTGAATTCTCGCCGGAAAGCCCAATACTTATAACTGCCAAAAGTAACACTCACAAGAAATGCGGGAAGAATGGAAAATAAAGCTTCCGTAATCCCCAACACAAAGTGAACAACATAGATATTGGCCACGAATGAAGCAATTGCTAACAAAAAAATTTGCCGCCGCATTTTATTGCGGGCGCGCTCAAAACGAACCAATTTAGGCTTTATTGCTCGTAAATAAATTTCTTTAAATTCTTTGCGAGATTTCATGGATTAGAACATTTTTTTCAAATCAACACGCTTCTTCGCTTCCTCTGGAGCAATAAACAACTCTCTTCGTCTCAACCCCATAAAACTGGCCATTATACTGGAAGGAAACATTTCAATGCTATTATTGTAATCTGTAACCATCGCATTAAAAGTTCGACGAGCTGCAGATAACTGCTCCTCAACCTCATTTAGCGATTTTTGTAATTCTATAAAGGTGGAATTACTTTTTAAATCTGGGTAATTTTCTACTGCAACCATGATTTTTCCTAAGCCTGAAGAAATTTGGTTATCGAGCTTAAGCTTCATGTCAGAAGCAGTTTCTGGATTCATTGCCGAAACGCGTAGTTTCGTAATATTTTCCAGTAAGCTCTTTTCATGCTGCATATATTGTTTAACTGCCTCCACCAAGTTGGGAATCAAGTCGTAACGCTTCGTTAACTGAACCTCAATTCCTGAAAAAGCATTTTCCACTTCATTTCTTTTCTTAATTAAAGTGTTATAAAGCACTAATGCAAGTAAACCAGACAAAAGAACAAGACCTAAAATTGCGAATAACATAAAAACACCTCTCTCTGAAGCTATAAACAATAAAAGATTAAACTAATCTTCAATCCACCAAAAATTATTTCCTAATGCAAAAACATGAGTGTCTCTATCCATTTTAATTCTTTTGGAATGCCCATAGAGATCATATTTTCGCGAGAACAAAAAAGCATAAGGCATATCGGCCGAGATCATTTCATAAACCTTATGCAAAATGATTTCTCTTTTTTGTCGATCGTAAATAGACGAAGCCTGATCAATTAAGCGATCCACTTCATTATTGCTATATGAAATGAAATTTGTATCTTTAGCAGCAGCAGAATGCCAAATTTGACGAGGATCCCAATCTGGACTTCCTCCGGCCCATGCCAATCGGACGGCATCAAATCTCCCTTCCGCGATAGCCGTATTCAACGTCCCCCAATCTACAAATTGAATATTGGCTTGCACTCCTATTTTTTTGGCGTCTTCTTTGAACATATTAAGATATTTTCCAAACTCTTTGTTTGGTTCGAGAATTGTAAATTCAAATTTGACCACTTTTTTTCCAATTTTTTTGTCTAAAATATGGTCCCCATCAGAATCTCGCCATCCCTCTTTTTGTAAAATTTTTAATGCTTGCTTTGGATCAAAAGAAATCTGTTTTATGCTCGGCGAGGCATAAGAACTATCTGCCGAAACAGGTCCATTCACCAAGTTCATCATGCCACCAGAAAACTTTTTGTTCATAAGTTCGCGATTAAAAAGATGCATCATCGCAATTCGCACTTTTTTATCTTTGAATAAAGAATGCTTTAAATTCCATCCAACATATGAGTAACCGCGCGGAGCCTTATTTACAACTTGCTTTTTCACCACGGTTTTTTCCCATCGCTTCCCAACTGTTTTACGCTTAAACTCATCCGGGGTGAGTTCTAAATAATCAAGCTCGCCTTTTCTCAACATTTCTAAAGAAGTCTTTGAATCTGCAATAAAATGCAAAAATATTTTTTCAAAATTATATTCAGCCCTTTTTGTCGCTACTTTTGATCCCCACCACTTCGAATTTTTTTTCAAAATGATATGCTTACCCTTTTGGTAATTTTCCAATTGATACGGACCAGTTCCAATCAAAATCATATTTAGTTTTTGCAAGTCTTTGGTATTTTCATAAATATGCTTGGGAAGTATTTTAACAATCGTTCCGGCGACAACATCAAAATTGTAATAATAGTTATTTCGCACAGAAAATTTGACTCTATATTTATCTAAAACTTCGACCTTCTTTATGCCTCCCAAAAAAGCTCGCAAATGCTGAGTACGATATCGCTCATCCAAGATCGCTTTATAACTAAAAGCAACATCTTCTGCCGTTAACTCTTTCCCATCATGCCAAAGAACACCTTTTCGTAGAGTAAACTCAAAGCTCATATGGTCTTTTGATATTTTCCATGACTCGGCGAGAGCTGGTTTCCATTCCCAAGTATCAATATCTCGCTCAAGTAAACCTTCCACAACATAAGGAAAAATTTGAGCTGCATAACCATCCATCACATCCAAAGGATTAAGAGTTGTTGGCTCCCCTCCCAAATTATAATAAAAGGTGCCACCTTTCTTTACGGCAGTCATGGCATTTGGAACCATGAGAAGACAAGAAACTAATAAAAAGCAAGTTCCCCAAAAAATTCTTTTCATTTCAATTTCCCTTATTTTTTTAGATATTGCTGAATATCAAGGGCCCAGCGATCAGTCTTCAGATTTTCATCATGTATTCTATAACGCTCCAGCTTATGATCGACATCGTCTAAGCGCATTTGTGCTGATTGCAGATCTTTTAAGGTATCTGACTTTTCTTCCGCCAAAGATGATAACTCCTGCTCCCACTCCAGCTCCAATTGCTCTCGCAACACGGCGAAGCGCTTATTAACAGCATCGACCTTTTCAATATAGGCATTTAAATCATTTTGATGACGATAAACTTTCCCTCGTAAAGCGAGACGCTTTTTTAACAGAATCTCAATTAAACTCTGCCCAATCTCCATATGCTTTTTCAAATCATCACTTTGAAATTTTAAGTAAGAGCCAACAGTAATTCCGACCTTGCTCACGCACATTAGATAATCAGGAACACGTAATAAAACATATTCACTACTTTTCCCTACAACATAAGAGCGACAACGATTATTGGGATTGGTATCAAACCAAAAATATATTTTATCATTATTTTGAATATATTTTGCATTTTCAAATTGCACTCGTATGCGCACAAGTTCAGCATCAGCATTAATACGTGACACGTGACCTGAAAAAACATCCAAAATTTCTTCAGTCTTTTTTTCTGCAGACCAAGAAGAAAAAGCGATAAGCAAACAAAATGAAATTAGAATATATTTTTTCATATCTTTATTTTAAAAGAAGCTTGGGATTTTTGCGAATTTTGTAAATTGGCAGAATTTGCCTTAATGAGTACTCACACTCAATGGTTTTTGCAAGATAGCACTTGCTTTAAAAGTCTCTGCATCAAAAGGCTCATCATATTTGATAATTTTAAATCCAGGAAACATAGTCAATAACTCTTGTTCTTCCAAATAATAAGAATCTTTGCCACTATTACGCCCCAGCAACTGCTTCTGTTTAATAGTATGTGCTTCAAAAAAGATAAGACCACCAGGCTTCAGCCATTTCATCATTTTGGAAACGAGAGTTCTATCAACGTAATAAAAATCAAGAATGGCATCAAATGATTTTTCAGGAAATTTATAATCATTCAAAGAAGCCACAATCGTCTTGATATTAACCCCCTGCTCTTTCGCCAGTAATCTTGCTTTTTTTACGGCCACTGAACTGATATCAATGCCCGTCACCTCAAATCCCTTTTTGGCCATAAACACGGCATTGCGCCCTTCGCTCATTCCCATGTCTAGCACAGTTCCACCGCCGTGCCGTGATAATGGGCCTGCCAGTTGGCGTCGGTATTGTACTGATCCGCCATGAAATATTTGTCCGGTTCCTCGCGGGCCAGCCGGTAGACATCCTCAATGGC
>QKCN01000091.1 GCA_003245675.1 Bacteriovoracaceae bacterium | reverse complement strand
AGATACTCCTTTCCATCTATTGTATTTTTTTTAACTTTTGGAATAATGTGTTGAATTTTAAACCCCTTTTACTTTTTAAAAAAGAGAGAAAAAAATGAGTTTGCTGAAATTTTTATTAATTCTTGTTCTTTTTAGTCAGGTTTTGTTGGCCAATGATATGGTTGGAACGATTACACAAAAGAGAGGAAGTGTTGAAGTCTTTTCTAATCCATCGACTCAAATCAAAGGAAATCCCCCTCATGCTCTTTATAATGGTCTTTACTATTCAGTTCAAGAAGCCAAAGTGGGGATGAAGATTGATCAAGGTAATATTATTCGCACAGGCAAGGCTTCGATTGCGCGAATTGTTTTTGCTAATGGTGATCAATATATTGTTGGACCAGGTACAGAGTATTCTAGTTCTTGGAAAAAAGAAGCGAAGAAAACAGCGACTTTGATGAATCTTGTGCGCGGCAAAGTGCGTGCTGTCATTTCTAAAGGTGGTCCACGCAGCAATCTCAATATTCAGACTAAGACGGCCTCCATGGGGGTTCGGGGAACTGATTTCTATGTGACGGCCAATGGCTATAAAAAGTCGACGGTCTCTGTTTTGCGAGGAGAGGTTTCCGTTAAGCCCAAAGTGACTGAAACAAAGATTATCGAAAAAGCAGGTAAGAAAATAGAGAAAATCATTGTCAAAGAAGCTCCTGAAATTAAGGTATCCAAAGGTTTTGTGGCGGAAGTAAAAGAAACTCCCAAGGAAGAAATTTCTCTTCCTGATACAGGCAAAAAAATTGTCGCGAAAACGGTAGAAAAGCCAATGGTCAATGTTCGTCAGACATCCAAAGTTGAGCTAGCATCAATTCAAAAAAATACAGTGATTCGCGAAACCCAATCTGAAAAAGAGCAGATGCAAAAAACACTTTCAAAAGAAGTTATTGCAAAAATTGAAGAACTCGATAAAAAGAGTGTCAGTGCAACTTTGACAGATATCAAACACTATGATCCTGCACTATATAATAAGCTTAAAGAAGAAAAAGTTGATACTGTCGCAGCCATCAATACGACTGTGGTTAAAAAGATTTTCGAAACAGCTCCAGAGCGTCCAGCCAAGGCAACAGAAGAAGACTTTGAGGATATCAAAGTTAATGCCTATGAAGAATATTTTGATCTCAATTAGGCAAAGCTTATAGCGAAACAGTGGTGGATTTTTCCATCGCGAAAGTCGAGAGGAATTGTTTGAGCTGAAATATTATGGACTTTAAATTGAGAGGAGAGTTGCTCGCTCAATTTAAAGTCCTTTTTGTTATTCGAAAAATAGAGTTTTCCTTCTGGCTTTAGTTTTTGCATGCAGGCTTTAATGAGATGTTCCTGATCACGTTGAATATCAAAACTCTGTTCCATTTTTTTTGAATTAGAAAAAGTGGGAGGATCTAAAATAATAAGATCAAATTTTTTAGAATTTGGTCTTTGCAGCCATTGGACGATGTCCGCTCGAATAAATGCATGTTTTTGGGAAATGAGATTATTGAGCTCAAAATTTCTTTGCGCCCACGCAAGATAGGTATTAGACATATCAATCGTCGTAACTTCTGCACCACCTTTGGCCGCCGCCACCGAAATAGAGCCGGTATAGGCAAAGAGATTGAGAACAGCTTTGCCAGCACTTTCCTGTTGAATCATTTTGCGTAAGGGGCGGTGATCTAAGAAAAGTCCATAATCGAGATAGTCAAAGGGATTTACCCAGTAGAGAAGATCGCCTTCTCGGACAGAAAAGAAATTTTTAGAGTGGTCCAATTTATCGTATTGTTGTTTTCCCTTTTGACGTTCTCGGGTTTTAAAAATAATTTTTTCAGGAGCGAACTCTAGTTCCACAAGGCTATCGCGAATTGTTTGTTGCGTTTCTTGCTGCTTGTCGAGTTCAATATCCTTTTTGCCTCTTTCATAGACGAGAGCATAATCTTTCAGCACATCAATAATATAGGGGAATTCAGGCATATCGCGATCGTAGAGGCGGTAAGCTTCGATTTCTTCTTTTTTGAGGTATTTTTTTAGTTTTTTAAGATTTTTTAACAGACGATTCTTAAGCATTGTTCTATCCTAAATGAAGTCACTTTATGGAGTTTATTATGCCAAATTTTCTTTTGTTTTTCTTGTTTTTTTTGCTGGGGTCTTGTGTTGGAGAAAAAGCTTCTTTAGCCTCCACTTCTTTAAGGGAATTTGCAATGTCTTCGGCCATAAATGATTTTGCGCTCAAGCTCCATCCTGAGATTCAAAAGGAAGCAAGTCATCAAAATATTATTTGGTCGCCAGCCAGTTTGTATCAAGTTTTGGCCATGGTTGGAATTGGTTCCAATGGGGAGACCTATGCCGAGATGAAAGGACTTTTAGGAGATATTAAGGGGGCCAAGTTAAGTGCGCTTCAAAATGATGAAGCTCTTTCTGCCTTTAACCGACTTTATTTACAAAATAACTATGAGGCAAGTGCTCAATATTTGCATGATTTGAAACAGCTCTTTTCTCTTGATGTTTCCTATGCCGATTTTATGACAAATCCAGCGCAAGAGCGTGAGAATATCAATAACTGGGTTGAGGAAAAGACTGATCGGCGCATAAGTAATCTTCTCCCTCAAGGGGTAATAACAGAGCTGACACGTTTGGTGTTGGTCAACACCATTCTCTTCAAGGGAACTTGGGCAAAAGAATTTGAGAAGAGGGCGACCCATGATAGTGTTTTTACCAATTCTAAAGGGGAAACTGAAAAAATTAAAATGATGTTTCAAAAAGCAAAGTTCTTTTATGGGGAAAACGAATCTTTTCAATGGATAGAGTTACCGTATCAAGGCGAGCGTTTTGTATTGCAGATTATATTGCCGCGTAAGAGTACAGAGTTGACTTCTTTGATGAGAGGGGATTTGGCAGAGCAAATGAAAAAAATTATTTTGGATGAAAAAGAAGTTGAACTTTTCATGCCTCGCTTAAAGGCTTCTTTGAGTCTAAATCCTCAAAATGCATTGGAAAGCCTTGGTATGCGAGCTGTCTTTTCTCCGACGCGGGCCGATTTGACTGGGATTTCAACTAAAGATGACCTTTTTGTTTCGGCCATTGTACATAAAGGTGATATTGAGATTGATGAGAAAGGAACAGTTGCGGCAGCGGCAAGTGCTGCCGTGATATCGCGTAAATCAATTATGATGCCTCAAGAGCAAACGATTATGCGCTTGGATCGCCCTTTTGGTTTTTTCTTAATGGATAAAAAAGAACATGCCATTGTTTTTATGGGAGAAATTAAGAGTTTAAGATGATTGATATGAGTGCAGCAGAGAAACAAAGTATTTTAGAAGAGATGCTATTATCCAATCTTTCTTTTTATGAAGAAATCAGTTTTGGACAATTGGTTGTTTCTTTAGATGTTGATGCTGATGGTCTTTTTCGACACTTGACCATGGAGGATCTCGAAGGCTGCTTGTTGAAGCTGCAAAGGAAGCGACTCATCAAAGTAAAAAAGGTTAAAGGAGAGCGCAAAATTCAAAAAATATTTCCGCGAAAAGCTCTTTGGAAGCGTTTGACTCGCATCATTTCTGAGTTTTTCTTTCATCTGAGAAACCGCTAGTATATTGCTGGCCATTTCCCTTTTTTATTCGATAAAATTTATCAAATTTATTTGCTTCAAGGATGAAGAGTGCGCTTATTTCTATTTTGTTTGTCGTTTATTGTTTGGTCATCGGTCCAAGCTCAAGAGGATTTGAGTTCTCGTTTTAATTTTTATAGTTATACCCATGATAATTTATTTGGGTTTGTTTCTTGGATGGATCGTATTGAAAATATGACTCCAACAAGTTCCGATCAGCAATTAGAGTTTTTGCAGGAAGAAGATCGTGGATTTTGGCATCGTACTGATTATGGTGCATCTCTTGGGCTTTCTAAAAGGGCCGGTCGGGGTTTAGATCTCAGTATTCCCATTTACAGTCCTTATGGCGAAAATTGGCAGGGTATTTCTTTTGGCCTTGAGATTGAAGGAGGCCTGACCTCTTGGATGTGGAAAAGTGATCCCAGTGATAAGAGGCATGCACTTAATCCTTTTAAAGTCGAAGAGATCATTAATTGGAATGAGGGAGAGCGCAGCCAATATATGGCCAAGGGCAGTGTCTTTGTTTCGGCCAATGCTACTTATTATTTATTTTCGGCAGGAGTTAGCCTTTTTCTTTCGGGACAATTTGTTGTTTCTTTGGAACGTCTTCCTGGAGAAAAAGTGTTGCTTTCAATTTATAAAGCAAAGACTTTGGGAGGAGCTATTGTTGGATCAGTTGGTCCTGCTTCCCTTTCTGTTGCTCGGGCCAAAGAATTGGGGCGCGAGTTTTTCTTTGTACTGGATTTAAATAATTCTTTGGAAATGGAAGCTTTAAGTAAAGCGCTATGGGGTAATTTGAAAGCGCTTGAAGATATAGGAGTCAACCCGAAGCGAGACTTGGCCCATCGCAATCAATGGCAAGGAATAAATTTTGAAATTTGTACGCCCTTTTTGCCTCTTTTTTATATTACCCAATCTGTGGGTAAATTAATTCAGGAAGATGAAGAGGTAGAGGAGGAGTTTGCACAAGAAGAGCCTCGACGCCAAGCTTATTTACGGCAGTATGTGGAAGCACTTTATCCTCGCTATCGCGCGCGCTCTAAACTTTTTGTGCAGGAAGAAGATGCTTCTAAGTTAGTCTTTTTCTATGAAGATTCGAGTGCTACTCCAGAGCGTTTGCATAAGCAGTTGGAGCATTTGCGTGGAAAGATTAGTTTAGATGATTTTTTGAGTTTAGATATTCCTGAAGAAAAGAGAAGTTTGAAGTACGCAAAGATGGCATTCGATCTTAATTTTAACGCTGAACTTTATGGACATTTGCTTCAGGTCTGGCGAGAAAAGTCTAGGACTGCTTCTAAAGCCTCTCTGGGGCGTCAATGGAAGCGTCTTGGAAAATGGTTGGAAGAGAAAAATTCTCAACGTTTTGTAAAGTTGGGACGTTTGCTTTGGAGTTCTTCTCGCTTTTTTAAAGACTTCTGGCAGGAAGCGAAAAAATGTGGAGCTAGTCTAGAGCTGTCTATTGGCGGAGAAAAAGTACGACGCTTAGAGAGACACCGTGTCTATCCTTTGACTGACGCTTGTCGTTTATAAAAAGTTCCAGCAATGTGCACAATTAGAACATTGTCATGCGCACATGTATGCCTGCGGCTATCATTCCAATGAATAAGAAAAAATAGAATGTTGAAATTCTAATGGCGATCCACCAGAAGTTGTTGAGTTTCAGTGCTGCCCAAGCATTGGCCGCGGCGTGGAGTAACAGGCTATAGCCGCAGTAATGTGAAGATAGTTTTGTTATTTCAATCATTGCTGGGTTTTGCATCATCATTGTGTACTGTCCAGGAAGGGCCGATTGGTATTTATGCATCATCTCATATAAAATAGGGTGTCCTGCAAAATAAAGTATGATCATGGCCAGCCCCAAAATCGCGCTGAAAACAGTGGGCTGCATTTTGAGGTAAATTCCTTTTTTATTAGTGTATGCAGTAGCTGCAAGCACGATAATGAGGAAAACAGAAAAGCCAGTGACGATATCCAGTTTGCCAATATAGTAAAAGCTAAATCCCATTTCTAAAAAAGCCAAAAGGGTTGCTGAAACAAGCGCATACTTGAGGCTAGAAAAAGAATCAACAATTGCAAAAACAATGAGCGGAAGCACTCCAAATAAAATGGCAGAACTGTTCATGAATTATTTCCTTTTATTTTTTTTCTTCGGGCCTTTTTCTTTAGGGGAATTTTGACTTTGACTTTGATTTTGATTTTTGAAATAGCCTTCCAAAAATTCGCGTTTAAAATCTAAAAAGCTATCATTCATAATAGCCTCGCGCGCCCGGTCGGCCATTGATTTATAGAATGCAATATTATGGGTTGTGGCCAAAATAGCGCCGAGTACTTCATTGGCATCAAAAAGATGCTTCATATAAGCGCGTGTAAAATTAGTACAAGCGTAGCAATTGCAGTTCGGTTCAATAGGGAAGAAGTCGCGGCGATAGCTTTGGTGGTTGAGACGAATACGCCCACGATTAGTAAAGGCCGTGCCTCCGCGTCCCCATTTGGTTGGGATAATACAATCGCTCATATCAACGCCGTGTTCCCAGATCATGAGGAGATCTTCAGGGTAGCCCACGCCCATAACGTAGCGAGGCTTGTCTTCGGGCATGAGGGGGGCAGTATAGCTGACCACTTTTTCCATAAGGTCTTGACCTTCGCCTACGGAAACGCCACCAATGGCGTAGCCGGGCAGGTCGCGTTTTTTGAGTTCGTCCACGCAGATTTTGCGGTATTTATCGTAGACGCCGCCTTGGATAATTCCAAAGAGCGCACAGTTGGGATCATCCCAAGCTTCAATACAGCGGTCGAGCCAGCGGTGAGTGCGGGCAATGGATTTTTCAACATAGTCTTCAGTCGCGGGATGAGGGATACATTCATCAAAGGCCATCATGATATCGGAGCCAAGATTTTGTTGAATCTGAATGCTGGTTTCGGGGGAGAGTAGTATTTTTTTGTTCCCAGGGGCCATAAATTCGGCACCTTCTTCTCTAATCGACTTTCCTTGAAGGGAGAAAACCTGAAAGCCTCCGGAGTCAGTGAGGATGGGGCGAGGCCACCCCATGAATTTGTGAAGTCCACCGGCCTTCTTAATAAGGTCGGAGCCAGGAGATAAATGCAGGTGATAAGTATTGGAGAGGATAATTTTGCAATCCATTTCCAAAACTTCCTTTGTTTGCAAGGCCTTAATGGTTCCGTGAGTTCCTACTGGCATGAATACAGGAGTGGGAATTTCTCCGTGGGGAGTTGTGATAATACCGGCACGAGCATTGGAGTATTTATCTTTGTGAATCAGCTTAAATTTAAAGTTCTTTTTGACTTCTTCTTGAATAGACATAATTTATTTTCTCCTCAGTGGAGGAAAAATACCATATTGATATCACTCTGTCTTTTGCTCTTTCCCGTCTTTTATACATCTTTTGATTGGGAAATTGAGGCGCGCTGTGAGCGAGTTTTAGATGGGGACACTCTGGTATTGAATTTTAGGGGAAGGACTTTTCGGGGACGTATTGTCATGATCGATGCTTTTGAAATGGCCCAAATTCCTTGGGGAGAGCGGGGCAAGCAACTAATGGAGCGCCTGGCCTTGGGCAAAAAGCTACGGGTTGAGCGTAGGGGAGCTGATATTTATGGGAGAGAGCTAGTTCAGGTCTTTTGGGGCAAACAGGATCTGGGCTTGGAAATGCTGAGGCAGGGAATGGCCTTAATATATCCATTTGGGGTAATTCCTCAATTTTATAAGGATGCTCAGGCTGAGGCCATGCAGAAGCGGCGCGGATTTTGGGTCCAAGGGGGGATGACGCCTTGGGCGTGGCGGAAGCGAAAGAGATTGCGCGGGGCAGCAGAATAAATTTCAACTTGCAAAGAAATTATTTCGGCCGTAAGAAGGGCCATGAATTTTTTCAAGCTTCTTCCTATTGCATTCTTCTTCTTTTTGCCAAGTGTCTGGGCCCTTGATTTGAGTGACCAGACTACAGTTGAAATTTTTAATGAATGTGGATTTTCTGAAATCGAACTCGATAGGGCCATTGAATACAAAGTGAAGCATTCTCTTCGCAATTTTTCTTCTCATATGAACCAGTTTCAGGACCAAATGCAATTTTGGCTTGCCGATCACTGCTATTGCTCGATTCAAATTCAGGCCGTGCGCTATCCTCTATTTAGAGC
Organism: Bacteriovoracaceae bacterium; assembly: GCA_003245675.1. Lineage (GTDB taxonomy): Bacteria > Bdellovibrionota > Bacteriovoracia > Bacteriovoracales > Bacteriovoracaceae > SZUA-425. Next base: position 6,326 of record QKCN01000091.1, on the reverse strand, counting down.
GCAGATTTTGGTAACTACAGGATTGGCCACGAAAAAGGCTCGCAATTAGCGAGCCTTTCTTATAATAACGCAGTGTTTAGCAAAAGTATCCACGTACCTATTTTTTAGAGATGAGCTCCAAAATTTCTTTTCCAAGAGCAGTCGTATCGCTTCCATTATTATTAATCGCAGTTTCTAGGTCTTGGCAGAATTCGTCATCTTCTGAATCAGTTGCAGAACAATAAGTGTCGTAAGCCGTTGTTGCAGATTCTCCAATCGCATCAGCAGTATCTGCGCTGACAGAACTACAATCTGGAGCCGTTATTGAGCCGCAAAGGCCGATAAGTGCATTTTCCATATCTGTCTGTGTTGGTTCATCTCCCGCCAAAATTTTGTTCAGAGCATCTTCAGCTGCTCCACCAAGTCCAGATGTTGCCGCGAGAAGGTTCGTTGCCATTTTTGCCATGGAGGCGAAGAGAACATAGGCTTTGACCTGTGATTTTTGACATTCGCTCATTGCGGTTATCGCTGCATTTTTTGCTTCCGTTGCGGTATTAGCCTTGAAAGAGAGAAGGCCTATCATTCCTAAAATCGGATCTCCACTTGTGCCTTCATCATTTTTAGCTTGAATGGCATCAACCATTTGTGCATCTGTTAGGCCATTGGCAATAAAACGAGCCGCACAACGGATGGCGTAAGACTCAGCAGAAGAGTAACCTGTAATATAATCAAGACAGTCTTCAACGCTTGTTTCATTTGCAGAGTCGATACAGGCTTGCGCGCGAGAAATATCATTTTGTTCATCAGATTCGCAGCTAGCAAAAATGACGAGAGAAAAAGCAATCAATAAAATATTAAAGAGTTTCATTATTTCCTCCAATCCTAGAAGTTAAAGCTCAACTGGGCCATGTGGACACGGCTTTTCTTTTTCGCATCTGTTGTTCCAATTTCTTCACCATAAGTGGAGTATTGGAGTTCAAAGATAAGAAGTTTAAGACCCAAGCCAAATGTCATATAGCCTTGATTGATACCGGCACGCAATGAACCATTGAGTAAGTACCAGCCTAGCATGTCAAGTTTCGCCCCTAAGTGCATACCTTTTTTGAAAGTCCAGTTATCGTGACCCATGTCTCTAACCTCTGCGGCCAAAGCGGGCTTAAATGTCCAAAATTCAGGAAGTTCAAATTTAGCACCCACATCGAAACGTCTCTGGAGTTTTGGTGGTTCCGCATCACCTTCTCCTACGAAGTTTTGATTTGATTTGAAACCATAGTCGAGAACATTTCGTACTGCTGCACCGACAGTTGTTTTGACTCCATATTCCCAAGGAAGGACATAATTGGCAGAAATGTCACCATCAAGAGTAGCGCCTTCACCCATGTCTTTTTTGTCGAGAATATCTCCATCATCAATCAAGGTATCAATGGAAAGACGGGTATCGTAAAACATACGATAAATCATTTTCGCATTCCAGCCAATGGTTAGACCTGGAACGGATTTTAGAGTATGTCCGCGACCATAGGCAAGCGTGGTGTCTTGATAAACAAAGGCATCAACCATTGGACCAATTCCACGGTGAGGGGAAAGGGCAATAGTAAGATCTAAAAGGTTTAAAGCAAATCCCCACTTGGGACGAACCCAAGAGAAGTTTGGACCTTTGATACGAGCATAATAGAAATTACCATAAGCATCTGTGATAACCTTTGCCATCTCTTCTTCTTTGTCTGCTTCAGGAGCATCGGAAGCATCTTGGATATCACCATAAAGAGTCATAAAGGACTCATCCCCCATGGAAGAGGCGGCAGTTATGAGATTAATATTAATCTCGCCTTCTTTGACATTGGCCAAAGCGGCAGGATTGTAAAAGAGTATGTTGTTATCATCAACGAGCATAAAGCTATTCCCCATTCCCATGGCGGAAGTGCTAATCCAAGGTTGATGAATTCCGTTGTAAAGCGCCTCATTGTTGTTTGCAGCGAAGGCCGTAAGTGGCAGAGCAAGCAACAAGAGAAATACTAAATGTCGCATTTTTTTCTCCTTTCGTTTAACGAGTGACATGAGCCAAGAGAGTATATAAAATAAAACAAGGTCCCTTCAACTAATGATTTGTAAAAAAAAATAAACGTTGACCATTTTGCTCAGATAAGGTGGCGCTAATGTATAAAGTTTTGCTGTTAATTTTTTCAATAATGATTCTCTCCTGTTCTGAAGAGGTTTTTACCAAAAAACAGTTGATGCAATTGACGCTTGAAAATGATCCTCAAGCGACTTATGTCATCCCCAAAACAATGGAAGATGGTATTAAGTGTGAGGACTATGGGGGAAAAGATGCCTGTGTCTCAGGGCATACCATCCGTCTTTTGGGCCTAGAGGCTGTCTATGTAGAGTATAAGAGTGAAAAGTTGGCCAAAAAATATGCCAAAATATACAACGGTTACTATGCTCGCAATTGGATGTTTGATGAAGTTCAGGGAGAGCCTATTCTTGAAAATTTTGTAGTCAAAGTATATGGGGCCAAAAAAGGAAGAGAGGCAGGAGTCGGTTCTGTGGAAACTAAAAACGACTGAGCAAACTTTCAATGCTTTTTTCTGGTAGTTCGTAGCTTGAATACAGAGAAAAGTCCGTGGTGATGGGAGTGATTTTAAACAAATCGATATCTTGAGTATCTATAACTTGGGCCAATTCTTCTTTTTTAAAAATAAGTTCTTTAGCCTCTGAAAGCTCTAAAAAATTCATAATACCTAATTGAAGCCAGAGACCAAGGTCTCCCTTTTCGATGGCATTTCTGGGCATAGACAATAAGTAGCGACCATTACTCATCTTTTTGAGATTGATAGAACCCCAGCTTTTCCCATTTTCAAGAATGCAAAGTTGCAGTTGGCTATTTTCTAATTCATTTTCGGTGAGTTCAAGATCGGGATTGCGATAAATATTTTTCCAGACATTTTTTAAAAAATGTTGAACTTCAGGTGCAAGATTTTCAATATAGGATTCATAGGATGAAAATCGATGCTCTAATTTAAAGTTTGTTATTTTTTCATGATTTAAATGAAGACTGGAGGCATTAATCTTAAATTCAATTTCACTATTGGGAGTTAAAAAATTCCAGGTTTCAGCTACGATTTGTCGCTTGCTGCGAATTGCTTTGATGATATCGCCAATATATCTCTCCCCCTCACTTTGGTATTGAGGGTAGAAGAGAAAGCTTGCATGGTTTAAACTTGGCAGTTCCGCAATTAAAGCATACGCTTTTTTATTTTTGGGCAAAATAGATTTGAAAAAGGGAAGATAAAAAGCAGGGGCAACGGGAACGAGCTGAAGTAGAAAAATCCCAATGGGATTATTGTGTTCTGAGCAAAAGAAGAGATGGTAGAGAAATACGGTCTCTTTTTCTTCCTTGAATTCGAAGCTTTCAAGTTGTGCCGTCGTTAATTCTTCTCTTTTGAGCAGCTCATCAAGAGCAGGTATGAATTCTTTATCGATCTCAGAAATGGAATAGTAAGTTTGTACAAATAGCATAGCAAATATTGTGAATTTTTTAGCTCTCTTTGTAAAGCAACTGTGCTTCTTTCAAAATATCATTGAAAACAGCAGATAAGTCTTCTGAAAAGTTAAAGCGATGAGGACAAATCGAACCAAGGCGTCGTTCTTTTAAATCTTCTAAGGTGCGAACCTTTTCTTGAGTAATAATGGCATACAGCAGATCGCGATCAATATTGGCCGCCTTGAAAGGGAGCACTAAAGATTGTTGCCGAAAAGGATTTGCCGTTAAATGAGGATCAAATTCTGAGGATTCTTCTTTAAGTATTTTCTTTACCAAAGGAAATACCATTGTGCGGAAAGTTGTTAGTTTACCCCCAATAAGGAGGTGCATTTTATTTCCTAGCTCGACGAGTCTTTCTTTGCGGCTAGTCTTATTCATATTTTTATGACTACGTACAAGAGGACGAACTCCGGCATAGCTCGTAATAATATTTTCTTCAGAAATTTTGGTTTGAGGAAAAAATTCTTTGAGTTGTAACAGAAGGTACTCAATATCTTCTTGCGTGACTTCAATATCGTAGATTTCATCATGCTCTGACAAGAGGGTTTCTGTGGTTCCCACGAGAATGGCTTCTTGTTGGGGCATAATAAAGACGACTCGCCCGTCTTTTGTTTGGAGCACGAGTGGATTTTTTATATCAAGTGATTCTTTTTTTAACCAAAGATGGATTCCTTTACTGGGTAGAATAAAAGCACTATTGGGGCGAATATCTAGTTTTTTCAAGAGACGGTCGGAAAATGGCCCAGTGGCAAAAATCAGATGCTCGGCACTGACTGAAAACTGATCCCCTTGCAGTTGGTCTTTGATTTCTAATACGTAGCGTCCTCGGTCTTCTGTGCACTTAACAAGTTCACAATAGCTTAATGCCTTCGCGTTTGGTTCTAGGCAGGCATCATAAATATTTTCCAAGCAAAGCTTACTGTCATCGACAATTGCATCGTAATAAATACCTGCGCCAGTTAAGCCTTCTTGCCTTAGCTCTGGAATTTCTTGCAAAGCTGCTGGCGCATTTAAAATTTTATGAGGAGAGTTTTTAAATAGAGAAAGCGTGTCATAAATAGCCAGTGCTGCTCGATAACCTAGCAAAGGATATTTGAAGTCGCGGTAGACTGGAAGATGAAATTTAGCTTCATAGGCGAGGTGAGGGGCTAAATCTAGCCATAAATTTTTTTCTCTCAATGCTTCATGGACGAGGGAAAAATCAAAGGACTCTAAATAGCGAATCCCCCCGTGAAGCATTTTTGAGCTGCGTGAACTTGTTTGCGATGAAAAATCACCTTTATTGATGAGGAGGCAATCAATTCCATGCAGAGCAAGTGTTCTGAGGATTGAGGCTCCCACGATTCCACCACCAACAATAACAACTTTGTGATGCTTTTTTATAGATTCGTCTCTTTTGACAAAACTCATATGCGTTCTACCCAGACTAAACTTCCTGTGCAACTAATTTGATATTTAGCCTTTTCATTTTCTGGCCCATCATGCAAGAAAGGAATGAGATGATAATTTATTCCAATAATAGCATTTGCCTTCTTTTTGAGAGCGTGGACTTTAAGCTTTTGTGCTAGTCCCATGTAAATTTCATTTAAAGAAAAAGAAGGAAGTTCTGCTAATTCATGTTCTTTTTTTAGTTCAGCGATCATTTCTTCTAGCTGTTGGCGCAAGGGAAGGGATGCTGTATCTTCTGTATCGTTTTCATCAGATTCATGCTCCTCTGCTTGAAGTTTTTCGAGCTCCGAAGCATTCATTAACATATGTTCGGAGGCTACTCCCAGATAACGAATGACCTTATATCCCTCTAAAATGGGGGTACTGGCAATGATGATGTCATCAAATTCAACACTTGAGTCTTTGAAGAGTAGCTGTTCTTTGTAATTTTGCAGAAGATTTTTTTTACTGACCAATCCTTTATTTGTATGTTGGCCAAGTCCTTTACTGGGGTGAATCTCTTCTGAGGGGCCCATGGAAAGTTCTAGATTTAGTCTTTTTAAGCGATGACAGAGGTAAATGGCGGCATATTCACTTAATTGAGAGAGTAGTAGTGAGCCCAAGGAAAGTGAACGCGCGAATACTTCCTCGGTTTCGGGAGTAATAAGCCCATGCTCTCTAAGTACTGACATGATTTCTTCTGCATCTTCCTCATAGCTCACATGTTTAATAAGGATGCTAAAGGGAGGATTGCCTCCTAAGGAGACATTTCCATAGCTGATATGTTCTGCAAAGCTTTTGACATCTTCAAAGCTTTCTTTATGTACTGGCGATCTTGGTTCTTCTGGAGTTTGAAGAGCCGCCTCTGCTGCGGCTTGGACCATTTGGCCCATGGGGTCGTCTTCTTCTATTTCTTGCTCTTCACTTGTGACCTCTTCAAAATCTTCTGATATTAGTTGATCATCATCTTCTGCAATTGCTGGAAAATCATCTGAATCTTCAGACACTTCTATCTCATCTTCTGCTTCTTGTTCGAATTCTGACTCTGAAAATTCTGTTGCTGAATCTTCAAAAGAATTTTCCTCTCCTAAAGAAAATTCTTCGATTTCAGTTGCCTCTTCTTCTTCTCCAATTGGAGGAAAGGCATCATCGGAACTTCCTTCAAAAGAGTCGTCGGCTTCCATATCAAAAGCGGGAACTTCTTCTTGATTTTCAAAGTCGGTATCGTCATCAAAGCTGGGAAATTCACTTTCTTCTTCAGGGGAGGATTCAAACTGCTCTTCATTGGAAAAATCAGATTCTGACTCAAAACTTGTCTCTTCATCTGAATTAGCAAGAGGGTTATCAAATTCTTCTGTCTTCTCCGTAAAGAAAT
>QKCN01000103.1 GCA_003245675.1 Bacteriovoracaceae bacterium | reverse complement strand
AGGCAAAAGAGGTTTCCGCCATTTCAGAAGAAGAGTTGGAAAAGATCAAGGCCCAAAAGCTACTTCCCAAAATTGCTCCGAATTGCCAAGGCTTAGATGTTTTATTGAAAGCGGCTCAACAATACCAGATAACTCAAAAACATCGTGATTTTTTTAAACATCTGCATGAAATGATTCTCCATAACTTCAAAGGAGAGACTTGTTTTTTTTTCGAGAAAGAATTAATTTATCCGACTCAAGCACCGGCATCTCCACCGGAGGAAACCCTACTTCCCCAATGGTTAGAAACAGCGGAGCAGACAAAATTCATTTTCCCCATTTTTAAAGAGATTGACCTATTGGGATATATTACCTGTACCTTTCCTCCCGTGAAACTCCCCTTGATTGCTCAAAAGAGAATCGAGGCAATCCTCGAAATCTCGCGAGGAATATTTATTGCAGAAAAATACCATAAAGAAAAAAGGCAAAAAGAAATCGTCAAGGACGCAGAAACGCCAAAATCGCTTTTGGGTTCTTTCTTAAAAAAGATTTCATCCTGGTGGAAAAAATGACACAAAAAGGCTTTATTCAGCTACAAAAGGAGATACTTGAGAAGGATAAGATTTATCCTTTTGCGCTATTCATTGAAAAAGAAGAAGGTCTATTTCAGCAGTGCCTAGCGGCTAATTCAAAGCTTATTGATATTGATTACCAAAACATCCTCAACTCAACTATTTATGTAAAGGAAGGGCAGAAGAAAACTTGCCTTACTTTTTTTGAAAAAACAGAAAAAGATATTTTTATTATTCCTCAGGAACAAATTCGCGAACTCAACAAGGCTATAGAAGCGCTAGTCCAAGAAGCTAACTTTCTTCCCATCATAAAAGAATGTGCTTACGAAATTTGCTGTTGGGATAAAAACATTTCTCAAGAAATTAGCAATGCGATCTATCTCACCGAAAAGCTTCTCACCCAAGATACTCTTTCCAATAGAGTTTCTGCTCTTTGCTATTATTTGGCCAAAACGAGTGGAATTGAATCCCCCGAAGACCTATCATCAATAGTCATTGCATCTATGGTCTACCGTGTTGGGCTCACTCAACTTAATCACAGTTATATGAATCGCTTAGAGCAAGAGGTTCTCGCCCAAGAAGAAGAGTATAAAAAGCAAATTGGCCTAAACTTTCATCTATTAAATAAGTTTCAGTTTCCCCTGAGCGAAAATACTCGAAGAATCATTCAAGATTATCGCGAAAATGATGATGGCTCAGGTTTTCCCCTTGAAAAAAGCGCCAAGGGGATTTTTGCCCTTGCCCGTCAACTCAAGGCAGTCGATTACCTCGTTCATTTTGCCGCAGGCAAAATACATGCAAGTAGCTACGACCTATTTAAACTCATCAATTTGGTCAGACAACAAGCATTTCCCGAAGGCTTTGAGAATATTTTAGAACTTAAACAAGTTGAAATGTTGTATTACTTTCTTAAGCCAGGAAAGAAGCAAGAAGTTTAATTCGATCATACCAGGCTTCTTTCTTTAGTGACTCTAATGAGTCACTGATTCCAAGAAAGAAACCACCACCTCCGGCACCACACAATTTCAAGGCATGATGCTTTCCTTGCCAAAAAGCAAGCAATGCTTCGGGAATCATTTCGGAAAAGTATTCTTTTTGCAAAGAAGATAAGTGCAAGACACTTTGCCAAAGCTCTTCTCCATTTTCTGCCAAGCAAGCCTCCACGCCACGATTACAAGCGGGAATGAGTTGCCCATCAAGCATTTGCGCAAAATAATCCTCTTTTTTCTTTTGAGTGTAACAAGCAACCAATGGCTCAGTCTTGCGACGCAAAGGACTACTTAACAAAAAGAGATGATATTTTTTGCGAGCATCAAAAACAAAGTTTTGATCAAGCTCAAGCAAACGCTCTTTCCCTTGAATCAATAAAGGCTTTCGACAAAGACACAATAAAGGATCAAGACCAGAACTAGATCCATGATAGAAGGATTCAATAATCGCTAAATCGTCTTTAACTTGCTCTAAATCGCTTTGCCGCACTCCTCGCGCATAACGATCAAAAACGGCTGCGCACAAGGCTCCAGAACTTCCGAGGCCTGCCCCTTGAGGAATCGTTGACCTAAAAAACAATTGTTCTTCCAGCTCAAAGCGCATGGAATCTAAATCAAACTCATGCCTCAATTTCCCATTTTGAATTTGAACAGCGATATGTGATGCAAGTTCGCGCAAGCCTTTGCTGGATGCCTTAATCTGTTCTTTATCCTCAACATTTGTTGGAAATTGGAGACTTCCTCCAAAAAGGTCAAAAGGCAAACTCAATCCCATGGAACCATCAATAATAGAATATTCTCCTAAGAGAAGAACTTTAGCGGGGTAAATAGATTGAACCAACTCTCACTCCAAAAAATAAGATTCCTGCTTTATAGACTGTGCAGCAACTTGATCAAGAATCCACTTACCATTTTCCAAGTCACTTTGTAAATGTTCCCTTACAAATTCCATAACTTGGACCTCCACCTCCGCAGGAAAGAGTAGATGGATATTGGGACCTGCATCTAAAGTAAAATAAAGGGGAAGTTTTGTTGAATCTCGATATGCTCTAATTTTATTAATCACATTAAAGCTGGCTGCTTTCATTAGCAGGTAGGCAGGATTAGCACTCAGCATCATCGCATGCATATGCAAAGCCTCTTGCTCAATTGTTTGGCCAAGCAATGCCCAATCTCCAGAAGCAAGAGCATTTAAAACCATCTGAAAATGTTGCCGCACAATCTGTTGGCGCTCATCTTTAAATGGATGCTTTTCCATAGTGGCATGACCTTGCGTACTACTGACGGCCTTGTTCTGTGAATCAACGATAAGAATACAATCTCTAATATCCTTAAAAGTGGAATGAACATTTTCCAGCGAATTAGCATAGTAATCTGAAGAATGCGCAATCAAATTCGACTGCCCCCAGCTTGTAAATCCAGCAAATAAAGATCGGCAAGCACTACCCGATCCTAAACGGGCCCATGTAGAAATCTCCTGCCAAGAGATTGCTCCAGAATCTTTTCCAAGGAGTCGTTGCCCTAGGATCCAAAAACAAAAGGCAAAAGCTGCATAAGAAGAAGCAGAAGAAGCAATGCCTGCAGAATGCGGAAAGGTATTCATTGAATGAAGCTCGACTTGGCGTTGACTTAAAAACGCCCATATATTTCGGGCGCACTCACTTTCCTCCTCTAGACGAGTCAACCAAGTACGCATTTTCTTCTCAAATGTAGGGGACGCTTTCCCCTCAAAGAAAAAAGAAAAAGAAGGCGATTTAACCTCTTCCTTAGAAACTTTAAAAAAAGCAAACGTACGACAATTTTCCAACGAAAAGCTGAGGGAGGGATTGGAGGGAATTTGAGGTCCACGCGCGTTGTCTTTCCCCCAATATTTAACAAGAGCGATATTAGAAGGTGCGGAACAAGAAATTTCCCAAAAATCACCTTTATCTAAAACAAAAGATTCTAAATTATTGCAGATAGCTTGATTCATGAGTGTTCAATATTCCTTGATTCTCACTGGCGATCATATCTGAATAAGGAATAATGACTTCTAATCCACGAGACGCAAAATACTCTTCCATCTCAGAATATTCGCGATCGTTGGTTACTAAAATGAAGTCTCCCCCCCAAGCACCAAGAGATTTAATCTCTCCCCAATAATCGGAAAAATATAAATCCATCATACGGGGAACTTTCAAAGCGGCCGATAATAATCCCTCATGCTCTTGAATGACTCGTTCGCACTCAACAAGATTAGAAGCAGAAACAAGTGATCT
>QKCN01000025.1 GCA_003245675.1 Bacteriovoracaceae bacterium | reverse complement strand
GGTCTAGAAAGATCAATGAAAGCCGTATAAGTCAAAATGGTTCCATCTGTTGCGGTTGCAGTATGAGTCACTTTATAGCTTTGTGTTCCTGATTGAGTTGCAGTCTTAGAAGTTGTTCCAAGATTCGTGTTATAACCAGAAAAATAGCTATCGGCGAAACGATTATTGGTAAAAGCATAGCTCACTAATGTTGTTACATCAGAAGAAGCTGCTGTAAAAGTTACTTCATTTAATTTGGTTGCATCACTTGTCGTGCTAAATGATGATGAAAAGTTAAAATCAAGACAAATCCAATTGCTGCAACTATCATTTGTATTTGAAGAATAAGTTGGAGTCACATCATCCTCGTAATTGATAATTTTACCTTTAACAGTTACATAATTTTTAAGATAAGTTCCTTTGTAGTTCATTGCGGTTACCGCTGCTTTGGCAGTAGCAAAGGCAGAATCAGTAGACGCTGTTGTTGTTGTTGTTGTTGTTGTTGAAGTCGATGTTGTAACAACTGTTTCTCCAGTTGAATTACTTCCACAAGCCGCCAAAAATGAAACGGCCAATACAGCAATAAATAAATTTCTCATTTTCATAAAATCTCCCTCGTTTTTGAGTTCTCTCTAAACTTGTGCTTATATTTAATGCAATCCAGATGCCAAAAATAAATACAAAACTCCCACGAAAAAACAGCTAGTTAAGAGGCAATTTTCTTGCTAAGCTGTTTAGTCTATTAGTCACTGTCTACATCTTTTACAGTTTAGGAGCAGAGTGGAAAGCGAAGAGTTTCAAATAAAAAGAGGTACAAAAGCTGGAATCGTTTCTATCGTATGCGACCAGTTGGACTTCCACAAAACGGAAGAGGACGTTTTACACTCCCTTGAAGAGCTCAAAGATCTCTTAAAAACCCTTGATATTGAAGTCGTTAGCACTTTCATGCAGAAAAAGAAACATTTTGATGCAGGGACAATGCTAGGCAGTGGCAAGGTTGAAGAAATTGGCATTGCCGCCAAAGAAGCAGGTGTTGATTTTCTCGTTTTCGATTTTGAATTAAGTGGGAGCCAGCTCCGTAATATAAAGAAGATCAGCGGACTCGATGTGATTGACCGCGTCAGCATCATTCTAGAAATATTCGCCAGCCATGCCCGCAGTCGCGAGGCAAAAATTCAAATTGAAATTTACCGTCTTGAATATCTCCTCCCTCGCCTTGCCGCATTCTGGACCCATTTTTCTCGTCAAAGAGCGGTACGGGGAACTGTTGGTGGTGAAGGAGAGCAACAGATCGAACTCGATCGCCGTATGATTAGAAGGCGAATCGAATTTCTCAAAAAGGAATTGTCGACAGTTTTGACGGCGCGCAAAGAGCAGAAAAAGAAAAGAGAAAAAAGTGCGATTACAGCGGCCCTTGTAGGTTATACCAATGCAGGTAAGTCCTCTATCATGAATCGCCTTTGCCAAGAAAATGTTCTGGAAGAGAATAAACTTTTTGCGACTCTTGATTCGACCTTTCGTATGCTCAACCCCGACAGCAAGCCTCCAATGATTTTAGTTGATACCGTTGGATTTATTTCCAATCTCCCCAACACTCTTATTGAAGGTTTTAAAACAACGCTAGAATCAGCGATTGATGCAGACTTACTCATTATTGTCTGCGATGTCTCAGATCCCAAGTTCACCAATCAATTGCGCGTAACCAACGAAGTACTTGCAGAGCTAGGCGTTGAAGAAAAAGAACGCATCATAGTTTTTAACAAAAAAGACAAAGTCAACGATTTAAGGAAAATTAAGATCGCAACTCGCGAGTACGATAATTGTTTCACTGTCTCTTCTTTTGACCCTGAAGACATGAAAGAACTAAAAGAGTTTATTGTGAATTTTTTTCTCTCTAAACAAACTTTTTATGATCTCTTTGTTCCCTACGAAGAAGGCCCTATTCACGCCACAATTGCGGGCAAAACCAACGTTATGAACCGCCATTTCCACGAAAATGGCACGTTTTATCGCGTTAGAGTTCCCGAATTCATGCTTCACGCTTTGCGGCTCAATAAATACCTCTTGGCCCCTCACCACAAGAATCCATTTATTGTATAGATAAATAAAGCCCATCTGTTTTTTAAAATTGTGATTTTTGTAATTCTCCATTACAACTAGCTCACTTTCCAATACATTTTACTAGGACAACATGAAAAAAAATATCTTGAGAAGCAAGTTATATAATCAGTGTGATTCTGTCGAAAAAGCTATTTCAACAGAATTTCAAAAAAGTATAACTCGCGGTCAAACAACGAAACAAAACAACCCAATGGTTTTGGCATCAATCATTTGGAGTAATGTATCTGAGCAACTTGAAGACGTTCTTGGTTGCAGCATCCATCAACGCTGGTTCCACAAAATTCGTCCTCTAGTCGTGTCCAATAATGTTCTTATCTTAGAAGCGACCAAAGATTTTGATGTCCGCTGGATAAATCTTCACTATCAAAAGCTTGTGGACATCCTTTTGAACCTTCAACAAGAAGGCTTGAGTTCCTTTTTTGTATCCCCCTCAGACACGACAGATACTAGCTATCGCCAGAGATGTAATTCCAAATACGTCTTTCGCGGTGTTTGCTAATTAAGTATTTTCTCTAATTCAACGGGATTAAGTGGTAATTCAAGTTGTGCGCTGAAAAGATGTGCATTAGCATGACTCTCTTGTGTGACCAGCAAAAATTTTTTACCCGAAAAGTCTTCAACGACCCTTCGCGCTTCTTCGGAGAGAGAATCCCACAATTCATTATCAAGTAAAAGATGGGTGGGCGAAAATGAACTCATCCACTGTGGAAATTCATTCGCATTTTCCAAAGAAAAAAAACCGTGTCCGCGCGCCTTAAAATAAAGCTGCAAGGCCAAACTAAATTCTTTTCTGTGGGAAAGTAAAAATACATTCATAGAAAAATTGCCTCCACCCCTTTTTGAGGGTGGAGGACATAAAGATTATTTTTTCTCGGCGTCGAAAATTTGTTCTACATACTCACTTCCGTATCCATCTTTTCCTTCTTCCATGGATCCTTTGAAATGGTCTTTATGCAAATGCTCTTTGCGCTTTTCTTTTTTCTTCTTTAACTGTGTTTCAATTTTTCCAAGAACCAAATCAATTGTCTTGTACATGCTATCGGCACTGGCATTGGCATGGTACTCAAATTGAGGTCCCACCATTTTCACATCGGCAACATGCTCTCCCCCTTGGGTATAGCAGCCCCACTGAACATCAGTTTTTCCCTCAAAGTATTTCTTCAGCTTTAGGGTTTTCTCTTTGATCCTTTGATCAAGGGCCTCTGTGTGCTCAAGGTTTTTAAAAGAAATTGTAATTTTCATTAACGCTCCTTATCTTACAATTATTTCTGAAAGAGATACTTTCAGAAAATCCCATTTCTAAATATTATTCTTATTCTTTTTGCTTCCGCTTGGAAGAAGGAAGAATATTCATCATTTCACGATATTTTGCCACTGTGCGCCGCGCGACATCAATATCTTGGCGCGTCAAGATATCAACAATGCGCTGATCAGATAGCGGTCGACTCTTGTTTTCATTATCGATTAATTCTTTAATCTTTAATTTCAAAGATTCACTAGCAACATCTCCGACACCAGAGTTAAAGAAAAATTTCAACTCAAAAATGCCAATCGGTGTATGCATAAACTTATTCGTTGTCACCCTAGATACCGTAGACTCGTGCATTCCAATTTCGCCAGCAATATCACGCAACACCATAGGGCGCATCGCTGAAATACCCTTTTTAAAAAATTCGGGTTGGTATTTGATTATCGCATTGGCAACTTTCAAAATTGTTTTCTGTCTATTTTCAATCGATTTTATCAACCAAACGGCAGAGCGGATCTTATCTTGGATAAAATCCATTTCCTCGTCCTTCATACCATCTTTAGCCTTAAGCATATCGCGATATTGATTGGATATGCGTAAACGAGGAACTCCTTCATCATTCAAAGTGGCCGTAAACTCTCCACTAACTTCATGCACATAAATATCAGGAACAATGTAGTGAATCTCTTCTGCCGAAACCAAGCGCCCTGGTTTGGGATGAAAATTCAAAATACAAAGCTCTGCATTTTTAATTTCTTCTTTTTCGACACCAAGTTTCGCCTGAATTTCCTTATAGTTTTTTTGATAGAGGTCTTCCAAATGATTTTCAATTAACTTTTCAACCAAGGGAACAGCAACATCCAAATTACGCGCCTGAATGAGCAAACACTCGCGCAAATCACGGGCCCCACATCCGACGGGATCAAACGCCTGGATCATTTTTAAAATTTCTAGGGCATCTTCGCGATCGATATCAACATCTTTAATTAACTCATCAAAACTGACTGTTAAATAGCCATCGTCATTAAGACTGTAAATAATCTCTGCGGCTAACTTTTTTTCCTCATCAAGCAAATGCTCCATGCGCAATTGCCATTCAAGATGTTCCGTCAGGGACTCTGAACGCGAAACAATATTTTCATAATTCGGCAATTCATCATTGGAAACTTTCCCCACCATAGAAGGAGGTGAAGATGAATGGTTGTTGAAAACATCCACATACTTATCCCAATCAAATTGATCTTTTCCCCCTTGAATAAGTTCTGGCCCCGAAAAACTATCGGCCGTTGCTTCTTGGGTATCGCGCTCACTATTTCTTTTGGCGATTTCTTCAACTGAACTTTCTCCCCCTCTTTCTTCCAGCATGGGGTTTTCCACCATTTCAGTGGCAATAACATCAGTCATTTCGAGATGGGTCAAAGTCAAAAGCTTGATCGCCTGCTGCAATTGAGGCGTCATTGTAATATTTTGTGTTTGCTTGAGACTCTGGTTTATTTTAATGGCCATGAAAATGCTCCAAATTACATCTTAAACTCTTCGCCCAGATAGAATTGACGAGCCTTAGGACTATTAATAATTTCATCGGGAGTACCACTCTCCAACAATTCTCCGCTACTCATGATATAGGCACGATCAACAATACCCAAGGTTTCACGCACATTATGATCTGTTATTAAAACACCTATATTTCTCTGCTTTAAACTCAAAATAATATTTTGAATATCACTTACAGCAAGGGGGTCAACACCAGCAAAGGGCTCATCGAGTAAAACAAATGATGGACCAAGGGCCAAAGTTCTGGCGATTTCTACTCGCCGACGCTCTCCGCCCGAAAGCGAACGACCTTTTGATTTTCGAATATGCGACAATCCAAAATCATTAATGAGTTCTTCTAAAATAACTCTTTTTTTAGAACTTTTGAGCTTGCGACATTCCAAAACAGAAAAGATATTCGCTTCAACAGAGAGCTCACGAAAAACGGAAGCTTCTTGGGGAAGATAACCAACCCCCTTTAAAGCGCGCTCGTGAATTGGCAGCTTCGTCACATCTTGTCCATTGAGTTCGATGCGGCCAGCATCTGCGCCAATCAGTCCCACCATCATATAAAAGCAAGTTGTTTTACCTGCACCATTAGGCCCCAAGAGACCAACAACTTCACCTTGAACGACATTTAAACTCACACCCTTAACGACCTTTCGAGTTGAAAAGCTCTTTTCAATATCTGTCGCAGTTAAGGCCAAAGCTGTCTCTGACATATTTCATTATTCCTTATATTATTTCTTCAAATGAAAAGAAGATTTTGAATCATCAACCTCTATAAGTTCTTTGCTCTCCCACATGGTCACTTTATTTCCTTTGATAACATCATCATCTTGAAAAACTCGCGGAGCTCCACTCAAAACAATTCTTCTTTCACCTTGAAAAACATCTAAACGCTCACCATATGCCAAACGTTTTTTCAAACCCTTCGCGGTTTGATAGACCTCTTCCAGCCTAACATCGTCATAAAGAGTGTAATACTTGAGCTTTTTATTAAAGTTTTCCAAAAAGATTTCACCGTGACGAGCATTCGCCTTTAGCTTGTTTTTATTTACTTCAACATCTCCCGACAAGTGACACCAAGACTTCTTTAAATCCGCTCTTAAGCGCCTTCCGGAAAAATTGACTTGCCCTTCGTAGACATTGTGTCGAGTTAAGTGCCCTTCGACATTGTCATCGAAAATATAAAGTTCATCTTTAAAAAAAGCTGTCGCTTTGAGCGAACGAATCTGCATTTTGTCTCTATTTTTTTTATTTATCGTCTTAAGAAGAACTGCCCCTTCTGCATCTGCGCGCATATCAGTCATGACATATTTAATTTTGTCTGCCGTTAATTCGGAAGAATCTTGTCGAACATGAGCTTCTCCTACTATTTCAATTCGATTTTCGCTCTGAAAGAATTGCCCTTGCTTGCCACTGTAATAAGTCTTCTTACTATCTTTTCCAACAACTTCACCTTTAGGATCAAAAAAGCTAATGCGTTTGACAACGCTGTCATTGAGAATACGTTGAGCATTTAAATAAACGGAACTAGAGCCCGGAGAAACGACGTAGTAATCAACACCTTCCAATTCACTCATTCTCAATTTGCGTAAATCACGTGTTTGCTGATAGATCTCACCTGATGTTTGATCCAAGCGTAAAAAATACGCTTCGAAAGCAACACCTAAGCAGATTAAGCAAAAGGAAAAAACAATAACTAATGCACGCCATTCTAAAAACATAAGTTTATTCTAGCACAATTTTTTTAATAGTCCTCTGAGCAAAGATAGACCTTTACGGTAATCCTTGATTCATGGTATCAAATTAGTATGTCCACACCCACACTAAAAGAAATCATTGCGGCCAAAGTAAAACTGACCCCTATGATGGAACAGTATTCAGAACTCAAGATGCAACATCCTGATACGCTGCTTCTTTTTCGCATGGGCGACTTCTATGAACTTTTCTTTGAAGATGCTCACCGGGCATCACAAATACTCAATATTGCACTCACCCACAGAGGGAAACTAGGACCTTATCCTATCCCCATGGCCGGTATCCCTCATCATGCTGCAGCAACTTATATCGATCGCATCACTGCGAGAGGACTTAAGGCGGTAATCTGCGAGCAGATAGAAGATCCGAAGGAAGCAAAAGGGATCGTCAAAAGGGCCGTGACTCAAATTGTCAGTCCTGGTATGCCCTATGATATTGAGAAAACCTCAGAGCTTGAAAAAAGATTCATGACTGCCTGCTTCCAAGGCGAAAATAATTTTTATACTGTATTTTTAGATTTCACCACTGGTGATTTTTTTGGAGCAACGGCACAAACAGTTGAAGAACTCATGGACTATCTGAGACTTCACGAGCCCAAAGAAATGATTTCGTATCTGGGACAATGGAATAGCTATCCCCAAATGGAAGAATTTTTAGAGCATTCAGGAATCCTCTGCACCTATTTAAGTGAAGACTATTTTTCGCCTCTCGTAAATGAACCCTATCTCAAACGCCTTGTTCCTCTTTACCAAAGAGATGAAACACTTAAAGTTCATCAAGAAATTCTATATCCCATTACGGCCCTCTCTTATTATATTATTTCGACTCAGGCACTTGGTGAAATAAAACACCTACGTCCTTTTAAATTACAAAATCGCAAAGGCACTATGATTGTTTCATTGCCAACCTTGTGCGGTCTTGAAATTTTACCTCGCACCAAGGACGACTACAAAAATAGTCTTTTGGGATTCTTTGATAAAACCAAAACGGCCCTTGGGGCACGAAAATTAAAAGAATGGTTTATCTCTCCTTTACGCGATCTCGCATCTATCAACAAAAGACAAGATACCATCGAATTACTGGCGAGCTCTCCTGATAAGCTCGAATCTTTAAGAGAAGACTTGTCACAAACGCGTGATCTCGAAAGAATTTTGGCAAAATGCTCTACCAAAAAAGCAAACTCCAACGATCTGCTCAATTTGGAACGCAGTCTCATTGAATATGAAAAAATTGTCGAAAAAATCCCTCATATTCCTCTACAAAAAATTGACTGCAAAGAAAAACAGGAGTTACTTAAGCTCTGCACACTTATCGGTAGCTGCATTAATGATGAAATCGGTGCCTCCCTCGACAAAGGGAATCTAATCAAGGAAGGGTATAACTCCCAGCGCGATAAATTAGCTCGCATGAGCTTTCATGCGGCCGAAGAAGTCATTAAGCTAGAAAATCGCTACAAACAAGAAACTGGAGTCTCCACCTTACGTATTAAATACAACAATGTGCAAGGCTACTTTGTTGAAATTTCCAAGGCGCAGGCAAGTAAGGCGCCCTCCTATTTTGAACGTAAGCAAACATTAACGAATGCAGAACGTTTTACTACCGAAGAGCTCGATCAATTTGAAAAAGAAGTCTTGGCGGCCAAAGAAAAACTAGGCTCACTGGAAAAGAAAATATTTGATGAGCTTGTTGAACAATGCATGATGAATGGAAGTGCACTGCAAACTATTGCAGATAATATTGCCACACTTGATGTTTTCCAAAGTTTTGCTTTCATCACAATCCAAGAAGAACTTTCTCGCCCAATATTCGAAGAAAGAAATAGAATTCTTAAAGTTAAGAAAGCATGGCACCCACTTATTAAAAAATCCATCCGGGAACGCTTTGTCTGCCATGATTTGGAACTCAATGAAAAAGTTCATTTTGGTCTTATTACAGGCCCTAATATGGCGGGAAAAACAACTGTCATGAGAGAAATGGCCATTATCCAGTATCTAGGTCAATTAGGTGCTTTTGTACCCGCTCAAAAAGCAAATCTTAGCTTATGTGATTTTCTCTTTAGCCGCCTCGGAGCTTCGGATGATATTACCCGGGGACAATCAACTTTTATGGTCGAGATGAGTGAAACGGCCGAAATTATTCGCCATGCCAGTTCTGAATCTTTTATCGTATTGGATGAAATCGGAAGAGGAACTTCTACTTACGATGGATTAAGTATCGCTTGGTCGCTGGTAGAATATCTCACCGAAAAAACAAAAGCATTTACATTATTTTCAACTCATTATCACGAGCTCATCGATCTCGCAGATCAGCTCAAAGCGGCAAAAAACCTGACTGTCGAAACGGTCTCCCAAAAGGGAGAAGTCAAATTTCTCTATCGCCTGCTTGAAAAAGGGGCGGCCCAAAGTTTTGGTATTCACGTGGCAAAGCTAGCAGGTCTTCCGCAAGAAATCCTAAGCCGAGCAGAACAAATTTTGCATAATCTAGAAGAAGAGCAATACAAAACACGCCAATCCAGTCCTCAACTTTCTCTTTTAGAAGAACAAATTGTGTCGTCAGCGCCTAATCTTCTCGAAAAAGAAATTGCGGAAATGGATATTTTGAATATGACACCACTAGAGGCTATGAACAAGCTGCATGACCTCAAGTCCAAGGCCATCATTAAAAACAACTAATACCTATTTAAAATTGAAACCAATGAAAATATTAAGAGCAGCCTTGCCAGAAGACAGCTCTTAATTATTAATGAAAATTATGACCAATTAAAATGTAACTCTTTAATCTGAGCAGCGGAGGGAGATGAAGGTGCTTCACTCATCAAATCCATGGCCGAAGTCGTTTTAGGAAAAGCAATCACATCGCGAATATTTTCAGTACCAGCAATAAGCATAATCAAACGATCTAGCCCAAAGGCCATACCTGCATGAGGAGGAGTTCCATATTTAAGCGCCTCAACAAAGAAACCAAATTGAGAATCGATTTCTTCCTTGTGCATTCCCAAGACCTCAAACATACATTCTTGCACTTTATTATTGAAAATACGGACTGATCCACCACCAATCTCATAACCATTACAAACGACATCATAAGCATCAGCACGGCAATAACGCAGCTTTTCTGGATCGCCAGAGAAGAAAGCTTCACGATCTTCAGGTAGTGGAGAAGTAAAAGGATGGTGTTTAGCGTAAAATCGCCCTTCCTTCTCATCGTATTCTAGAAGTGGAAAAGAATGGACCCACAAAAAGGAATGCCCCTCTCCTAAAAGGTTTAATGTTTTCCCGAAGTGGCGGCGAACAGCATCGAGGCAATCGTGCGCAATCATTTCGCTGCTATCTGCCACAAAGAACCACGTCCCCTCGCCTGGCTTTTCATCATTTGCCTGAAGACGTTTTTCAAGCTCGGCCAAAACTTCTGGAGTAATAAATTTGGAAATACCTGCAGAAAGAGCCTCTCCCTCTTTCTTAAAGAAAGCAACGCCTTTGCCTCCAAAAGGTTTAATCAA
Source organism: Bacteriovoracaceae bacterium (assembly GCA_003245675.1). GTDB lineage: Bacteria > Bdellovibrionota > Bacteriovoracia > Bacteriovoracales > Bacteriovoracaceae > SZUA-425. Next base: position 4,055 of record QKCN01000025.1, on the reverse strand, counting down.
CTCCGTTAAGGCATCAGTTTCCTTACGAGAAAATGTTTTTAAATCAGCAGGCACAAACAGGGCCTTGATCATTCCCTTTCCTTGTGCAACTGCAGAAAAAGTTGAAAAAGAAGAATCCTTAAAAAGGTCTGTAACTATTAAATGTTTGAGACCAAAACGTGTATCGGGCTTATCTGACCCATACAAGCGTATGGCATCTTTATATTCCAGAGATGGCAAAGTAAAATCACTCGCAACAGGAAAGATCGCCTTAATTAATGTTTCGGCAACATTTTTTACATAAGAACTGGTGGCAAAGGAAATTTCCATATCAACTTGAGTAAACTCTGGTTGACGATCAGCTCTTAAATCTTCGTCGCGAAAGCAGCGACAAAGTTGAAAGTACTTATCGGCCCCACCAATCATTAATAACTGCTTTAGCGTTTGGGGTGACTGGGGCAGCGCATACACTTTGTGTTTATGAATACGACTTGGCACCACATAGTCTCGCGCCCCTTCCGGTGTCGACTTATATAATATGGGTGTTTCGATTTCACAAAAACCTTCTTCCACCAAGCGAGCTCTAATTTTTTGCATAGTCTCAGAACGAAGACTTAGCATCTTTTGTAAACGTCCACCTCTAAAATCAAGGTAGCGATACTTCAAACGCAAATCTTCTGTGGCATCAACCTTTCCAGTAGGCAAAAAAGGAACTGGTTCAGCTTTAGAAAGAATTTCCAAGCGAGCAACCATCAATTCAACTTCTCCGGTCCCCATGTCTTTGTTGCGTGCAGTTTCAGGACGCTCTCTAACTTCTCCCTCAACCAAGATGACCGATTCTAAAGAACATTCTTTAAGAACAGAGAAGTCGCCTTTAAATTCCTCAAAAGAAAGTTGAGTTAAGCCAAATTTATCTCTTAGATCAATAAAATGAAGGGCCCCTAAATTTCTATATTTATTAACCCATCCGCAAAGAATGACTTTTTGATTAACATTTTCTTTTCTCAATTCTCCACAATGGTGTGTTCGCATAAGACCAGATAACACGATTGAACTCCTCGTTTTTAGTTGAATTAGCAATTCATTATTCATACCATATTTGCATGAAATCCCACAATATATCCCTTATTTTCTTTTTAATCTTACTCTTTTCATGCAATGAGGCTAAAGTGCCCCTGCAAACGACGACTCCAGAGCCCCAGGCCGTCAGTACTGCAAAAGAAATTGTCCGATTTGTGGAATTAGAGCTCCCTAGCGGAGAAAGCTTAAAAACCCAGCTGGCCATAACCATGGAAGAACAAACTCAGGGACTTTCAGGAATACAAGACAAGGATTTTGCCGATAATGAGGCAATGCTCTTTATCTATCTAGAGGACTCTCCTAAGCGTTTTTGGATGCCAGATACCTATTTTGATCTCGATATCTTTTTTTTGGACAATGAAATGGTGGTTATAGACGTCGATAGGCAGGTCAAACATCATCCTGGGCGTGAAAACTTAAATTCCGTAGCGCGTACGAGAGCAATCTATTGTCGCCATGTTTTGGAAATTAAAAGCAGTTCTAAATTAGCACAACAGTTAAGGCCGGGAATGAAATTAAAATGGCCAGCTAATCCCCCGCTGTGGCAAATAGAACGAGATATTCGTCAGAGTCAATAAAGCCCAAATTTTTGCGCACTAAGCTCTTTTGAAAGCCTCTATCCTGCTGAATGCGAGAAATCTCAGCAATAAGAGATTTATTTTCCTTAATAACCGCGTTGAGTTCCTTAACCTTGCCATTTAAAAATCGCTCTTTTTTCCAAAAATCAACGACACCTCGTTCAACAAAAAGCAATCTTCCAAAAACACAAAGCATCAGACACCAAGAAACGAGAGAAAAATAAAAATGTAAGCCTCGTCCTGAAGATGTTTGCCCTGCCGAAGAAGATTTTTTCTTCTTCGCCTTATAATTATCAACAAAATAGACATCATCAGATTGACTATAGCGCTTGCGAGTCGCCTTGGCAGAATCAAGCATTTTTCCCTTTAAATCCGAATTGGCCTTTGCCGCTTTATAGCGATACAAACGCTCCTGCAAAGACTCTCCACCGGAGGAAAAGTCATGATTTTCAGACTCTGTATAGATTCCGGATTTATTAGTAGCAAGAAAATTAGGCGTAGTTTGCCTATCAAAATTGATCTGGGCCAAGTTTCAACATCCTGTTGTAGCTTAAACGTTCTGTAAACCTATAATCCTTATAGGCTGTATAAAAATAGGTTAACACAGAACACAAAATTTACAAGGTAGGAAATTTTAGGAAATTAAAAAGAATAAAGAATTTTTTCCACTTCGAGCCAAAAATTACGTGTGGCAACTAATTTATAAAAATAGTCTTCTAAATAAGGCGCATACTGAAAGAGCATCAACTGATTAAGAGACTCAAAAGAACCCTCTCCAATCGCCTTTTGCAAAAACAAAAAGTGCTCATCAAGCTGAATATTTTGCACACTAAATTGGTTATCATTACAAGAAATAGATGCATCGGGAAAGAAATTGCGCAAAAGCTGGGCAAACTCTAAAAATGTTTTTCGGGCCAATAAAGGATCTCCCATTGGACCCAAGCGCTGTAGCTTCTTGTCTTCAAAAAAATATGAATTCTTAAAAAAGATATCAAAGCGATCCTGCTCCTGAAAGAACCACCAACTCAAACCAGGATCCCCTAAATTACAAACCCGCTCCTCAAAAAGAGAAAAACGTTTCGCTTTCATCTGAGCAGAAACATAGTTCGCCACATCAATAGAATCAATTTCCCACCAAAACCAAGAAGAAAAAGCTTCATCTTCTGAAATCGCTAATTGATCGGATACTAAAGAAAGGCTTTCACAAACTTTGGTTTGAACGAGAAAAGTATCACCACTTCGCTTTAAGCGAAACCAAAGCCCTGGTCCTGAGGGAATAATGCTGGTAAAAACGGGATTAAAACGATCTTCAAAGCGGGATTGGCACTCACAATTTAAAGTTTCAGATACTAAAAATTGCAAATCATCATCATTTCCCAAAAACATAAATCACCACAAAACCATCATCAATTGAATTCCAATAATGACCAACAAAGGGCTGGGATCAATCGGCAAATCGGGAGGCAATAAGCGGCGAACTGGCTTTTGAGAAAACTGAGCGATGCGACTTAGTTGTTTCACCCAAGGATAAGAAACCATACTGGGAAAATAAGAAAGAACAACATCAACAATGATTATCAAGATATAAATGTGTAAAAGAAATCTAATCATAATACTATGATATTGAGTTTGTGATTCAATGGCAAATATTTAAACTTTAAAAAAAGAAATGTAGAGTACTACAGAGAACAGTACAAAAAAGACTACAGACATATGACGACCCCACTGAACTTTCTTAGCAATAAACGGAAGCGCTGAAAGTAGGGCCAATAAAATAAATTTCAAAACAATAAAAAGCGGAATCGCCTGGCCATACTGAATACCCATTTTATACATGAGCATTAGACCTGAAAAAATGATTAGAAATAGGGAAATGAAGAGATTGGCCCAAAAAGTCCAGGAAGATTTTGGTCTTAAAATTCTAGAAATAGAATTCCATAAAAAAAGAGATGCTCCCAAAAAATGCAGAAATTGAAACATTTTTAAACCAAACATTAAACCATCCCTCCAAAAAACAAAAACCCTCTCGTGGGAGAGGGCTTTTTCAAAGATCACTAAAAGAAATAATTATTTCTTTTTAGCTACTTTTTTAGCTGCTGGCTTCTTAGCTGCAGGCTTTTTAGCTGCTGGCTTTTTGGCCGCTGGCTTCTTAGCTGCTGGCTTTTTGGCCGCAGGCTTCTTAGCTGCTGGCTTTTTTGCCGCTGGCTTTTTAGTAACTTTTTTCGCTACTTTTTTCGCTACTTTTTTCTTAGCTACTTTCTTTGCCGCAGGCTTCTTAGCAGCCGGCTTCTTCTTAGCAACTTTTTTCTTTGTTGCTTTTTTTGCTTCTGCCATGAGCATCCTCCCGTTATGTACAAAAAATTTGCACATAGTTGTTTTCCTTAAAATAAGAATAAACATATTTTTGATTTAACGCAA
>QKCN01000020.1 GCA_003245675.1 Bacteriovoracaceae bacterium | reverse complement strand
TGACATCGTTGAAATGTTTTCAGATAGCTTTTCTACCATAATGTTGACGTCAGTTGTTTTGATATAGAAGTTTAAAACTTTTTTATCTCTGTATTTTTGAAAATAAGCTTTGGTAAAGGTATCTCCTTGATTGAGAATCTTAACAAATTTCTGATCTGATAATTTAATAAAGCAATCATGGTGAACTAGGTTGAGATAGAGCAATATTTCAAGATCTAAAGGCAAGTACTCTTGAGCTTGTAATTCACTTTCACTCTTATATGAAAGAGTTTCAGATAGGATTTCATCCAATTTGCCTAAGATATTCCTTTTTTCAAGAGCATAGTAAAATCCTACGCCTCCATTTAAATTGGTTTCAAGGCGATCAAGGAGAGCAATAACAGGAATGACTTTTTCAAAATTATTTAGCTCTTTTTTTATTCTTGTTGCACTTCCCGATGGGAAATGCTCATCGGCAATTACGGCAACAGGTGCAGCGTCCAAATGTGATTTGAGGTATTCCATACTTGAGGGGACACTTGTGCGGTTAATTATTTCAACATCAAAATAGCGAGAGGCTTGCAAATTAAGCAGCGCTTTGAGATTAATGTCACTTGTGAGAATTAATATTTTTTTCATCACAAAAATAGCCTTTTTTGTTGATGTTTGAGTTTCAATTTCCATTTCCTTTCGGATTGAACCAGAAAAGTTTTAAGCCTATTTTTTTTTATTCTTTCCCCTAAATTTTTGGGGGCAATTACCCGAAAGAACACTGATTTATAAGTATATTCATTGGATAAAATTATGAATGATGAAAAGTTGAGTAAATTGGAGTGGTTTTTACCTGATCCTAAGCAGGAAGAAGCACTAGGTCCCTACAGTACCGAACTGATAAGAAGCTTTGTTGCCGATAAGCGCTTACAGATTGATAGTTTTGTATGCTGCCCCGCTCTGAAGCGAGAATGGGTCCGCATTTACGAGTTTGACTTCTTTGATGAATTTCTTTTAAAGGCTCCAGTTTGTCCTTTACCTAAGACTTTTAGTAAAGGCATCTACGATGAAGATTCCTTAAGTGAGGATATGCTTTCTAGTGATGGCCTACGAGATTTGCTTGGAATGCGAGTTCCTTTGCGAGGTGATTTACTGTTGCACAATAATCGAATTTTTATGAAAGGTATTGCAACAGAGTTGGGCCCCCTTGAATTGACAGCTTGTTTTGATGAAAAAGAGTTTTTATTTGAAGAAGGTGAAGAAATCTGGCTAACCATGTTTAATGCTTCTCGTATGGATTCTTTTTCGGCCAAAGTAGTTGAAGTAAAAAGAGAAAGTAAAGGACAGAAGATATATGTGGATCTATTTTTACTGCGTTTAAATCCAGAACATAAAAGATCCATCATTGGTTATGTAAGATCACATTGGCAAAAAGAACATGCACTATAGTTTGTTTTTTCTTCTTCTATTTTTAATTGCTTTTTCAGCAGTTGCTCAGCAAGGCGGAGTCATTAAAGAGTTTCCGTGTGTCCGAGCAACAATAGATCAATTTGTTGAGCAAAAATATGAGGAAGCAAAGGGAATCTTACGCTCGTGTAAGCTGCCAAATGGTCATCCCGATATGATTGTACTAGAGGCTCTTGATGTCCTTTTTAATGAAGCTCAACTGAAAGACAAAGATATACAGCGCTTTGAGCAGCTAAAGACAGAAAAGATCGTTCGCTATGTCACTTTGGGGCCACAAGGGGAAAATTTAGGAATTGGCGCCCTTGGTGGCAATATTCGCTGGAACAATTTAATTAACCTAGTTCTAGGGCGTTATTACTACGCAAAAGCTCGTTATAGAGAAGCTGCTCAAAATTTTAAAGAGATTGGCCCGCAAAGCCCTTTCTATTACTTAGCGCAAAATTCATTGTTTTGGACTTTTGCCCGATTGAAAAAGATTAAAGAAGCTCGTCTCATTGTGAATAGTATCTCAGAAGATAAGCTCCCGCTCCATCTTTTGAAAAATGAGTTTCAACTAATGAGAGCATTTGTTTTATTGCATGACAAAAAGCATCTGGCTGCATTTGAGTTGGCCGACAAAGTGATGCAGGATCAATCTCTCAGTGGAGCTTTACGTGCTGTTGCATTCAAGATTTATGCAGAAGCAGGCTTTAATTATTGGTCACAAAATAGTAAAAAGTTTAAATTTGAAAAGAGTGTCGCACTACTCGATAAAGTTGTGAAAGGGGCAGATCAGCTGAGACCACAAGGTTATTGTGATGCTGAATGTGCTTTTTTTCTGAGTGAAGCTTTGTGGAACCTTTCTGCAGAGTATCGTGTTGAAGATCCTGTGCGCTATGAAAAAATATGGACCCAGCATCTTCAAAAAGCAGATGAGGTTCTCGGTCCATTTGTTCAGCGAGCGCTAGATGGACATAATGCTCTTAGCGAGAATGCCTACTTTTTATCCGTTGCTATTTCTTGGGATTTACAAAACTTTACAGCGGCTTTGCAGCGAACTAAGGCACTTGAGAATTTATACCCACAAGGAAAATATCGAGAAGATGCATTTCAGCTACTTGGTGACTACTATTTTGAGCAAAAACAATTTCCAAAGGCGATTACTTATTATTCTAACCTCGTTAAGGTGGGAGATGATGAGAAATCAGCTTATGGTCTCTATAAAGCATCTTGGGCATTTTACAATGTTGGAGACAAGTGGAAGGCATTACGGCATATGGAAAGACTCGTTTCATACTTTGGTCGTGGAGCTACAAAGCATAGTATTGGTATTTATAAAGAGTCAGGGCGAGATATGCTTTTGTTTTTGGCCGAGCTAATGGATGCTCGTTCCGCAATTGATGAGGTTAAGTTCATTGTAAAAGACCTAAAACGTCATCCCGCAGAAGTGGAATTATTGGCATCTTATTATAAAAAGCTGGGGCGTTTTCGCGAAGCCAAGCAAACATTTGAATATTTGTTAGAAAACTACACAAAAGATATTAATCCTTTTGATGTTCTATCTGAAATACTCGATTGCGATTTTCGCTTGGGAGAATATCTTGAAATTGAAAAATCTCTTGAGCGTTTTTTTGCGAAATTGAGTTTAGATAATCAGCTTGGAGATTTCCCTCAGAAAGTATCTCATTTGACACTTATTTTACACCGAGAGGCTCGCAAAACAGACTCCAAAGATGCTTATCAAAGTATTGACTATCTCTATACCTTTTTACAAAAGAACTTTGGCGCAAAACTTGATTTTGATATCTACTATCATGGAGCTCAGCGCTTTGAACAAAGAGGTAAGGTTAAAGAAGCTATTCTTTGGTATGAAAATGCAGCATTGCAAAAACACGAAAATAGTCTTGATGCGGCTTATACCGTAATGAAGTTGGTAAAAGACATTTCGGATCAACAGTCTCTCAAAATAGAAGTAGATGTCGATGATTTGAAATTTATACAAGAGCAAAGTCTTTGGTTTGTTGCTCATTTCCCGACACTTGAAGATAAGCATATTGCCGACTACCTTTATATGGAGTCCATGCTTCTTTTGAAGGAGTTTGAAAAAGCATCTCAATATTTGGTGCAGTTGTTTTCTTTGCAGCCTCAAGAAGATAAAAATGATAACAAGTTGGTGGGTCTTCAGTCTTATTTCTATCGCCAGAGTAATTGGAGCGCATTGCACCAGTTTTGTTTGGCCCTTTTAAAGCGCACAGAATGGGGACAGCACCCTAAAAATAAGGAGCGGCAAGAGCGTATTCGTTTGTTGGCACAAGAATCGGCCTTTCAACAAGCCTATGCATTTGAGCGAAAGGGAAATCTTGCCACGCTCTCTTGGTATAAAAAGAGTATTGCCAATAATTTTCGCACATCACTGAGCTTAAAGGCTTGGAATAATCTTTTACTCTTTTTGATTGAGAAGAAACA
>QKCN01000022.1 GCA_003245675.1 Bacteriovoracaceae bacterium | reverse complement strand
AGAGTGTTATTCCCGGTGACATATATATCATTTAGCAAAACCATTTTGTTTTCTCTAGTTGGTTTGCGATAGCTAAAAGTGTTTATTGTGCATTTTTCTAAACTGTCTATTTCGTGGGTGCGTTTGATCAGTTGGCCCCCCAAGAATAAAAGACACAATATGCTTATGCTCAATGATATTTTCTTATACTTGAAATCATAGTGTTGTAAGAGCCCATAAAAAATGAAACAGATTAATAAATATGGGATGAATGTCCTATGTTCAAATACGATGTGCTTAATTGGAAAGAAACTACTTTCGGGTAAAAAGGAAATGTACATTGCCATAATACCAAACGAGACAAGCTTTAAGGATTTAAATAGTTTGAATCCAGAAAAGATAAGCAAACAGTGTCCTAAAATGGCAAGCCACATAAAGACATCTTGGATGTTTACATTTTTGTCAAAATCATAAAAGAAGTGGAGGTTGGTTGGTAGAAAAAAAAGTTTAAAATATATGAATATGACTTTTGTTTGCAGTAGGAAGTATTTGTACCAGGGGAGAGCTCCGATTGCGGCTTGATTGTTGAATCCTGAAAACAGATAGAAAATAACTGGAATGAGACTAATAAGAAAGAATAGACTGATTTTTTTTATATTTTCTGTATTTAATTTTTTCATAAAAATTAAATACAAGAGAAACATAACAGGGAAAGTAATAATAATAGGTTTAGATAAAATTCCCAAAGTATAGAACAGTAGGCTGTATAAATAATATTCTCTTTTTTGAAGCTCTAGATGTTTTATGAAGAATAGAAAAGAGCCTAGTCCTCCAAGGGCAGCCAACAAAACGCCTCTTTGAATGATCGAGATGATGGCCTGGCTATTTACGGGTTGTAGCATAAAGAGCAGTGTGCAAAAACTAATTATGCCAATGCGTTTCTTTTTGAGGTGATGAACTTCAATGAATAATAACAGTTGAAAGAAAAGGAATCCAACGGCAAGGAAGAGTGCGAGTGAAAAGATCTTGTAACCAATGGGGTTGAGTCCACCCAAGAGATAATTTCCCCAAATTGTGGCCATTAATATGGGGCGATCTGGTAAGATATTATTCAGTGCAAAAGAGTATCCCTGCTTAAGCCAGTATTCCGCTTCTACAATTCGTAAATAATCATCGCCAATAAATTCACCAAATAGGGCATGCCAGTATGAGAGAATGGTTATTAATGTGATGATTCCAAATGCCAGGGCCGATTTGTTTTGTTTTAATGTCATTGAGCTTCCTTTTTCATAAAGCGTATACCTGACATTGTTGATTTGAGCAGCAAGCCTGCGATACGAAATGAACGAATCTTGCTAATTTGTTTATAAATAATTTGGGGCCTTAGATAAAAGCGCTTGTAGAAATTTTTTTGTTGTTCAAGCAAATATTCTTGCGAAAGTCCCTTGGGAACAAATACAGGAGTCCAGTAGTTGAGGGATGTCCAATCTTTTTCATTGTAATCCCCGTATTTTCTCGCCAGTTGATATGATTCAGTTCCTGGGATGGGGGTATTTATTGTGACGACAACATCAGTTAGTGGAATTGAAAGAGCGAAATCAATCGTTTGTTTAATGGTGTCAGGAGTATCAATGTGGTGTCCTATCATGAAAAAACCAGTTGCCATGATTTTAAGTTTTTTGCAGTCTTTTACGACTTTTTCTACTTGGGCGAGCGTGATTCCTTTCTTGATGAAGTCAATGACATCTTGATTTCCACTTTCCACGCCGACTCTGATTTGCCAACAACCATGGTCTTTCATGAATTGAAGAGTTTCAAAATCCAAATTATCTACTCGTGTCATGCAAGTCCAAGAAATATTGATGGACTTTTCTTTTAGAAGGGAAAATATTTTTTTAAATCTTTTTTTATTAACGATGAATGTATCGTCAAGAAAAGAAATTTCTTTTATGCCAAAGTTATTTATAAGGTATTCTATTTCATCCGCGACATATTCGGCACTAAAGTATCTGATGGATTTTCCAAATGTATTATTATCGCAAAAAATACAGGAGTGGGGACATCCTCTTGAGGTGATGACGCTTGCAACAGGTTGTTGGCGGAATGCTCCGATTGGGGGAGTATAAATATTTAGATTTTTTACCAAGGTGCGATCGGGAAAGGGAATGGTGTCTAAATTATTAATAACCATTTTCTCGGGGTTCGATTTTATTGTCTCGTTTTCAATATAAAATAAATTTGGGATTTGTTTGAGATTATTTTTTTTATCAAGGATGTGTTCTAACAGCATCGAAAATGCAATTTCTCCTTCTTGTACAATCCCATAATCAAATGCCAGTGTTTCCATTGTTTTTTGAGGCATTGCTGTTATTTGTGGACCGCCAATCACAATTTGAACATCAGGCAATTCCTTTTTTATTTTTTCGGCCAATTTTCTTGCATTTCTAAAAGCAACCGTTGTTGAGGATATTCCGACAACAGTCGCGCTTGCTTGGCGCAAAATATTAACAATCTCTTGATCAGAAATTTCTGTTGCTTCGGCATCAATGACATCAACATTTCTTCCCTGGTTCTTAAGGTATGAAGCGAGGTAATACACTCCTAGGGGGAGCTGATGTCCACCAATTGCATCAATGTCTTTGTTGTAACGCTCTTTGCTTGTAATATTCGGGTATATTAGAAATATCAAATATAACTCTCTATTTTTATTGGAATAAAGCAGGATGTTAGCATAAAGGGAGTTGTGAGTCGATCGGCATGAAAACCGAAATCGGAACAATTTTATATTTAGTGATGATAAAAAAGATGGCGGAGAACATGGGATTTGAACCCACGAACGGTTGCCCGTTACACGCTTTCCAAGCGTGCGCCTTCGACCACTCGGCCAATTCTCCGCTCAAGATTTGTGCAGTATTTTTAGCATAAAAGAGGATTTTAAGTCTAGTTATTTTCGCGTTTGCGTTTTTTTCGAAAGAAATTGGAGAGGATTTGGCCGTTTTCTGAAGCCTGAATCCCGCCCACCACTGAAAATTGATGGTTGAGTCGTCTGTCTTGATGGAGATTATGGCCAAGGCTTAGGGCCCCGCCTTTAAGGTCATAGGCACCAAAAATAAGTCTTTCAATGCGAGCTTCCCGCATTGCAGCTAGACACATGGGGCAAGGTTCTAGCGTGACATAGAGAGAACATCCTTCGAGTCGCCAGTTTGCTACCTTTTTAGAGGCTTTTTTTATGGCCAAGATTTCTGCATGTGCCGTCGTGTCTAATTTTTGCTCTTTTAGGTTATGGGCCCGAGCAATAACTGTCCCTTTTTTATCTACGATAATAGCGCCAATGGGAACTTCATTTTTGAGTTCAGCCTTTTGAGCTTCTTTGAGAGCGAGAGTCATATATTTTTGAATTTCTTTAATGTTCATAAAAAAAAAGGGGAAAGCCTTAAGCTTTCCCCTCTGAGATATTACATGCAGTTTTTTTCTACATATTCTTTTGCTGCGTGAATAACCTTAATATTGGCATCAACCAATTCTTTTTTCTTGAAGTTTACTTTCAAGAGGTCAATTAGGCTATTGAGATCCATGGCCTTGCTGTAGCTTAAGTAAGCGGCAACGGCGACCATATTGGCAGCTTTTTTAATACCGGCATCTTCTGCAATATTAGTCATCGGAACGTAAACAGCTTTAACATCAGTGCGTTTAACTTTTTTGTCGACGATAGATGAGTTAACAAAAATAGTTCCACCTGCTTCTACTGTATTTTCAAATTCGTCCAAAGATGGACCATTCATTGCAATCAAAACATTTGGCTTATCTACCACAGGAGTACCAACAACGGAGTTGTTGATCATTACGTGACAGTTCGCTGTTCCACCACGCATTTCTGGTCCGTAAGAAGGAAGCCAGGTTACTGCTAGTTCGTGGTGCATTGCGAGGTTCCCAAGAGTTGTTCCAGCCAGGAGTACACCTTGTCCGCCGAAACCTGAAATACGCACGCGTTGCTCTTTGAAGTTTTTAACAAATGTATCAGTTACATTGATAATGGCCGCTTTGTCGCCAACGCCAAGGGCCGTCATGATATCCTTGTCGGAAGGGCGAGGAAGTGGTTCAGCCTTTGTAGGACGAGTTTCAAGTTCGTTCTTGTATTGACCCAATGGATAATAAGTTTCCATTACATCTTGAAGGCGCTTAATTGCGTCAACGGGGGAAAGTTTCCATCCTTCAGGGCAAGCTGAAAGAACTTCAACGAAAGTAAAACCTTTGCGATCTTTTTGCGCTTTAAGAGCAGTGTGGATCGCTTTTTTGGCTTTATTGATATTTTTGAAATCGCTGACCGAAACGCGTTCAACATAAACAGGAGCGTCGAGTTTTGCGATAATTTCGCTCATGCGGATAGGTGCTCCCATGTCGGCAATATCGCGTCCATAAGGAGAAGTTGCAGTCTTTTGGCCTTCTAGAGATGTAGGGGCCATTTGTCCGCCGGTCATACCGTAAATACCATTGTTGACGAAGATTACAGTCATGTTTTCGCCGCGGTTAGCTGCATGGATGATTTCAGCAGTTCCAATCGCTGCAAGGTCGCCGTCGCCTTGGTAAGAAATAACGTAGCCTTTCTTATTTGCGCGAGCAACACCTGTTCCAACGGCAGGAGCGCGTCCATGGGCCGCTTGAATATTGCCAGTATCAAAATAGTAGTAACCGAAAACAGAACAGCCAACGGGAGAAACAAATACCGTTTCATCGGCCATCTCAAGAGAGTCGAGAGCCTCAGCGATGAGTTTGTGAATACGTCCGTGACCACAGCCAGGACAGTAGTGCACAATTTGTTTGTCTTTACCGGGCTTTCTTTCGAAGGTGTCGTAAAACGACTGGGGTTTGCCAATTGTGTTATCTAAATTTTCCATAATCAACCTCGTTTATGCCAAATGCTTTTTGTAAAGAGAAGATAGAACTTCTACGATCTCTTTGTGAGTAGGAACTACGCCGCCCATACGTCCGTAAAATTCAACAGGTCTTTTGCCGTTAAGAGTGAGGCGTACATCGTCTACCATTTGTCCGTTAGAGAGTTCCAACGCTGTGAAAACTTTCGCTGTGTTGGCAAGCTCTGCAAGACGATCTTTGGGGAAAGGATAAACTGCTTGAGGACGGAAAAGACCAATCTTCATGCCTTTTTCGCGTAACTCTTCTACAGCAGTACGAGCAAGACGAGAAGTGATGCCGTAAGCGACAACAACCATTTCGGCGTCTTTACAGTTTACTTCTTCATATTGTTGCTCATTCTTTTCAATTTCAGCGTATTTTTTCTGCAATTTGATATTGAGTTCTTCCATTTCTTCTGCACTCATACGGATGGTGCAAACGAGATTGTGCTTAGAAGCTTTGTCGGAATAGAGGGCCCAATCTTTGCGTTCCACTTTTTTTACTTCAGAAGGGAAAGTCACAGGTTCCATCATCTGTCCTACATATCCATCTGTTAAAACATAAACAGGAGTAAGATATTTATCTGCAAGATCAAAGGCCTTGATGGTCATGTCGCACATCTCTTGAGCAGAGTTCGGTGCGAGAACGATACATTTGTAGTTACCGTGTCCGCCGCCTTTGACGATTTGATTGTAGTCAGATTGTTCTGGAAAGATATTTCCAAGTCCTGGGCCAGAGCGAACAACATCGACGATGACGCAAGGAAGTTCTGCTGCTGCAATGTAGGAAATCCCTTCTTGTTTCAAGCTGATTCCCGGACTAGAAGAGGCTGTCATTACGCGTACGCCACAGCCTGCTGCACCGTATACCATGTTAATGGCGGCGACTTCACTTTCTGCTTGAAGAAAAGTACAACCTGTTTTCGGTGCGAGTTGAGCAAAAGCATGGACAACTTCTGAAGAAGGAGTAATAGGGTAGCCAAAGTAGTGAGTACAGCCAGCAAGAATGGCGCCTTTTACGATGGCTTCATTTCCTTTGATAAATTCTTTATTCATTTGTCACCTCTAATTTTTTTATAAACGCGAATAGTTCCGGGTTCGGGGCAAGCATAGAAGCATACGCCGCATCCAATACAGCCATCGCCTTTGTAAGTCGCGAAGTTGTAGCCCATGTGATTTAGATCTTTGCCTAGCTCAAGGACTTTTTTGGGGCATTGAGAAATGCAGAGTTCGCAGCCTTTGCAAAGTTCTGGCTGTATCTCTACGCGTGGAGTTTTTTCTTCACTCATAACTAAGTCTCCTGACAATGTGGTTAAATATAATAAAGCTTGAGCAATTTAATCCATGGTAACTGAGTTGGCAAATTGGTAAGTTATAAAAATTACACGTTTTTTAGCTTAAAATTGGATTCTTACAGGGCTGCAAGCGCATTGCTTAAAAAAAGATCAATAATTTCAAGAGCTTTTAGTAGAAATGACTTTGGATGATGTAGTGGTTTGTTAGTAGATGTAAGAAAAAAGCGCCCCCGAAGGAGCGCTTAAGCTTGAATTATTCTAGAAGTTTCCGGCCATACCGAGGATATATTTTTTGTCTGTTACATCAGTGCTGTCGTCTTCTTCAATATAAGCTCCATGAATGCGGAAGTTGTCATCGCCGTAGGGATAGTACTCAAGAGCGACATGCTTGTTGTCGATATCGCCATAAGAGGCAGAGTAACCATCTGGACGTGAAAAGCCTGTTCCGGTTTTGTGAGCATATTTAATTTGTGGACGGAAGTTTCCAATCTTGTAAGTAAGACGGCCGATAAATTCATCAGCTGTTTCATCTTCTAAGACTTGAGTGTGATTGTAATCTGTGTCGATGAAAAAGTTGAAGATGGAGATACGGTTACCAACGGAGAAGAAGGTTGTATTTTTGCCTTCGCCTTCATCGGGAAGAATGTGGAAACTGATGATGGGTTTCAAGAGACCGGCCATAAGGCTTGCATTTAGTGCACCACCATAAAGCATCATTTTTTGGTCATCTTGTCCTTTGGTGTTTAAGGCTTGAAGGATGAGTTCTTGACCATAGAAATTATAAAAAGCGCCAACTCCCATGGCATAGTAAGAAAATCCAGTTTCAGAGAAAACATATTCATCTTTAGAGCTTGGAACTGCATCCCATCCTCCGTGATAAAGCACTTGTTTACCAACGCGAACTTTAAATGAAGCATTTACTTTTTTCTCAATGTAGGCATAGTCGAGACCTTTTCCTGAGTCATCAACATTAGGACTATCTTTGTCTAATGTTTTGTTGAGACGGAATTTGGCGCGATAAGTGAGATCGTCTTTGAATTTACCCTTGATGTCCAATCGAATGTAAGGCATGACAAATTTTAATTCCTCTCCTGCTGCTCCTTCGCCTTTAAAGTCTTCCTTAAGAAGATCCATTCTCCAATTGAGTTTAATAGAAGGGGTTTCTACGGCCAGGGCTTGCATTGCGGGGATTAAGCAACATACTCCAACGAGTACTGATAAAAGTTTCTTCATACATCTCTCCCTTTGTGTTTGAAGATCGTTAATGTTTTGTGCGTGGAGAAAGTCTAGACAAAGAAACATGAAAAAGCAGCCCCTTTTTTCTTACAAAAAGAGGCTTCAATAGTATTTGTTGGCCAACAAAAACTGTTGATGATTATAGGTCTTTTAAGAGTTCTTCATCGACGATTTGAGGAATGGTCACTTGGAGTTTATCGCATACTTGCATGGCGCGTTTGATGGCAAAAAGAGCCTCATCATTTCTGGCCCAAGCACGACGAGCAATACCGTTGTTAACATCCCAGTGAAGCATCATTTCTAAACGCCTTTTGGCTTCGTCGCTTCCATCGATGACGAGACCAAAACCACCGTTAATAACTTCTCCCCAGCCAACGCCGCCGCCGTTATGAATGGAAACCCAAGTGGCGCCACGAAAGCTATCGCCGATGACGTTGTGCACGGCCATATCAGCAGTGAAGGCGGATCCATCATAGATATTAGAGGTTTCTCTAAATGGAGAATCTGTTCCAGAAACATCGTGATGATCACGGCCAAGCACGATGGGAGCGGTAATTTTTCCTGTGCGAATCGCTTCATTGAGTGCCAAAGCAACTTTGGTGCGACCTTCGCAGTCTGCATAGAGAATGCGTGCTTGTGAACCAACAACCAAGTTGTTATTCATGGCACCTTTGATCCAAACAATATTGTCCATGAGCTGCCCACGAATTTCTGCAGGAGCTGTTTCATAAATATTTTGCAATACCTCTGCAGCAATATTGTCGGAAGTGGCAAGATCCTTAGGGGCGCCTGAAGTACAGACCCAGCGGAAAGGTCCAAAACCGTAGTCAAAGCACATGGGGCCCATGATGTCTTGTACATAGGAAGGGTACTTAAAGGTTTTGCCATCTGTTTTAAAAATATCTGCACCAGCGCGTCCAGCTTCTAATAAGAAAGCATTTCCGTAATCCCAAAAGTACATCCCTTTATTGGCAAGAGTGTTAACTGCGTTTACGTGACGGCATAAGGACTGTTGAACGAGTTCTTTAAATTTTGCGGGCTCTTCGGCCATTAGGCGATTGGATTCCTCTAGACTTACGCCGACAGGATAGTAGCCACCGGCCCAAGGGTTATGCAGGGAGGTTTGGTCAGAACCAAGGTCGACTTGAATATTTTCTGCTACTAGTTTTTCCCATAGATCGACGACATTGCCTTGGTAGGCAATGGAGACAGCCTCTTTTTTCTCTTTGGCAGTTTTTACGCGTGCAATGATTTGGTCGAGGTCACTATAAACTTCGTCTACCCATTTTTGGCCGTGGCGAACTTCTGTTGCTTTAGGGTTGATCTCCGCGACGATGCAGATCATTTCAGCAATAACTGCGGCTTTAGGTTGAGCACCACTCATTCCACCAAGACCTGCAGTGACAAAGAGCTTTCCGCGCAAATCTTTTTCGCCAGGTTTTAAAGTTTTGCGACCGGCATTCATAGTGGTGATAGTTGTTCCGTGAACGATTCCTTGCGGACCAATATACATATAGGAACCAGCAGTCATTTGCCCATATTGGCTGACGCCCAGAGCATTCATTCTTTCCCAGTCATCGGGTTTGGAATAATTGGGAATAACCATCCCGTTGGTTACAACTACGCGAGGAGCATCCTTGTGGGAAGGAAAGAGTCCCATGGGGTGGCCGGAGTACATGACTAAGGTTTGCTCGTCAGTCATTTCAGATAAGTATTTCATGGCGAGACGGTATTGGGCCCAGTTCTGAAAAACGGCGCCGTTTCCGCCATAGGTAATGAGTTCATGTGGATGCTGTGCCACTGCAGGATCCAAATTGTTTTGAATCATAAGCATAATGGCAGCAGCTTGTTTGCATTTATGAGGATATTCTTCAATAGGGCGTGCATACATTTTGTGTTGTGGCCGCAGGCGATACATGTAAATGCGCCCATATTGTTCTAGTTCTGCTTTGAATTCAGGAAGAAGAGCAGCGTGATCTTTTTTGTCAAAATAGCGAAGTGCATTTTTGAGTGCCAAAATTTTTTCACTTCTATCCAATATTTCTTTGCGTTTGGGGGCATGGTTAACATTGAGATCATATTTTTGAGGGGCAGGAAGGCTTGCAGGGATACCTTCTCTGATTTCTCTTTGAAATGATTGAAGATCATTCATTTTCAATTCTCCTGAAATAGTTTATCTATATAAAGGCATACAATGAACAAGAGAGAATTGCCAAGATGAAAGTCAAAAGATGGATATTATTCAATTTTTTTCCCCATATTTACTTGTTTTTAATCTTCTGGGGATTTATTTTGCGTTTACATTTTTCTACGGGAGCGCAGCGAATTTCATGGGCAGAAGATTTTTTCTTACTTTCCCGGGGGGGGCTGGAGCAAGTATTATTTGTTATTGCTTTTAATTTAATATTAAGAAGAGTATTGAAAAAAGAGTTTGTCGCTTCTTTACTGGCTTTTGTGTACGGAGTGCTTTCTCTCTATCATTTACGTGCTCACGGGTTTATGGATTTTTCCTTATTGCTGAGTAATTTTGCCTTAGTGAAGCATGCGGAAAGCTGGCAAGTTATTGGAGGAATGTTTAAGGCGAAAGACTGGATTTCCCTTGTTGTGATTGGGGCCATTCCCCTTTTATTTCTATTTCGTAAAGCGAAGTCTGAATTGCAAAGAGGCATCCCTAAATATTATTCTCTATTTTCCTTTTTTATTGTGCTGATTATTTTCACCCCTTTTTCTTTTAATGAGTTTTCTCATTTTGCAACTTCGGTATACCGCAATTTTGTTCCTGAAAAATTGCCCTTTTCTCCTTCGGAAAGCGAAAAGAAAGCCTATCTTTCTAGCTTAATTCGCACGGAACAATTTGGGAGCGATAAGGGACAAGTTCTAGATGTGCAGAGGGTTTTTTTGATTTATTTAGAATCCTACAATGCGAATTATTTGAATAAAAAAAATGGTGCAGGGAAAGAATACACGCCTTTTTTTAATAAGCTGGTAAAAGAAGGAGTCTATTTTTCCAATTATTATGGTAGTTCCATGCAAACGGCAAAGGGGCAATTTGCATCGCTTTGTGGCAGAGTTTCACACTCTCGCAAGAAGGTTATGGTTGATGTTCCTCATGTAAAATTGAATTGCCTGCCGGAGCATATGAAAGAATTGGGCTTTAAAACTCGTTTTTTTCGTTCTTTTTCAGATCTTTCTTTTGATAATACGGGACCTTTTTGGCAAGAACATGGGTTCGATGAAGTTTTGGCCATGAATTCTCGATTTATTTCCAAAGAGGAGCGCCAAAAATATGCTTGGGGCTGGGGCATTCAGGATGATCTTCTTTATAAAAAAGTGATGAACTATTTAGATGAGCAAGGAAAAAACGAAAAAAGTTTTTCGGCATTCGGCCCTCTTTCCAATCATATGAAATTTCGTGGGGCGCCAGCTCATTTGCATTTTATGCACAAAAATCCAAAGCACATTAAGGAGAGATTTGGAAATACGATTTATCTTATGGATCTATTTTTAAAGACTTTCTTTGAAGAGCTAAAGAATAGAGGCTGGGATAGAGACTCTCTTGTTATTTTACAAGGAGATCATGGTTATCCCATGGGGGAGCATGGTAATTACGCCCCGGAAAATGGCATTTTTAATGAAAACTTTAAGGTTCCTCTTTTGTTTTTGCATCCGTCCCTTGCTCCAAGAGTCATTGAGCAGACGGGTTCTCAAATTGATTTTCCGCTCACACTTCTTTCTTTACTTAAAGCGAAGGGAAGTTTGGAGCATAGCTATCAGGGGCAATCACTGTGGAAGTTGCAAGGGGAAGGAAGTGCTTATTTAGTTCAACCCTACGATGGCCGTTATTTGGGATATATAAAAGGACACAAAAAATATTCTTATCATGTCTCCAGTAGAAGGCGTGCTTACTATGACTTATCCAAAGATCCTTTGGAACAAAATAAAAGCGAAGCCTCTGATGAGGAATGGTTAGACGCTGAAAATCATTTTAAGCAAATTTTGTTGAATGATGCGATGTTGGATTCGCACCACTAGGCTTTTTGGCACGATATCTGCACTCTTTCTAGTTAATAGCAATTGAGAACGATCTAACTAGGGAGAATGACATGAGAAAGATTTTAGTCGCGACATTAGTGCTGTCAACAATTTGTACAGCTAGTAATTTTTCATACGCTCAGGAGCAAATTTCCAAACAAGAGCAAAAAGAGATTAGAAAGGAAAAACGAAAAGTCTTTTTTCGCAAACTGGGAAGAAAGCTGGGGACGATTGCTACGGCCATTAGCACGACGACTCTTCGTCCTTTTATGAATGCCACAGCATTTATGAAAGCATCATTAGGAAAATCACAAATCAGTGAAAAAGGTCTTATTGTTCTGGAGGTTTTACTCGAAGACCAAGCTCTAATGGATCGTTTAGCAAATCTTTATAAAGAAGTCGGTTCACAAGAAGAATACCTTGGTCGTTTTTCTGAAATTGTAATGGAAAACATGCAAGAGAGAGCAGAGCGTTTAGGTAAGAAAGTTGCTGAAATGTTCTTGGCGAATTTTAGTATTGATTTTGATGTTTTGGCCCAAGATGATGATTACATGGTTTTAGATAAATTGTTAGAAGGTAAGCTGAGAGAAGTTGTTGAGCATATGTTGGCAACTGGCGAACTGAAAGATAAATCTGAAATTTTTGATCTTGGTGATATTTTTGAGTGTAATGCTGAAAACGGTGATTGCTTGAAAAATTTAGGAGCAACTGTTGTTGCGGCCGTTATGCAACAAATGATTATGACTCCAATGATTTTAAGCGCAATTAGTTCTGCTGCTTCTACCATCTATGCTTTACCTGTTACTTTGGCGATGGGTGGTTTTGGGGTTTCTGTATGGCAATGCTTGAATCAAAAAGGTCAATTGAAAATAGCTCGTTACCAAGAAATTATGGACGATAGAACAGAAGAGCAATTGCAAGAGGATCTTGCTGCAAATGAAGAGTTGAAAAAAGAATTCGAAAACGTTTATGAGTTTAGACAATTTTGTAGTTATGTTGTGAATCAATCAACCTTCTTAATGGTGAGAAGTTTGGCCAAGGGAACTGTGGCAGGGAATGAATTTCGTGAAGATATTCAAGAGAGGGTTGCAGAGCGCAAAGCAAAACGAGCGGCTAAAAAAGCGGCGAAGACTGCAGCGAAAGAAGAACAAAAATAAGTAAGCAATTATATGAGGACAAAAAAAGGGGAGTCTAATGACTCCCTTTTTTTGTCAAATTTAGTAAATTTTTATGATCTGATTGTGGCGAATGAACTGATCTTTGTTATTCATTATTATTTTTTGGGTAAATTCCTCGCAGTAAGAATAAAGTGTTGTTGTCCCTTCTTTTTCGTCTAAAATGACTTTTTGTCCAAATTGTCCCTCTTTGGCATAATTGCCTTTTCCTGGGAAGAGGTTGTAGATTGTTTTTCCATCTTCAGCTTTTTCCAATTCAAATCCAAGGCTTCTTAGAACCGCTTCAGGGTTTTCCGAACTAAGAATTTGAATGTCACGGACTTGATAAAATTGTTTGTTCCAGTTGCTGGCATCAATGGGGTTGAGTCCGTATTTGATCATTTTTTCTTGAGCCGTTAGGGGGATTTCGGGGTGAATTGTTGCACCAGAAAGAATAACTTTTTTTTGGTCGCTGAGTCCAAGCAGCATTCTGTCAAAATCTACGTGGGCCGCATCGTAATTGAGAAATCGTTGCTCCACTGACTTGATAAAGCGTTCATTGATTACCTTGGTTGTTTGATTTTTGAGTAGTGAGAAATCTTTGTAGTGAATGGCACGTGAGTAGTATCTCATCTCATCAGTAATCGCATTGAAAATTTTTCGTAAAACTATTTCTTCATGGTCATGAAATTGAGGATTGAAAATATAGTTTTTGCCCAGGGCGTAGCGCACTGGAGAGAAAAGAACATGCTCTTCATCGTGAGTCCATTTGGCGCCATCCATTTTGTTCATAAAGTCGCGAAAATCACCTGGGTCTAATTTTCTTTTGGTAAAGTTGAGGGCCTTGGCAATCGCTGAAGGATCTTTCGCATAGATGACTGCGACCGAATCAGCAAAAACTTCGTTGTAGGAGCGGGCCAAGTGATTGAGCCAAACGGCACCTTGCACTTGGGCATCATTGCTTGCTTCTTTAAAAACTTGTTCTAGGTGCGCCAATTGAGCCTGTGCATCCGAGAGATCTTTGACTTGAGGAGGTGGTGATAGTTTGGGGTTTTTAACAAAACCGCGTAGTTGTTCTAAACGTGCTTCAATGTATCTCATCATGTAAGCAGTTTCTTCTAATTCTTTCCACTCAGGAATTTCATGATAGATATTTTCGGCAAAAATGGCATGCCCGTATTCGTGGGCCAAAATAGGACGAGAAAATTTGGGGTGCTTGGACATACGAACCTTGGTGTAATCCTCAACTCCAAACTGGTAAGGAGTCACAATTTGTGGAAGCTCCCCTCCTGCCTTGAGCTTTACTTTGGTGTGATAGGCCGTGTATTCATAGCGAAACACTTGCATATCAACCCTTGAAGGAATGACAAAGGATTTTCCGGCAATCTTGTTGACTTCGGAGACAACATCAAAAAGCTCTTTTGCTTGTTCGGCACCTACGACTCTTTTGAATTTATCAGCATTTATTCCCATTTGGACAGTCTGGCGTTGTAGAAGATTTCCACATTGGGCCGTGTAGTAGTAGAGGGGGGCAATGTTGATGGCGAAAACCCATTGAATTGAGGTGAGAAAGCATAAGAGC
Source organism: Bacteriovoracaceae bacterium (assembly GCA_003245675.1). Lineage (GTDB taxonomy): Bacteria > Bdellovibrionota > Bacteriovoracia > Bacteriovoracales > Bacteriovoracaceae > SZUA-425. The sequence goes on along the minus strand of QKCN01000022.1, from coordinate 32,753 downwards.
GAGAATAGCAATTTTGTCATACGTAAATCCTAAAGAAGAGGCCATAATACGAGTGAAAACTTATCGGAATTTAGCACCAATGAGATGAGCTATTTTGTTTGAATACTCTTAGTTTTCAGGTGCTTAGCTCTTTTGCTGTGCAAAGTGAGAGCTTTGCTTTACCATATCAAGTTATGGATCTTGCTTTAACTTCAAAAACATCCCCAAGGAAGGGGTTTCAAGCTGAGATAAAAATCAGCTTACAACTGCTCCCTCCAGAAAAGGACGGCCAAAGTCTACGCTTTGCTCTGCTTCAGCAGAAGCGAAAGCAGGACGGTGATTGGGGTTCATACTTTTCTTGTAAATTACATAAGTCGCAGATTGCAAACTATGCTTATTCTGAGCAGGAGTTTTTACATTTATGTGAACCCTTCTTTGTCGGAGGAAAAAAGGAAAAATTTCGCGGTCGCGAAAGCATTCTATTTTCAGAAATCTCTGTTCCCATTGCTTTTTACTCATTTGTATTGCTTCCTCTGGCCCGAGACGAAAGGCTTTTATGGAACAATGAACAATTGAATTTCCTGCTATTAGAGCATGCCGTAGAGCTGCGTGAGGAAGAAAATAAGCTTCGGCCCTATTTGTGTGGAAAAGAGACCTTTTCATCTTGGGGGAAAGGTATTTTCTTGCAAGATCAGAATTTAATTTTTGATCCCTCGCTTATTGATTTTGAGTTTAAAGAAAGCTGGCCCTGTCAGACGGATGTTTTGATTCCGCTATTACGCGAGTTTCCCTTGGCGCATGTTGTGCTGAAAAAAAATTTGGAAAAAGTATTACTGAAGCCACTTCCCATTGTAAAAATCGATTTTACGGAAAATATTTTAGATAAGCAGCGCTTTACTTGCCGCCTTTATTTTTCATATGGCGTGAGAGAGGAGAATGAATTTCTCATTCAAGGTCGTAGCCTGTTTAATTCGGTGGAGACATTGGAGCTTGAATACGATCGCTTCTCACAAAAAGTTTTTTGTCGGGACTTGAAGAAAGAACAGGGCCTTATCAGTGAGTTGCACTCCTTGTTAAATATGAAGGGAAGCTCTTTAAGTGATTCTTTTGTGGTGGAGTCTAAGGATCTCGTCGAATTGCTCGATTATGTCTTTGAAAGAGGTTTTAAGGTTTTTTCGCGCAATAAAGAGGTTATTAAAGTTGACGAAATTTTTTGGACTGAAAATGCGGATTTGAAGGCTTGCTGTAAAGGTGATGAATTCTTTATTGATAATAAAATTAAGCATCATTTTGTTGCCCCTCAGGAAGAACAAATCTATTTTTTGCGTGAACCTGATTTTCAATCGGTTCGTCTGTGGGGGGATTTAAGTCACGATTCTAAAGACTCACTAAAAAAGCTACTTTTACTGGGGGAGGAAGGAGAAATCTTTCGAGAAACACCTGATTCCTTATTTCGGGGGCAGCTACGAACTTATCAGCAACAGGGTTTTTCTTGGCTGCGCTTAACACAAAAAATGGGGTTAGGTGCTTTGATGGCCGATGATATGGGGCTGGGGAAAACAATTCAGCTTATTGCTTTTTTGGCAAGTTGTATTGCGGCTGAAAGAAAAGAAGGTAAAGTTTGTCGCCATTTAATCGTGGTCCCCAAATCCTTAGTCTATAATTGGCAAAAGGAAATTGAAAAATTTTTTGGTACGGCCAAAACATATATTTATCAGGGACCTCAGCGTCAGCACGAGTTTGAAAATTTTCGACCAGAAATAACGGTTATTTCTTATTCATTGTGCTTGCGTGATTTTTCGTTTTTAAAAGACTATGAATTTGAAACGGTTATTTTAGATGAGGCGCAGTATATAAAAAACAGAAAATCACGTTTGAGTCGGTCCATAAAAAAATTGTCGAAGAAGCATGGCATAGCTCTCTCGGGGACACCAATTGAAAATAATTTATTAGAGTATTTTTCGATAATGGAATTTCTCAATCCTTTTATTGGTAAGCGATTTCAAAAGTTTTCAGACATCAGTGACTATGGCGAAGGGATTAAAATCTTTTTTCGATTATTGGCCCCTTTGGTTTTGCGTAGGACTAAAGAAGAAGTGCTGACTGAACTTCCTGCCAAAAATATCTCAGAAGTTTGGATCGGTATGGAAGAAGAGCAGGAAGAGCTGTACCAGCGCATAAAAATGAAAATGAGAAATAAGGCTCAAGAACAGATTTCTCAAAAAGGGTTTAAGGCAGCCTATCTTAATGTTTTAGAGGCTATTTTACGTATGCGCCAAATGGCCAATCATCCGGCCCTTGTCGATTTACGTTTTCGGCAGGCTGCATCTGCTAAGACATCTCATTGCTTATCCTTTGTAAAACGGATTTTGGGGCGAGGAGAAAAAGTTTTAGTTTTTTCTCAGTTTCGCTCTATGCTTCATCTGCTTAAAGAAGAATTTGATAAGATCAATTTGCCAGTGTTTTTGTTAGATGGGCAAACTCAAGACAGACAAAAGCTGGTTGATGAATTTAATAATCGCAGTGAACCCGCAGTGTTCTTAATCAGCCTAAAGGCGGGAGGAGTCGGTCTTAACTTGACATCGGCCAATCATTGCATTCTGTTCGACCCCTGGTGGAATCCTGCATTGGAAAGCCAAGCGATGGATCGCATCCATCGCATGGGGCAGCAAGAGAAGGTTTGGGTCTATAAGTTTTTAACAAAGAACAGTGTTGAAGAAAAAGTGCTTGCTTTGCAAGAAACTAAAAAAGAGCTATCTCAGTATTTGGAAACTTTTGATATGGTTAAAGGGAAAATGCTGACATCTGAACAAATTGATTTTTTGTTCTCATAAGGAATGATTATGAATTTAACGAAATTATTGGAAAGTTTTGAGGGGAGAGGGCGTTACCTATTTCTTATCTGCTTTATTACTTTTTATTTTGTGGCTTCTTGGGCCTTGGGACAGCTTTTTCAAGGAACTTCCTGGGGTCCTTATCTCTTTGATTTGATTTTTGTGATAAGTGTTGTGGTCTTTTTTAAAAAACGCATTCAGCCGGGTTTTAAAATCGAAGTCCGCGATTTGGTTGAGTCTTTTTTGATGTTGATTTTGCTATTAGTTGTAGCCTTGTGGGGGACCTATCTCATTGTGATGCGCTTTGGTCATCAGCATCCTTTTTTGTTTATTGATAATCTATTTGTGCAGATGGTGATCGTTGCCCCTTTGTGGGAAGAGGTTATTTTCCGACATGCTTGGTGGACTTATCTAGAAAAAATCTTTGGGAACAATAAGAGAAAAATTGTTCTTTTTTCGGCCATTATATTTTCTTTGTCACACGCTGTTGCCCTTTTCTTTTTGCCTGAGGCATTTCGCTTATTCATTATTTGGCAAGTTGTGTACACTTTTTTCTTAGGTCTATCTTGTTCATTAGTGAGACTTTTTAGCCGAGGTTTATTTTGGCCCATTGTATTTCATTTTATTTTTAATCTTTCGTTTTATATGGCCTTGCAATGGGGAATTATTTAATGAAAAAAGTTCTTATTATTGGTGCAGGTCCGGTAGGGCTCACAACTGGACGACTTCTTGCGGAAGAAGGATATCAGGTCGATCTTTTCGAGCGTCGTGATCATATTGGCGGCAATTGTTTTGATTACCACAGTGCCGCGGGATTATTGTGCCATAAATATGGCCCTCATTATTTTCGGACAAATAGTGATGAACTATTGGCATGGCTATCGCAGTTTTCAGATTGGATTCCTGCCAATTATCATGTTCGGGCAAAGGTTCAAGACAAGTTTGTTCCATTACCAATTAGCCTTGCGACAGTTGAAGCCTTAAAGGGTCGTACTTTTTCTGTTGAAGAGTTTGAGCACTATCTTGCGCAAGAGCGTGTGGCAATTGAACATCCTCAAAATGCAGAAGAGCAATGTTTGGCGACGGTTGGTCGTGAATTATATGAAGCTATTTTTAAAGGTTATACTGAAAAACAATGGGGAATATCGGCCAAGGAGCTGCTGCCCTCAATTACGGCGCGCATTCCTTTGCGTTTTAATCGCGATATCCGCTATCCGAGTGAAAAGCATCAAGTTATGCCGGCGCAAGGTTATACTTATCTTTTCAAAAATATGGCAGATCACTCCCGTCTATCCATTAAGCTCAATCAAGAGTTTTGTCTTTCGGATGTGCGCGCTGTGGAGTCGGCGTATGAATTTGTTATTTGCTCGGGGCAGCTAGACCAGTTTTTTGAATACCAAAAAGGCAAATTACCCTACCGTTCTTTGCGTTTTGAGGAAAAGATTAGTGAGAGTGAATTTGTGCAAGAAAATGTGCAAATTAACTATCCCAATGACTTTGATTATACGAGAACTGTGGAAATTAAGCATGTTACGGGACAACAGCACCCCCTGACAAGTGTGGTTTACGAGTATGCGCAGGCGGAGGGGGAAGCGTTTTATCCCATCTTATCCTTAGAATCACTGGCATTGTGTGACCAGTATCGCGAACTTGCGAGGCAAGAGGAGCGGGCTCAATGCCCCATATATTTTTTAGGTCGTTTGGCAGAATATCGTTATTTTAATATGGATCATGTCTTTCTTCGCAGTATAAAATTGGTGAATCAACTATTAAATAAAGAAATTGTAAAAGTATGAGTGACGCAAGAGATTTGGCCATAATAATTCCAGTCTACAATGAGGCAGACAATTTGCCTCAGGTTCTTGTTCCTTGGTTGGAGCTTGCCAAAAAATACAATGGGCAAATCATCTGTATTAATGATGGCAGTCGTGATAATTCATTAGAGCTACTCAATGCCTTTGCCCAAAACAATAAGCAGTTTCAAGTTATTGATCAAACCAATGCCGGACATGGATCAGCGTGTTTGAGTGGTTATCAGTTTGCAATAGATCAAGGCTTTAAGTGGATATTTCAAACGGATAGCGATGGCCAGACTGATCCAGATCAGTTTTCTCTTTTATGGAGTGAACGTACCCATCGCGATTATATTTTTGGCAAAAGGGAAAATCGCGAAGATGGAACTTTTCGTCTGCTAGTAACCTGTGTTTTGCGGCTCGTGCTATTTTTGGTTTCAGGGCGTTATTTACCGGATGCCAATGTTCCCTTTCGTCTGATGCGGGCCTATAAATTGAAATCCATTGTCCAGAGGATTCCCCCTGCGGTTTTCCTAAAAAATGCCTTACTCACTCTTATTATTGCAAAGGAAAATTGTATTAAATGGGTACCGATTTCCTTTGGACAGCGAGAAGCTGGCCTGCCTTCAGTAAGTACTTTTCAGCGCTTTGTTAGTATTGGATGGCAAACCTTTAGAGATTTTGTAAAATACCGTAACATTTAGGTGGAAAGCTGAATGGCTTTGGAGTATAACCGGAAAAAACGTATTGATAAAAAAATATCGAAAGCGGAGGATGTATGCAATTCATCGATCTAAAGGCGCAATACGCGCAAGTTAAGGACAAAATTCAAAAACGTATTAATGACGTATTGGAGCATGGCCAATACATTATGGGCCCAGAAGTTGGAGAGCTTGAAAAACAATTGCAAGAGTTTTCTGGCGCAAAGCATGCACTTCTCGCAGCCTCTGGAACAGACGCTCTTTTGCTTGCTTTGATGGCATTAGAGATTGGTCCTGGCGATGAAGTTATCACAACTCCTTTTACCTTCTTTGCGACAGCTGAAGTGATCGCATTTTTGGGAGCTAAGCCTGTTTTCGTCGACATCGACGAAGAGTCTTACAATATTGATCCACGTAAAATTGAAGCGGCGATTACGAGCAAGACTAAGGCTATTATGCCAGTGAGTATTTTCGGTCAATGTCCAGATATTGATGCGATTAATGCAATTGCGACAAAACACAATTTGCCAGTTATTGAAGATGCAGCACAAAGCTTTGGTGGAACTTATAAGGGCAAACGTTCTTGTAGTATGACGACAATGGCGGCAACGAGCTTTTTTCCTGCCAAGCCTTTAGGTTGTTATGGCGATGGCGGTGCTTTTTTCACTAACGATGACAAATTAGTTGAGCTTGTTAAAGCTTATCGTAATCATGGTCAAAGTGAGCGCTATCTTCACCACAAAGTTGGCATTAATGGTCGTCTTGATACTATTCAAGCAGCCATTTTAATCGAAAAATTGGCCATCTTTGGAAAAGAACTCAAACAACGCGATATCGTGGCACAACGTTATACCGATCTTCTTAAAGATGATGTTATCACTCCAGCTATCAAAAGTGGTTGTACTAGTGCTTGGGCCCAATACACCATTCAGGTGAAAAATAGAGAGCAATTCTTGGCCAATATGCAAAAACAAAATGTTCCTACTGCGGTTCATTATCCGATGACAATGAATATGCAACCTGTTTTTAAATATCTCGAGCAACCAGAGGGGACCTTCCCCATTGCAGAGAGAGTATCTGCTCATGTATTGAGCCTGCCCATGCATCCTTACCTTGACGAAAAAACCCAAGATCAAGTTATTGCCGCAGTAAAAAAATCTTTATAGAAAATGGGGAGCCTACGGGCTCCCTTTTTTTATGGCACAACTTGCCTTTTTACCACTAGTGCCTTCTTTGCCTTTCAGAAATGTTTTTAACACAGACGGTTCTTGTTCATTGAGATGAATGAGTTCTATTACTCCTGGCACACCACCGCTACCTCCACTTCCTGGTTCTCCGTGTGGAGTCCAGACTGTGTGCTTTTCTTTTATTGTTCTAATCTTTTGGTTTTTTACAATTATTTTGCGCGTAATGAGCTTGGTCTTAATTAATTTTCCCCCAGCACAATTAGGACTTGGCGTAGCATTGGCCCCTTGGCCACCGTTTCCCCCTTGAGAGATGATAACTGGGAAATGAGACAAGAAGGCGGCAATATATATATGAGGAGCTTGCTTGCCAGGTTTTCCTTGGGGAGCGCAGCTGGGTTGTGTACCCAGTTGAACTTTTGTACCAAGTGTTCCTTCAGTTAGGGAAGGAAGAGTACCTGACTCCTTAGTATTTTTAGGATGGTACTCTATTTGCTTTTCGCTCGTCCCTTCGGACAAAAATAGTCCGCCCAAAATTGATTGCGCATTAATTTTAAGATCGATGTGTTCTGTTTTTATGAGAGCAATTGGAGAAAGAGCGAGATGCTTAAAATGCAATAAAGATTCGCCTGGCCCATAAATTCCAGGAGTGAGGTATTTATTTTGCAGAGAAGAGGACAGTACCTTAACTTTTGAGTCACCTGAAATGAGTAATTGGAATTTTTGAATTAGGCTCTTTAGTTGTAAAAGATACGGGTCGATATTTTGTGTGTAGCGCATGTCAAAATTTAGCAGTAACCCTTTGTAATACTCTTGCAGCCAAGCAATATGATTGTTTTTTTCTTGAAATAGAGGTCGATTAAAGATTTTCTCCTTGAGGTCTTCAAAGTTGTGAGAGTCAAATTCCTCTAATGAGGCTGTTTGTATCCACAACTTGGTTAGAGGGTGTAGAGCCAGTTGAGAATCTAATTGCAAAAAGGTATTGCAGCCAAGCCGGGCTTCTCCATGTAGCTGATCGAGCAGTAGCAACCACTGCGGGAGATTGATTTTGTTTTGCAGGGCTGAAGCCTCCCAGATTCTATTGATCTGATCCATGATGGCGATCTGAATTTGAGGCTCCCAGCTCTCATGACAGATAACTTCTAGGCTTTTGGTTGCCTGTTCAAGTAAGGAGAGGGTGATTTTGTTTTTAAGCTCTTCTTCATTTTTGGGATAAAAAAGAAGGCTGAGGGCCAGGTCTGGACTTTTTTGAGTAGAAAAAGATGTTTGACAAATTTCTGCCTGCTTCAAAAATTCAGTTTGCTCAATAGCTCCCGACTTGACTTGCTCCATTAGTTCCTTGCCATCGCAATGGGATTGCACTTCATTTTTATTTTCTGTCGGTGGACTGAAAGGGATGTGGGAGTCGTAGTCATTTTTTCCGCAGGAAAAAAGAAAGAGAGCGAGGGGGAGTGCGATGAAAAATTTTGACATAAAAAAACCTCCATTGAATTGATTCTTCAATGGAGGTTATGCTTAAAAACACCCTAAAAAGGAAAACAAGGAGGATGCCTTTAGCAATTTGTTTCGCTAATGAAACTAGCAAAAATAGGGGGTATTCTCAATGAGCTTCTGATAAAATATAAAAGCGTATAATAGTAAAATTTATTTAGCGAGCTAATTAGCTAAAATAAAAGAGGAAAGAATGAGTTTTGCGAATGTATATTTTGATGGTGCCTCAACTGAAATTATTGGGAAATTGTCCGATAAAATAAATAATATTTTATGCATAAATAAAGTTAATGTTGATTTTCAGCATGAAGAAATTTTATTTTTATCAGTTTTGACGGGTGGTTCAGAGCATTTTGCGCAAAAGATTTCTGGTCCATTTAAAACAATTATCCTACTCGCGCATGGAACAGATAATTCACTCGCGGCAGCCTTAGAGATTTTAGCAAGTCTACGAAAGGAAAATAAAACCATTTACTTATTCAATGTTGAAGAGGCCCAAGATAGAGAAGAATTGAAATTCTTTTTGTTGGCCGCCAAACGCTTAACTGAGTTGAAGGGGAGAAAGATTGGCCTAATTGGTGAACGCTCTCCTTGGTTAATTGCTTCAGGGGTGAATCTGTCTTTATTAAAAGAGAAATTGGGAATTGAAGTCAAAAAATACAATTGGGAAAGTATAGAATTCAAAAGTGATTCCACAGAGTTTATCAACTTTTTTAAAGGGGAGTATCAAGCAACTTCCGAGTTGGCCCAAGCGTCTCAGGTTCATGATGCTTTTTCCAGACAAATTCAAAAAGAAGGGCTAGATGCTTTGACGGTAGAATGTTTTTCCTTAGTAAAAGAAAGAGGGCTTACTGGCTGCCTTTCTTTGGCACTTTTAAATAACAACAATATTCCTGCTGCTTGCGAGGGAGATCTTGTGGCGGCCGTTGGTATGCTCATTGGAAAGCACATATGTAAAGAGATTCCTTGGATGTGCAATATTGCCAAAATGGATGTTGTTCAAGGTTTTTTGGGTTTGGCCCATTGTACAATTGCTCCTAATAAGACAACAAGCTATGCGATAGATACACACTATGAAACGGGGATTGGCATGGCCATTCGGGGAGAAACCTCTCTAAAAGATGTTGTAGTTTTACGTCTTTCATCAGATTTAAATGAGTACTTTTTGTATCAGGCAAAAGCTTGTTCATCTCCTTATGATGAATCTTCTTGTCGCACCCAAGCGACTTTTCAGGTCAAGCCTGAGATTTTGGCAAAAATTAAAAAGATGAGTCTAGGTAATCACCAACTGGTATTTTCGGGAGATTGCAGAGACTTACTAGAGGCTTCTTTACAAATGTTGGGACTTGTTAATCTTTTGGACTGAGTCTTTCATTTTGACATTTTTCTTTAATCTCGTCCCATTTGCGTTTGAGCTCTGATAGAGCTTGATCAATGGGGGGAGTGTATTCTGCAATGAGGTCGTGCTTTTGGGTGGACAGTCCTCTTTTGATCATCTTTACAGCGGCGTCAATTGAGGCTAATTTGGAATGAAAGTCGTGAAATAATTTTCTTTCTTTCTCGTTTAATTCGTTCATTGTTTTCTCCTGAGAAAGATCATAACAAACTAGAGGTATCTATGAAATTAGTTTTTACTTGTCTTTTTCTTGTGGTGTCGCTGAATGCTTTTGGCTGGGGACGTATTGGGCATATGACGATTGCGGAAATTGCTGAGAAAAATTTAGAAAAAAAGACTGAAAAAGAAGTGATGAAATTGACTGAGAAAATGCCTCTCGCCTTTGTCGCCAATTGGGCAGATGATGTGCGCAATGATCTCCGCTTTAAGTCTAGCTTTCCTTGGCATTATGTGAACCTCAATGGCAAAAGTTATTTTGAAAATGAAAAGCTTCCCGAAGGAGATGTTTTGCGGGCGATTTTTCGCATGATTGATGTTCTTAAAAATAAAAAGTCTAAACTCGCAAAGAAAAAAGAAGCTTTAAACTACTTAGTTCACTATATGGGCGATTTTCATCAACCTTTTCATTTGGGCGATAAGGAGAATAAGGGGGGAAGCCAGTTTGAAGTAAAGTGGTTTTATTACGATTCAAACCTTCACTATGTTTGGGATCATGAGATGATTGATTTGCAGAAATTGAGCTATACCGAAATGGTAAACTTGATTCATCGCTCAAGTGATAAAGAAAATAAAGAAATAATGAGTGGAGGATTTCTCAATTGGATGGACGAGACACAGCAAAAATTATTGGCCAACAACAAGGAAGCGTATAATTGGCCAACAACCAAATATCCCGCTTTTGCCTATACCTATAAGCATCTACCGACTGTGAAAGAGCAATTATTAAAGGCAGGCTTACGACTTGCTTCCGTTCTTAATGAAATTTATGTTCCCAAGAGTGTGGATAGGAAATCTCAAAAAGAGCGAAGCCGTGAAAGAAAAAAATTAGAAGATTTTTGGAAGGGGCTTCCTGAGTTAAAGCTGCCTTAATTCTATTCTTTATCAATGAGGGACAGCTCGAAAGTTACAGAGGTTTGTCCCTCTTCGGTGATCTTAAGTCCCTGCTCTTCGGTGTAAAAGCCAGCACCTTGTTTTGCTTCTTTTACTTTTTGCCAATCGACGAATTCCTCAAGAGTTGGAGGAATTTTTCTATCTTGATAAATTGTTTTTAGCTCCTCTGCGGTAAGACGGCGATTGACGAAGAGGGGATGAAATCCTAAATCGCTAAGAATGCCAGCAAGTCTTTCGTTGACGACCGCATGGCCTGTTATTTTGATTTGTTTAAGCTCTGGCATAAAATGAGCTTTTTCTAGGGCCGAGAGGCTGATGCTCGTCATGAGCTTTGAAAATTCCGTGCTGATATGGTCAGAATATTCTCCCAGTTGAAGGAGCTCTGAAGAGTTGGATCGCAGCTGAATAATGGGAATATGATAGTGAATAGTATTATTTTCATATACGACTCTCATATCGCCTTGCAGTTTTCCGCTTAATTCGATCTCGGTACGAGAGCTGAGTAATTTGGCTAAATTTTTAACCTCGGCATTATCTTGATAGCGCTTAAAAAGTACGAGTAGGCTTTTTTTGAGTTTTGCATTTTCGCCAATCTGAGGAAAGCATGTCGTCAAAAAAGTTTCATTTATTTGAGGCAGAGCAGGCATTTTTAATAAGAAAGGAGAGCAAGTTGTTGCACTGGCCAGAGAAGAAAGTAAAAAGATAATAAAAACAATTAACTTCATTATCTATTTATCGTCATTTTTAGGCAAAAACTAAAGATTGTTTATTTGGCTTCTGGAATGTCGTTTTCCCAGCCCCACAGATAGAGGGTGGTGTTGAAAAGTTTTAGAACTTCTAATGCCAATATCTTGATATTACGCCATTGGCCGTAGTCGGTGGGGGTTCCTTGAAAGTAGAATTCGACTTGATTATCTGTCGAATAGTTGGGTTCCATTTTGGAAAAAAGTAATTGAATGCGCGCTAGGTGGTAATCGCTGGATATGACGAGAACTTTTTTGATAAAGCGCAGTTCGCTGAGATGTCTTAATGTATAAAAAACGTTCTCAATAGTATTGCGTGCTAGGTAGTCGATTTCGATTTGCTGAGCCTGAAGCTCAGTGAGGTCCTCTTTGTCGAGAATGTTTTTTAGCGTGTTGGCCGCATAGACTCCAGAGATGAGAACGCGTGTTTTGGGTGATTCTTTGGCTTTTTGAATAGCATAAGAAATGCGACCAGCATCTCCTGTAAAAACGACAATTAAATCAGCTGATTTTTGGTAAAAAATTTCATCAGCTTGTTGATTTTTTTTCTTGGCGTGGAGGGGAAGGTAAATACAAAAAAGAGAAAAAACAAGTAGAGCGGCTATGACAGCTGCGCTGAGCCGCCATAGCCATATTTCCCACAAGGGTTTTTTTCCTTCGAATATGTATTTATATCCGTATGCCATCTATTTATGGGCAATGACTTCGATTTCTACATTTACGCCGCGGGGGAGTGCTGCAACTTGTACACAACTTCTGGCAGGATAAGGCTTTTCAAAATATTTTTCATAAGCTGCGTTGATCATGCCAAAGTCTTTGAGGTCAGTTAAAAAGACAGTCGTTTTGATGATATTTTTGCGAGTGATATTACATCCTTCTAATAGTCCATCAATGTTGCTCAAAATTTGATCAATTTGTTCTTGTACATCTGTTTTTACTTCCATGGTGCTAGGGTCGAGGGGAAGCATACCCGAAAAATAATAAACGCCATTTAGTTCGACGCCTTGAGAATAGGTGCCCACTGCCGCAGGAGCTTTGGCCGCATTAACAAAGTTTTTCATGAAATCCTCCTGTAAAGTTTTATTGAGATCTTTATTATAGGAAATTGAACGTAAAAACAAAAATCTATATTTTGAGAGATTTTTGTTTGCTAAAAGGATGATAGACAAAGAGGCCTAAGGCGGTGCTTAGACAACCAATGTAGAGTTCATCGATTTGAGCACCCCAGCTAGGGGCCCAGTTGCGCCAGTAAGTAGTTGCTATTATTCCCAAAAGACATGCAAAAATGAATTGTTTGTCCGAAAATTTTCGGGGAAAAATGTGGCCCAGACATACGGGGAGCAATAAGCAGGCGGCAGAGTAACTACCTAGTGTTTTCCAAACTGTTCTAATATTTCCTTGAAAAAAATAGGCAATAAATACGGCGAGCAGACCAGAAAATATAATGGCCGTTGCATGAAGGCTTTTTTTTCCATGAAACCGGGTTGGTAGAAAATCATAAGAGAGTGTTGTTCCGGCAATAAAAACGTAGGAATCAATGGTCGAAAGAATTGTTGCCAGAATTCCTGCGAGGATAAATCCTTTAGCTCCTACAGGCATATAGGCGAGAATATATTCGAGAAAAGCCGTTTGAGAAGAAGCTTCTGGGAGTTTGGCCCGTGCGTACATTCCAGCTAGAGTGGTCCCAATATCAAAGAAAAACCAAAAAACGGTGGCCCAGATGATTCCATGTTTAGCCACTTGGGGTGTCTTGGCGGCAAAGCAGCGTTGGTAAAAATTAGGATCGACAAGAGTTGAGAAGGCGATAAGGCCCCAAGCAAAAAAATAGCCCCAACTGGTATCGGATTGGGGCAGAAAATGGGATTCGGGAAGATGGCTTGTTAAATAGCTAACAAATCCAAACTGCGAGATTGAAAAATAAGTAATGAGAATGACTGCGATATACATGGTGATAAATTGCACGATATCCGAGAATACAACGGCCCTAAAGCCTCCAAAGGCGGAGTAACTCAAAACGATGATCATGCCTAATAGCATCATGATAAAAAAACTTCCGCCAATGAGGCTCTGTAGAAAAAGCCCCAGGCTGATGGCATACACAATGGGAACGACGTTAAAAAAGTTAAAGAAGGAGCTGAGAAATTTTGCCTTGGGACCAAACATTTTTCCGATGAGATCAGGGAGTGTTACTGCTTGATAGGGGGTAATTTTTTTGACCATCCAAAAGGCAAAGACCAGATAGCTTAGATACCAAAAAATTCCCTGAGTAAAAAAGTTGAATATTCCTTTTTCAAAAGATATTTGCGTAACTCCAAAAATTCCCCCATACCAAGTTGAGACAAGGGTTGCCACGAATAGGGGGAGAGTTAATTGGCGTCCCATGAGAAGTAAGTCGATAATTTTTTCTTCTTTATTGTGCTGATGCTTTGCGTTTAATTGGCGGTGGCGTATATGACCGTATATGACGGAGATGAAGGTAATGGTCAAAACTGCCGTAAAGCAGAGCCAGTCGATAAGCGTTATACTACTAGGAATAGAAAGAGAAGGCATGAGTGTCTCCTTTCGCTGGGATTATCCAGGGCAAGTTATTAGGGTATGTTCTCAGTCCTAAAATTAGGACACCCCTGACTTGGTCTCAGTCTAGGAGTCTTATAGGTATTCGTCAACTGGAGTGAAGTGTGAAAATTATTTTTCCTTTGATAATTTTGATTTTTTTAGTCAGTGCTTGTGATCAGGTTCGTCGCGCGCGTGCAGGGATCCGTTCGTTCTTATTGGGAGATATTGAGACTCAAGAAGAAGTTGTTGTGCAAGATGAACAGCTTGTTGCAGTAGAGGAAAAAGTAGAGGAGACTCCAACTCCAGCGATTGATACATCTGGTCAGTTTTTTCTTTTGTTGGAAGCTTATGTCGAACGTCCTGATGCCGCTTGGGAAGATCAGATCATTAGTCTTTGGCAGTTGGCTAAAAAGGAGTGGGGGAAAAGCGAAAAAGAAAGACTTGCTTCTGAATGGGGAAAATTTCTCAAATATATTGAAAGTGAAAATCAGCAAGTAATCTTGTTCTTAATGAGATTTTACACGCTACTCGATGAGGAAGGAGCTCCCGAGTTAGGCTCCTATCTTGCCTCAGGTTTTGAGAGAGTCGATGGCTTTTTAAATATTTATTTCAAAAATTCTGTGCCAGAAAAGCAACGTTGCTTTATGGCCGGGCTGACGTTCCCTTGGGCAAGCTCTCAAGAAAAAGAAGTGATTCTTATTGATCGCCGGAAAAATATTACGAGTATGCAAAATACACTTGATGATGCGACAAAATATTTTTCACAGCAGTGTCTTGAAATTATTGACTTGAGTTTGTTCCGTTTAAGAAAGCAACCTGCGGTAGAGGGGGATCAATGAGCGTCGTATTATTTGTAGATAAAATCGAAAATTTGCGAGAGCTTTATGCCTTTGAAGTTGAGGCGATTACGGATTTGCATGTTTTAGAATTCGATACGGTTGAGGAAGCTCGTGGCTTTTTTCGGGAGAATGGCGAGAATATTTCCTTAGTTGTATGTGATCAGGATCTTGACTCCGGCATTGGTCAGAATTTATATGAGGATGTTCTTAAGCGAGATGAACGCATTCCTTTTATTGTTCTTGCTGACCGCTCTTCACAATATCCATGGGGGGAAGGTTGGAGTAGTTTACGTCCTGCCAATTGTCTAATCACACGACCAGTTGGGGTGGATGCATTCTTAGAAAATGTTCGTCATTTACTCAAATGCTTCAATGAAAAAGAGCGAGACAATGTTGATTACTGCAAAGTTTCTCTCGATCGTTTCAAGTATTTTAACTCTGTTCCTTTTGATGTTTTCCTCGAATTGGGGGGAGAGAACAAAATTAAAATACTTTCGACAGGAGATCTTTATGATGAGGCATTTTTAAATAAATACAAAAATAGAGGTCTTTCCTATTTCTTTATTCCTGAAAAAGACTATATGACTTTTCGCAAGTTGATTTTTGATTACTTGATTTCAGAAATGCAACGTACGAAATCTTTTGGTAAGCCTTTTGTTGAAAAGTTGGCACTGAAAGAAGAGCTTTTGAAAATTACTCATGATGAAGTGATTGCTATGGGAATTGATCGCAGCTTAGCGGAGTCTTTGCACGCAGTGGTTGAGGAAGGTTTAGATGAAATTGCTTCTATTCCAGATCTTGCAGTGATGTTGAAAAAGTTTTTAACTGAGGATAATTTTCTGGTTAAGCACTCTATTTTAGTTTCCTATTTTGCAGGGGCCCTCGCTCACGGTATGCGTTGGTCTAGTCGGCAAACCCTGCGGAAATTGACGATGGCCAGTTTTCTACATGATATTTATTTAGAAGGGGATGAGTTGGCCAAAATTAATGATTTTGAGAGTGAAGAATTTCAATCACTAAACAAGAGGGAGCAAGAGCTTGTTAAAGGGCATTCTTTGAAAATGGCCATGCTCATAAGAAAAAACACCGCAATTGTGGCGGATGTGGACCACATTGTTCAGGATCATCACGAAAAACCAGATGGCAATGGCTTCCCTAGAGGACTAAAAGCGTCACAAATTTTTCCGCTGGCTTGCCTTTTTATTTTGGCAGAAGAATTTGTTTTTCATCTTTATAATCAGAAGGTTACCAGCGATCTTTTAGATGGCCTTTTAGAGAAAATCAAGCAAGTCTATAGGACGGGCAGTTTTAAGGGAATGATCTCTTCTTGTGAGCGTCTTATTGAATCAATGAGGGAAAATTTACAGAGATAAAATTCTATCGATAGAATTTTAATGAATTGGGAATGGCCATGTGTTATGGTCGTTTCTGTTTTGAGGTTACTAGATGGATGCAAATTTTAAAATTTATCAAAAGCTAATGCCCTATCGGGTGAGACGAATTTTGATCGTCTCAAGTCCTTATGATGCTTATATCATGGAGGATGATGGTGGGCTTATGGAACAAGTGGCAACCACTTACCGTGGCTTCGGCACGATATATCCACCCAGTTTTACTGTCGTCTCTTCTGGTATTGATGCTCTTACCATTTTAAAAAACCAATCCTTTGATTTAGTTATTACTATGCCACGCTTCTTGGGTATGGATGTTATTACTTTGGCCAAGGAAATCAAATCCATCGATCCCCATTTGCCTGTTGTTTTACTAAGTCACAGTGCAATTGGTCTAGAGCAATATCTTACCAAGATTCCCCGAGGCAGCATTGATAAATTATTTGTCTGGTCTGGGAATCGCGATACCATGCTGGCCATCTTGAAATGGGCAGAAGATCGTAAGAATGTCGATCATGACACTCAGCTGGCAATGGTTCGCGTCATCATTGTTGTTGAAGATTCACCTTTCTATTACTCGTCCATTCTTCCCATTATTTATCAGGCTATTTTTCAACAAACCCAAGAGCTTTTGCAAGATACGCTCAATGAAGAACACCGGCTTGTAAAAATTAGAACGCGTCCTAAAATTTTGTTGGCAACAACTTATGAAGAAGGGATGGAGCTTTTCGAAAAATATCGTCCTTATATTTTGGGAATTTTTTCCGATGTTCGCTATCCTAAAAATGGTAAGGTAGATGCCGAGGCTGGTTTAAAATTTTTCCAAGAAGCGAAGTCTAAGGTGACCTCGTTGCCTTGTTTATTAATGAGCTCTGAGCATTCTAATAAAACAAAAGCGGATGAGATTCAGGCTCGTTTTCAAGATAAAAATTCACCGACACTTCATGTTGATATTCGCCGATTTATTTTATCCCATATGGGATTTGGTGATTTTGTTTTTCGCATGCCTGATGGCAAAGAAGTCGCTCGAGTTTCTAACTTGGCTTCTTTGGAAGGTGCTCTTTATTCAGTTCCCGATGAATCGCTTTCTTATCATTCGTCAGAACATCATTTTACCAGTTGGTTGATGGCCCGTTCCGAAATCGCTCTGGCATCACGATTTAAAGATGTTAAAAAAGAAGATTTTGAAACAGTCGATGAGCTTAGACGCTATTTAATCAAGTGGGTTCATCAAAAAAGAATGGATCGTCAAAGAGGGATTGTTGTTTCTTTTGATGCTGCTGGTGGTGGTTTCTATTCAGGTGCTCAGTTCATCAAAGTGGGAGATGGCTCCTTAGGTGGAAAGGCAAGGGGACTTGCTTTTATGAGCAAACAGTTTCATCAAAAAGCGAACATTTTTGAAAAATTCAAAGATGTAAATATTCGCATTCCCAATACCATGGTTTTGACGACAGATAGTTTTGACGACTTTATTTCCTATAACCAACTGGAAGAATTCATTCAAATGGATAGCCCTAACGACGTTGTGGCGAGAGTTTTTTCAGAGGCACGTATTCCTCCAGAGCTGGAACGCAAATTGCAAAAGTTTTTAAACCATGTGGGAGGTCCACTGGC
Source organism: Bacteriovoracaceae bacterium (assembly GCA_003245675.1). Classification (GTDB taxonomy): domain Bacteria; phylum Bdellovibrionota; class Bacteriovoracia; order Bacteriovoracales; family Bacteriovoracaceae; genus SZUA-425. Next base: position 15,122 of record QKCN01000022.1, on the reverse strand, counting down.
AGTGCGTTCTTCTTCTTTGTTGGAAGATAGTAAATTTCAGCCCTATGCCGGTATTTATAGCACTTACATGTTGCCCAACAATCATCAAGAAGCATTTATCCGTGTGCAAGAATTAAAGCTTGCAGTGAAATTGGTTTATGCTTCAATTTTTTATGAGGGGCCACGAGCGTACTCTCGTACGACGCATCATCGTGTAGAAGAAGAGAAAATGGCGGTAATCATTCAAGAGATTACCGGAAAGTCTCAGGGGCGTTATTTTTATCCGAGTTTTTCTGGAACGGCACAGTCTTATAACTTCTATCCATTGTCCCATCAAAATTCGGAAGATGGAATTGCCAATATTGGTATTGGTCTCGGAAAAATTGTTGTTGAGGGGGGACAAATTTTGCGTTTCTCTCCTCCATATCCTCAGCTTATTCCTGAATTTTCTAGTGTGGATAATATTCTCAAGCTTTCTCAGCAGTATTTTTTCTCGTTGGATTTAGAAAATCATTCATTAGATAGCTTTAAGGCTGGAGATGATGCCTTTATTGTAAAAAGAGATATCTACGACGCCATTGAAGAATTTCCGGTGCGGGCACTCTCAAGTTCCTATTTTGCTCAGGATCACCGCATTCGCGATGTTAATCCTCGTGAAGGTGATGGCAGTATGCCCGTCGTCACTTTTGCCAGTGTCTTAAAGTATAACCGCATGCCCTTGGCTGAAATATTACAAGAAATTTTGCCGATTGCCCGAGATGGCTTTGGTTCAGAGGTTGAGCTGGAGTTTGCAGTTAATTTAGCAAGTAATAGCAATGAGAAGCACGAGTTTGTTCTTTTACAAGCACGTCCAATGACGACCCATGTTGGAAATCTTGATTTAGTAATTTCTAAAGAAGAAAAAGCTGAAGCGATTGCCTATTCTTCTAATGCATTAGGGGTTCCCAATGATGAGATTCAGTTTCAAGATATTATTTATGTGAAGCCCGATAAGATTAACTCATCGACGACTGTTGAAATTGCTAAGCAAGTTTCAATTTTTAATGAAGAGCTTTTGGAATTAGATAGAAAATATATTTTGGTTGGGCCTGGCCGTTGGGGTTCTTCCGATCGTTGTTTAGGTGCCCCTGTTGGCTGGAAAGATATTTCAGGCGTTGGGGCAATTATTGAAGCGGCGACAGATGATTTTCGTGTTGATCCTTCTCAGGGAACGCACTTTTTTCAAAACATAACTTCGCTGGGAGTTATTTATTTTACTGTTTATGGTAAAGAAGACTTTTTCCGATGGGATTGGCCAGTTGCTCAAGAGATTGTAAAGGAAACGGAATTTCTCTATTGGATCCGTGTTCCTCAGGGAATTGAATTTAAAATTGAAGGTAAATCTAATAAAGGTGTACTTTTAGCTAAAAAATAGTCTTTTCTGGAGGTGTTATGAAAGACGTAATGAGTGAAGTGAAGGAGTGGTTGATGGCCAGAGATCCTGGTCAACCTGAGTTTCACCAAGCAGTGTATGAAGTTGTTGAATCAGTTTTACCCGTTCTAGAAGCTCATCCTGAGTTGCAAAAAGAACAAATCCTTAAGCGCATGATTGAGCCTGAGCGTGTTATTCAGTTCAGAGTTCCATGGGTTGATGACAAAGGTGAAGTTCAAGTAAACAGAGGTTTTCGCATTCAAATGAACTCCGCAATCGGTCCTTATAAAGGCGGCTTGCGTTTTCACTCTTCTGTTAACCTTTCTATTTTGAAATTCTTGGCTTTCGAGCAAGTTTTCAAAAATGCACTTACAACTCTTCCTATGGGAGGAGGTAAAGGTGGTTCAGACTTTAACTTCCGCAATAAATCAGATGGCGAAGTTATGCGTTTCTGCCAAAGCTTTATGAATGAGCTTTATCGTCATATTGGACCAGATACTGACGTTCCTGCAGGGGATATCGGAGTTGGTGCTCGTGAAATTGGTTATCTTTTTGGACAATATAAGAAATTGAACAATGGTTTCAGTGGTGTTCTTACTGGAAAAGGTTTGAACTGGGGTGGAAGTATCTTGCGTCCTGAAGCAACAGGTTTTGGTGTTGTTTACTTTGCTGAAAATATGCTTAAAGCACAAGGTGATAGCTTAAAAGGTAAGACAGTAGCAGTTTCTGGTTTCGGAAACGTTGCTTGGGGTGCTGTACAAAAAGCAAATGATCTTGGCGCAAAAGTTGTAACTATTTCAGGTCCAGATGGATATATTTATGATCCAGAAGGCATCTCTGGCGAAAAAATTCAATTCATGTTGCGTTTAAGAGCAACAAATCAAGATATTGTTAAACCTTATGCTGATCGCTTTGGTTGCGATTTCCATGAGAATAAAAAACCTTGGGAAGTGAAGTGCGATGTTGCTCTTCCATGTGCAACTCAAAATGAATTGGGCGAAAAAGATGCTCAAGCTTTGATTGCCAATGGTTGTAAATGTGTAGTGGAAGGGGCCAATATGCCTTGCACACCTGAAGCCGCTCATATCTTTATTTCTAATAAGATTTTGTATGCTCCAGGAAAAGCTTCCAACGCTGGTGGCGTTGCTACTTCTGGTCTTGAAATGAGTCAAAACTCTATGAGACTAAACTGGACTGCTGAAGAAGTTGATCAACGTCTCCAACATATCATGAAGTCTATTCATGATACCTGCCTCAAAGCTTCTCATGATTATGGTGTTGCCGGTAACTATGTTGCTGGTGCTAATATTGCTGGCTTTCTAAAAGTCGCAAACGCCATGATGGATCAAGGAATTGTATAGAAATCATATCGTTTTTTGAGATAGCGCAGCCATTTTGGCTGCGTTATCTTCTACTAGCAGACCGTAATGCATGCCGATATCGCACATACTGTGTAAGAATCGGTTAAGTTCCCAATAAGTTAGATGATGTTAGTTTTCTTATCCTAGATAGCGCGTTATCTAAAAAGTCTATTTCAATTGGGGTTTTTTTATACCACGAATTTTTAAGGTCAGTTTTTTATTCTATGTAGACCTATTTTTAGGAGGATTTAATGGACATTTTAAGCGATGTAAAAAGTTTGCTTCAAGCCAGAGATCCAGGGCAACCTGAATTTCACCAAGCGGTTGAAGAAGTTGTAGAGTCTGTAGCACCAGTTCTAGAGCGTCATCCAGAATTCCGTAACGAGAAAATTCTTGAAAGACTTATCGAACCAGAACGCGTACTTCAGTTCCGTGTTCCATGGGTTGATGACAAAGGTGAAGTTCAAGTCAATCGTGGTTTCCGTATTGAAATGAACTCTGCAATTGGTCCTTACAAGGGCGGCCTTCGTTTCCACCCTTCTGTTAACCTTTCTATTTTGAAATTCTTGGCTTTCGAGCAAGTTTTCAAAAACTCTTTGACTACACTTCCTTTGGGCGGTGGTAAAGGTGGATCTGACTTTGATCCTAAAGGTAAATCTGATCGTGAAGTTATGCGTTTCTGCCAAAGCTTCATGAATGAGCTTTATCGTCACATTGGACCAGATACTGACGTACCTGCAGGGGATATCGGAGTTGGTGCTCGTGAAATTGGTTACATGTTTGGCCAATACAAGAAATTAACAAATACTTTTACAGGCGTATTGACTGGTAAGAGCTTGAATTGGGGTGGAAGTTTGATCCGTCCTGAAGCAACAGGTTATGGTTGCGTTTACTTTGCTGCTAATATGCTAGCGACTCAAGGTAAAGATCTTAAAGGTAAAACTTGCTTAGTTTCTGGTTCTGGTAACGTCGCTCAATACACTATTGAAAAAATCAATCAATTGGGTGGTAAAGTTGTTACTTGTTCAGACTCAGCTGGTTATATCTATGATGAAGCTGGTATCGATGCTGAAAAACTTGCTTTCATTATGGAACTTAAAAACGTTCGTCGTGGCAGAATTTCTGAATATGCAGATAAGTACAAAAGCGCAGTTTATACAGCTTCTCAAAAAGGTGCGACATCTAATCCTCTTTGGAACCACAAAGCTGATTGTGCTTTCCCATCTGCAACTCAAAATGAGATCAATGGCAATGACGCACAAAACCTCGTTAAAAACGGAGTTTTCTGTGTAGCTGAAGGTTCTAATATGTCTTCAACTCCTGAAGCGGTTAATGTTTTCCTTGAAAACAAGACCCTTTATGCACCAGGAAAAGCATCTAATGCTGGTGGTGTTGCTACTTCTGGTCTTGAAATGAGCCAAAACTCCATGAGATTGAACTGGACACGTGAAGAAGTTGATATGCGTCTTCAAAATATTATGAAATCTATTCATAATTCTTCTGCAGCAGCAGCAGAAGCTTATGGCGTAAAAGGTAACTATGTTGCTGGTGCTAATATTGCTGGCTTCATGAAAGTTGTTAACGCTATGATGGATCAAGGTATTGTATAATCAAATAGATTGCACGTTGCGTCGGGCCCCCAAAAGGGGCCCTTTTCTTAAGTTCTCTTAACTGCATTTAAAGCAAAAACAAGCTTCACATTTCACTCGATTTATCCTAGTCTTGGGATGATTTTGGGGTCGTAAAATTCATACCTTAGCGTGTCATTGGCACGCGTTGGGAGATTGTGATGAAGTTTTGGAATAGTCTTATTCAAGATACTGCAAATTCGCTTACCCGTGAGTGGCTAGAAACAAACGGGAAAGGCGGCTTTGCTTCTTCTACAATTACCGGCGCCCACTCAAGAAAGTACCACTCTTGGCTAGTGGTAAAAGACAAAATCAATAATCGTCGCATAAACCTTATCTCAAAAATAGATGCTTCTATTTGTTTAGATCAAGTGTGGGAGATGGGGACCAATCAATATCCGTTTAAGCTCCATCCCGAGGGTTATAAGCTCATACAAAAATTTGAACAGGATTTATTTCCACAAACCACTTATGAAATAGATGGAAAAGCGGTATTAGAGCAGTCTTTGCAGCTAATTCATGGGGAAGAAACTCTTGTTATTTGCTACCGCAATTTGGGTAAGAAAGATTTTCGCTTGAGACTTTCTCCTTTTGTTAATCCACGTGATATTCATGCGGTTGCCCGACGCAATGCCTTCATTGATGTGAAAGTGAAAGCGGCAGCAGATACAAAGGAAGGAAAGGTTTTTGCTAAAAATTTTGTAATGAAGCCTTATCCAGATATCCCCATAATTAATTTTTCGCTACAGGCGAATTTTAAGAAAGACCCTAGGGCCGGTTTTTATGGATCGCCTTCTTGGGTTGAGAATTTAGAGTACTTAGAAGAGCAAAGACGTGGACATGATTATCGTGAGGACCTTTTAATTCCAGGGCTTTTCGATAGTTTGTTGCCAGCAGGAGAAGAACTCTTTTTGGCAGTTTCTGTTGATAAATTGGTGGAGTTACCGTCTACTCTTTGGAAAAAAGAACTCAAAAGAAAAGAAACACTTCAGCGCGCACAAAAAACTGATAATTCATATATCTCACAGCTCAAAGTCGTAGCAGATCAATTTTTGGTTAATAATTCTTTTGGCAAAACTTCTATTATTGCAGGCTATCCTTGGTTTGTTGAATGGGGGCGCGATGCCATGATTTCTCTTCCTGGTCTAACCTTTTGCCGAGGCTTGCTTAAGGAAGGCTTAGATGTTCTAAGAGGTTTTGCACAATTTGAAAAATCTGGGCTTATTCCCAATTACTTACCTGAGTCAGAAAAAGGTGAAGTGGCCTATAATTCAGTAGATGCCCCTTTTTGGTTTTTTTGGGCCTTACAACAATATGTTCATAAAACAGCGGATTACAAAACTGTTTGGAATGACTTTTCTAAAACAATGGAAAGCATCATTGAAAACTTTTTAAGTGATCGAGTACCTTTTGTATCGATGAAAAGAAATGGCCTTTTGTGGTGCGGACATGAAGGAACCAATTTAACCTGGATGGATGGGGTATGTGGAACTTTGCCTGCCACTCCTCGTCATGGCATGCCTGTTGAGATAAATGCTCTTTGGTATAACGCCTTGTCCTTTTATTTAGAGCTTTGTCATTTGTTTAAAAAAGCACCAGTTGATGGAAGCGTTGAAGTACTCAAAGAGCTCAATATTTCTTTTGTTAAAAACTTTTGGAGTGAATCCATTGGTGCTCTTGCCGACTGTATCAATGAAGAGCGAAAAGATTTTTCCATTCGCCCTAATCAAGTTATTGCTACGGCCATGACTTATTCCCCTTTAAGTGTTTCTCAAAAAGAATCAATTTTATCTCAAGTTGAAGAGGAACTTCTCACTGCTGAAGGTTTGAAGACTTTGAACGAGAGAGATCAAAAATATCGTCCTTTTTACTATGGAAATGAACAGCAGCGATCAGCGGCTTATCATAATGGGACTATTTGGACTTGGCTCTTGGGGCCATACTTTGAAACTTGCTGGCAGCTTTCTGCTAAAGATGAGAAAGCAAAAAATAAAATACAAGATTCAATAATTTGTTTTTTAGAAAAGCATTTGAACGAAGCAGGGATTGGGCAAGTTTCTGAAATTTTTCAAGCTGATCGCCCCCATCTTGCCAAGGGGTGTATTGCGCAAGCGTGGAGTGTTGCTGAGTTAATTAGAATTTGGGATTTAACAGAAGAAAATTTGGTGTCTAAAAAAACTAAAATAGTGCGAAAGAAGAAATCTTAACCACAGTTTAAAAGGTGTTTTTTATGAAAGTATTGATGTTTGGCTGGGAATTTCCACCTCTTTTGAGTGGAGGCTTGGGGACTGCATGTTATGGATTGACTAAGGAGTTGGCCAATTTAGGAGTCGAGATCAAAATGGTCTTACCAAAAAATATGGATCAATCTCATCATTCTCATTTGAAACTGATTGGCCCGCAAAGCTTGAGTGTGTCAGAACAAGAAGAGTTCGAAGAAGAACAATACGAACATATTAGCAAACGCTTCATGGTTGATACAATCATCAACCCTTATATGAATGAAGACACTTATGAAGAATATATGGAGAGAGTTGCCGTTGCAGAGAAAAAGAGAAGAGAAAAGAAGGATTCTCTTTCTTTGGACATGGATCTTTCTGGAAATTATGGTCATAACCTTTTTAGTGAAGTTTTGAGATTTTCCTCGATTGGAAAAGTCTTGGGCGAAAAGGAAGATTTTGATGTGATCCATGCCCACGATTGGCTGACTTTCTTGGCCGGAATTGAGGCGAAAAGAGTAAGTAATAAGCCACTTATTATCCATGTTCATGCGACAGAATACGATCGCAGTGGCGATAACGTTTCCCAAGAAATTTATGATATTGAGCGCTATGGAATGCTTGAGGCTGACAAAATTGTGGCCGTCAGCCATCGTACTAAAAATATGATTGTTGAAAAATATCACATTGATCCAGAAAAGATTGAAGTAGTTTATAATGGAGTAGAACAGGTAACAGCTGTTCCTTACAATAGAGAACGTCGTCCCTTCAAGGGGGATAAAATGGTGTTGTTCTTAGGAAGAATTACTCATCAAAAAGGACCACATTATTTTTTAGATGCGGCTAATCTTGTACTCAAAAAAATGCCTAATGTTCGTTTTGTTATGGCCGGAGCAGGAGATATGACTCGTCAGATGATTGAGAAAATAGCCTCAATGAAATTAGCAGAACGTTTTCATTTTACAGGATTTCTAAATCCCACAGAGCGTGAGAAAGCGTTTGCGATGAGTGATCTATACGTGATGCCTTCTGTCTCTGAGCCTTTTGGAATTACTCCTCTTGAGGCTATGAAATACAATGTCCCTATAATTATCTCCAAGCAGTCTGGAATTGCTGAAATTCTTCATCATGCTCTTAAAGTTGATTTTTGGGATGTTGAAAAATTAGCGGCTGGCATTATTTCACTTTTGGAGGACAAAGCTATGGGTGAGAGTATGGGCCGAAATAATAAAAAATTCCTCAACGAGGTTGGCTGGCATGTTCCTGCTGAGCAAATTCGTCGTATCTATTCCGATATGACCAATTAAGAAGCAGGTGAGCTATGAGCAAAAGCATAAATTTATATTTTCAGATGCACCAACCTTGTCGTCTCAATGGAGATTACAATGTTTTTTGCATTGGCAATCATCAAGATTATGAAAATGAGGACGTTTTACTACAAATTGTAAAAAAAGTTGCTCGCCGTTCATATATTCCAATGTTGAAAAAAATTGGAGCAACTAAGGACAAGTTGGGGAAAAACTTTAAGGTCGGGATTGGCATTACTGGCTTGGCTTTGGAATTTTTAGAAAAATACAGTCCAGAGGTGATTAAGCTACTTGATTCTTTGCTAAAAAAAGATGCGATTGAAATTATCGCAGAGACTTATTATCACTCTCTTGCCTTTTTAAAATCCGAAAAAGAGTTTGAAGAGCAGGTGGAGTTACAGGCTAAGAAGTTAAAAAAACTTTTTAACTACGAAGCAAAAACTTTTAGAAATACTGATCTGATTTACAATGACCATTTGGCCCAAAAAATTGAAAGCTTGGGCTATGAGGTTATTTTAGCTGAAGGGACGGATATGGCCCTTCAAGGAAAAACTCCCAATGCTGTTTATCGTCCTGATGCCGCTCCTCGCCTTAAATTGCTTTTGAATAATAGTTCATTGGCCGATGATTTGGCCCTGCGCTTTAATGCTAAGGATTGGAGTGAGTATCCTCTTACGGCCGAAAAGTATTGGAATTGGATTAAGCTTTCACTGCAAAAGCATGATCTCATCAATTTATTTTTGGATATGGAAACTTTTGGGGAGCATATTTCGGAAGAAGAGGGCATAATTGATTTTTTTGACAAGCTTGTTGCGGAGAGTCAGAAAGAGACGGAATTTGAGGTTCGATGGGTTTCTCCCGCACTCGCTGCCGATCTTCATTATCCTTCCGGTAGTGTGAAGTGTGTTCCTTTTACTTCTTGGCGTGGACAAAATAGAGATTTATCGATGTGGATTGGCAACCCGCTCCAAGACAAATTGTTAGATTTTTCGTATTCTCTCGAGAACCTGTTAAAAGAAAAAGCAAACAAAAAGCTCTTAGATAGCTGGCGGAAGGTTTTATCTTCTGATCACTATCACTATGCTTGTACTAAGCGCTTTGAAAGAGGGTGGGATCGCAGGTTTTTTAGTCCTTTTGAATCCCCTTACGAAGCTTATATGGTATGTATAAATATCTTAAGTGATATAAAGGAACGGGCCGAGAACAACGGCCGCTAATTTTTGCGAGGAGTTAATTTTATGAAGTTTCATTCCTTTACTGTGTTACCGACAACCCCTCCCAAGCTCAAGCCTCTATTGGATATTGCTTACAATATGTGGTTTTCTTGGAATTGGGATGCGCGTCAGCTTTTTAGAACTTTAGATCTAGATCTCTGGCACAAGTCTCATAAAAGTCCTTTGGTAATGCTTTGTAACATTTCACAAGAAAAGTTAGAGCAAGCTGCCCAAGACGAGGACTATGTTGCGGAAGTCGAAGCTGTTCACGCTGCATTTAAGCGCTATCTCTCAAGTAAAACTTGGTATGAAGACACTTATAATGAAACTCGTGAAAAGAGTAAGGTTGCTTATTTTTGTTGTGAATTTGGTATGCATGAATCTCTTCCTATCTATTCAGGTGGTTTGGGGGTTCTTGCTGGTGACCACTTAAAATCTGCTAGTGACTTGGGAATTCCGCTTGTTGCTGTTGGTTTGATGTATCGTCAAGGCTATTTCCGTCAAGGTATTAACGAAGATGGTCTTCAACAAGAAATGTATCCTGAAAATGATTGGTTCTCTATGCCTGTTCATCTAGAAAAAGATGAAAACGATAAGCCTATTATTTTGAATATGAATCTTGGTGGAGATGATGTTTTCTTCCAAGTTTGGACTGTTCATGTAGGACGCAATAAATTGCACCTCCTTGATACTAACCTTCCTATGAATCTTCCTCAGCATCGCGATATTACAAAGCGTCTTTACGACGGTGATCGTGATACTCGTATCCGTCAAGAAATACTTCTTGGTATGGGTGGGATTAGAGCGCTTAAAGCTTTGGGATATGCTCCTGAAGTTTATCACATCAATGAAGGGCACTCTGCTTTCTTGACTTTGGAAAGATTGCATAATTTGATGACAGAGCAAAAGCTAACAATTAAGGAAGCGAAAGAAATTATTCAGGCGACAAGTGTTTTCACGAATCACACACCTGTTCCAGCTGGTAATGAAAGATTTGATCCCTCTTTGGTGAAAAAATATCTTTACAGCTATGTAACAGAAGTTCTTGGGGTTCCTTGGTCTGACTTCATGACTTGGGGAAGAGAAGATCCCAAGGATGATGAAGAAGATTTTTGTTTGACCATTTTAGCCCTTAAATTTTCTAGTTTTGCCAATGGTGTTTCTAAGCTTCATGGCGAAGTTTCTCAAGACATGTGGAAGAAACTCTACAACCTCGTTCCTGTTCCTGAAGTTCCAATTGGTTATGTAACCAATGGTGTTCATACTTCAACTTGGTTGTCTAAGGGGATGGAAGGTCTTTTCAATAAATACCTAACGACTCCTTATGTTCGTGAAATTGCCGACTTTACAGCGTGGAAAATTGTTAACAAGATTCCTTCTAAAGAGTTGTGGCAATCTCACATGCGTCGCAAGGAAGAGCTTGTGGATTTTGTGCGCAATAGATTGCGTAAGCAGTTTATCCGTCGCAAAGGTAGTGCCAAAGAGCTTTCTAAGGTTGATGATATTTTGGATCCAAATGCATTGACTATTGGTTTTGCACGTCGTTTTGCTCCTTACAAACGTGGGAATTTCCTTTTCAAAGATATTGAGCGTCTTAAGAAAATTATTGGAAATGATCAGCGTCCTGTGCAAATTCTTTTTGCTGGTAAAGCTCACCCCGCAGACAATGCCGGCAAAGCAATCATTCAAAAAATTGTTAATGATGCTGCAGGAAAGGAATTCAAAAATCGTATTATCTTTGTTGAAGATTACGATATTGATATTGCTCGTTACCTCGTTCAAGGAGTGGATGTTTGGTTGAACAACCCTATTCGTCCTCTTGAAGCATCTGGTACTTCTGGTATGAAAGCGGCCATGAATGGAGCATTGAATCTTTCTGTTCTTGATGGATGGTGGGATGAAGGTTTCAATAATAAAAATGGTTGGGCAATTGGTAACGGCGAAGAGTATGAGGATGAAGACAATCGTGATGAGATTGAATCCGCTTTGCTTTATCGCTTGCTCGAAAATGAAGTCATTCCTATGTACTATGACCAAGATGAAGATGGACTTCCTCTTCAGTGGATTGAGATGATGAAAAATACAATCCATTCTTGTGGTGAAGGCTTTAATGCTCATCGCATGTTGGTCGATTATATTGAACAGTATTATCAACCTGCTGAAAAACTGGGTAAGGAATTGATCGATTCCAATAACAAAATCGCCAAAGACTTGGCACAGTGGAGAGAGAAGATCGAAAAAAATTGGGACGCTCTTTCTATTGTCGAAGTGTGTACTCCGGCTAAGGAATTCTTCTACAAGGGTTCTGAAGTTGAGATTGAGGCTAAATTAAAGCTTGGAAAACTTCAAGACGAAGATATTATTGTTGAAGTGGTTCACGGGGTGCTTGATTCTGGTGAGCATATTACTCATCAACTACGTGAAAGGATGGAATATATTGGCAAGAACGGTGATTTAACGAGCTTTAAAACCATGATCAACTGTACTCATGGTGGGCACTATGGATATGCTGTTCGTATTCTTCCTGGTCATGATAAAATTGCAACACCTTTTGTTGCAAATATGGTTAAGTGGAGTTAGGTGTTTTTTCGACTTTAATAAAAAAAGGCCCCTCTGTAGAGGGGCTTTTTTTTTGTTTTGAATGATTGTTAATTGTTTTCGCTTTCTTTTCTATCTATTTCTAATGCGGCTTTAATACCATCTCCACAAGCGATGGCCGTTTGACGGTTTCTTCCTCCCTTTACATCTCCGGCCCAGAATAATAGTTTATTCTTTTCCAGTTTTTCCCATTTGGAGGCTGTGTCAGGAGATAGAAAGCTTTTTTCGGGAATTCTACCAATTGCGATAATGATTTGGTTAATGTTTTCAAGCGTTGTTGTCCCCCCGTCCTTTTGGAGAACAAGTGTTGCTTCAGGTGGCATTGTTTCAGGTGTTGCTTGCATATCGCTTATTTCGTAGTCTGCCAAAATAGAAATCTCAGGCCGTGCTAAAACCTGGTTTTTGAATTCAGCAAGGCAGCGCTGTTGAGTGGTGTTATGGAGAATTGTGACATCGTTTTGGTTTTCCGATAGGTTTAATGCGTAATCAAAAGCAGCATCACCTCCACCGATGATAAGTACCTTCTCGTTGCGTAACTGGGACAACGGATGTACTTCATGGTGAACAATTCCTCGTAACTCTTTTGGTATTTGTTTTTCTAAATCATGTGAAAGCGCATTTGTTCCTGAAGCAATAATAAGATATTTGCTTTTAAATTGTTGGGTTGGAGTCTGAACAATGAAACGAGCCTCTGTCTCTTCATAATTGACAAGAGAAACTTTCTCTCGAATCACAAGAACTTGGTAATGCTCTAAATGCTCCTTAAATTTATCAATAAGTTGTTTCCCTGATTGAGCTCGCAGCCCTAAATAGTTATCAATTTGGCGTGCATTTTTAAGAAGTCCGCCGATAACAGCTTTTTCAAAGACAATTACGGAATATCCCATTCTGGTTAATTGAATTGCGGCGCTCATTCCGGCGGGACCGGCCCCCACTATAATGACATTACTTTCACTCATAAATGTACCCCTAAGTTTGGATCATTGTTCATTTGAGTTCTTTTGGCATATACTCTCGTGGATATGTCATAGAAATTGTAACCAGCTAGGACCTAAAATGTCTGCATTAAATAAGAATAAAATTTGTGTCGCTATTACTGGAGCTTCTGGTTTTGTGGGAGAGGCTTTAGAGCAGCGGCTATCACAAAATGAAAAATATGACGTTGTGTGTTTGTCGCGGCATAAGCGAGATAAAGAAAATTGGCGCCAGGCTGATTTTTATTATTATCCATCGGCATTACGGGCCTTACAGGGAGTTGATGTTGCTATTTTTCTAATTCATTCCATGATTCCCAATCACATGATTAGCTTGGGGCATTTTGCTGATTTTGATTTATTGGCGGCACATAATTTTGCCGAAGCTTGTCATAAAAATGGGGTAAAGCAGATTATTTACCTTGGAGGAATGATTCCTGAATTGCCTGATTCAAAGTTATCTTGGCACTTACGCAGTCGCTTGGAGGTTGAACAGGTCATCAATTCTTTGGGGCTTGATCAAGTTATTTTGCGAGCACCTATTATTTTGGGTGAGCGTGGTTCTTCTTTTCAGATTTCCTATCGCCTCGCTCTCCATGCACCAGCTGTTTTTACTCATTCTTGGATGAAATCAGTGAGTTCTCCCGTTCCTCTAAAACGAGTTATTTCATTGTTAGAACAGGCTATTTTGAACGATAAGTGGTGTGGGGAAATTATCGATATTCGCGGCGATGAAGAATTAAGTTATGAAGATTTTCTGAGGAGGATTGGTAAATTTTTAGAGCGTAAATTGTTTTTTCTGAAGGTTCCTTTTTTATGGATCTGGGCAACATCTTTATCGATTGCTCTATTAACGAAGGCTCCTTATGAGTTGGTAAAACCGTTGGTGGGAAGTTTGCGTTTTAGTTTGAAGACAAGAAATGGACAGAATTTGCTTGAGCATGATGAGTCGGTAAAATCACTTGATGATAGTATCAGAGAATTAGTGGAACATTTAAAAAACAAATCTGCTGCTCCTTATAATTTTACTCTCAGTAAAGGGCGGCATCATGTGAAGTCTTTAATTGGCGTGCAACGTCTTCCTCTCCCTGCTCATAAAGATTTAGAATTTGTTGCTCATGAATATTTTAGATGGGTGGGGCGCAGTTGGTGGATTCCCATTTTGGTTACTGAAGATGATAGTGGCTTTCAGTTTCGTCTGCCCTTACTTAAAACTGTTTTACTTTCCTTTCGCCAAGCTGATTTAGAAGGAGCATATTCTTGTGTGCGTTTTCATATTGTGGGAGGGATTTTAAAAAGTCGCAATTCGGGAGGGTATTTGGAATTTCGTGGGGTCCTTTCCAGCTTGGCCTTGAATGCAATTTATGGATTTGTTCCGAGTTTGCCCGCCTTCTTGTATAAGGTGACTCAGGCTCCTTTTCACCATTTGGTGATGCGCTGTTTTTATCACCATCTCAAGAGGCTTTGTCGCAATGCTCAGGGTGGATTATGACAAAAATTTATTCTGCACTTATTTTTATTCAGTTTCTGTTTGGGCTAAATTTTTTGGCTTCCAAGTATGTCATTAAAAACCTTAGCCCCGCTTTTTTTGTTTCTATTCGTCTTCTGATTTCTGCCCTCATTATGTTTGCCATATTTAGAGTTGTCGGGCGAAAGTTACAGTGGTCGCGAAAGATTTTGCTTCATTCATTGTGGTTAGGTTCATTGGGATTTTCTTTGGGGCAGGGTTTATTTATTGGTGGCCTAAAAATGACAACGGCCATCAATGCATCCATTCTTTCAACGACAATTCCGATATTTGCAATATTGTGCAATTGGATAAGAGGTAAAACCCAATTGGACGCGATTCAGTTTGTTGGTTTTTTCTTTGCTTTTTTGGGTGTCTTAATTTTGAGAAATGTAGAGCAATTTGGCCTTGAATGGAGTCAGTTTGGCGGAGATGTTCTTATTTTAATTGCTTGCCTTGTCACAGGGCTTTTTATTTCATTATCGCGGGAATTCTTTTTAAAAATTTCTCCTTTGGAAGGAAGTGCTTTTTTGTTTTTAGCAGGGGGGCTTGTCTTGCTTCCTATTTCCTTATTTGCCCCTGGATCTTTGTTTGCTTGTCCTACTGACATTGGTTGGTTTGGGGCAAGTTTTGCTTTTGCCGTTATTGGTGCAACTTTGCTCCCTTATTTTTTAAATAATTGGGCCTTAAGTAAAATGAGTTCTGATTTTGTTGCTTTATTTATTTTTTTGCAACCCGTATTTGCTTCAATGCTTGCTTGGTTGATTATTGGAGATCAACTGACGCTGCGTAAAGGATTATCCATTTTGGCAATTCTTATTGGAATGCTTTTGGCGCTAAAAAATGGAAAAGAAAGGAAGGCCAATTGATAGTCCCCAGGTTTTGGCATAATGCCCATTCTTTTTCCAGGAAATATAATTGAGT